>CAZZFT010000087.1:0-21065 GCA_964653555.1 uncultured Spirochaetales bacterium | reverse complement strand
CCGCTTCTCTTCGACACCGACATCGGGAGCGACTGCGACGACGCGGTCGCGCTGGGACTGATCCTGCACTCGCCCGACGCCCTCGACCTGGTGGCGGTGACGACCGTCTCGGCGCGTCCGCGCGAGCGGGCGCGGATCGCGGCGTCGCTGCTGGGTCTCGCCGGTCGCCACGACGTGGAGGTGTGCGTCGGCGCGGCCGCCGGAATCGCCCGGCCCGCGTCGGTCTACAACTGGTTCGGGCACGAACAGCGGTGCGTCGCCGCCGCTCCGCTGGCGCCGATCTCGGAGGAGCCCGCCGCGGAGCGGATCGTGCGCTCGGCCCGGGAGATCCCCGGGCTCGAGATCGCGGCCGTGGGTCCCCTGACGAACCTCGCCCACGCCCTCGCCCTCGATCCGGAGTTGCCCCGGCGCGTCGCGGGCCTGACCGTGATGGGAGGCCACGTCCGGGAGGCGCGACTCGGCGGCTTCGTCTGTCCCTTCGGCGTGGACTACAACCTCTGCTCCGATCCCGAGGCGAGTGTCGCCGTGCTGAACGCCGACTTCCCGATCACCCTCGTGACGGCCGACGTGACCCTCCAGACCTGGCTCACCCGCGGCGATCTCGCGGCTCTGGAGGCGGCCGGTCCCCTGGCGCGCGAGCTCGCCCGCCAGATCCGGATCTGGGACCCCGTCCAGCGCGACATCTTCACCGGTCTGGGCGGCACGCCCGACGACGACAACGTCTCCTTCCTGCACGATCCGCTGACGGTGCTCGCGTGCATCGACGGGCGTTCCCTCGGCTTCGAGGCGCTCGGGATCCGGACGGCCGTGGAGGAGGGCACCCTGCGGACCCGGGAGATCGCGGGGGGGCGCGCGATGCGGGTGGCGACCTCCGTCGACGCGGCGGCGGCGCGCGGGGCGATCGTCGAGCGTCTGCTGCGCCCGCGGATCGCGGAGTCGCGCGCGTCGTGAGGGGGATCCCTCTTTCCGACCGGCGCAACGCGCTCGCGCGTCTCCTGGTGGCGGGGGCTCTGCTGGGGCTGATCCTGCCCGGCGGGACGGGCGCGCAGCAGGCGGCGCCGTCGGGTCCGGCGCCGCCTGCGGCGACCGAGCCGCCATCGCCCGAGGTCCTCGACGCGCTCACCGCGATCCTGCGCGGCACGTTGCCGGATTCGATCACCGTGTCGAGCCTGTTCTCGACGCGGCTCGACCAGATGGCGGACGTCGAGACGCGCGTCGAAGCCCTGAAGGCGGAGGTGCAGTCGATCGATACCGCGCTCGGGGAAGCGCACGAACGCCTCGGCGCGCTTCGTGCCGAAGCGACGAAGGACCAGACCGAGTCCGCTCCCGCCCCCGCGGAAGCCGCTCCGGCTCCTGCCGCGGAGCCCTCGTCCGCGCCCGAAGGCGCGAGTGCACCCGAGGCGGCCGCGGAGCGCGCCCAGCGCGGCAGGGAGCGAGAGGGACAGATCTCCGCGGTGGCAGCGCAGATCGAGGCCCTCGAGGTACGGAGAGCTCTCGCCGTCGCGCGACTCACCTACCTGACTCGCCTCGATGAGCGCATGCGCGAGATGCCCGAGGCAGCCCGGCGCATCCTGCCCGGCATCGCCGAGCCGCGGGTCGCCCTGCGCGATCACACCGCCGAGCTGAAGGACCTGGCCGGGGCGATCGATGCGCTCGGGAACCGGGTGCAGGACCTCTCCCTGCGCCTCCAGTCCGGCGCCCTGGTGGGCTTCCGGACCGAGGCGCGCGGCGTTGCGAATGGATTGAACGCGGCGGCGACGGCGCTCCGCGGCCGCGCCACCACGGTGCGCGCGCTCGCCGAGGAGGAGCTGGAGCTCGCCGAGGAGCTCGAGACCGACGCGCGCGGTCTGCGCCGCGAGTTCTACGTGACGTTGCTGGCCCCCGACCGCGGCGACCGGATGGACGCGCTGTTCATGCAGCACCTCGAGAAGCAGCGTCGCCTGCAGCGGAGCAGCCAGGGCGATCCGAGCGCCGGTGAGGAGCAGGTGCTGCGCCAGCTCTCCGCTTCGGCGGCGCAGATCGCAGTGCATCCCGAGCAGATCGGAACGGTCGCCGACGCCGCAGCGGTCGAGGAGTCCGTGAGCGACCTGATCGGCCGCGTCGACACCGCGATCGGGGCGAGTCGCGCGGCCCAGGACGCCTGGCGGCTCGCGTTCGAGAACGAGGTGGTGACGGTCCTCTCGGGTCAGATCTCCTCCACCGCGCGCCGCGAGGCCTACACGTTCTCGCGCACGTTGCTGCGCGACGTGCGCGCCGAGGCCGCACTGGCGGCAGAGCGGGCGCGCGACTCCTGGAATCGCGCGCGCGGTGACGCCCCGGACCTGCGGACCCTGCTCGTCTCCGAGCGCGGGCTCGCCGGGCTCGCTCGTGTCTTCGGCGTGCTGGCGATCTTCGGCCTCTGGTGGCTGGCGTACCGCTACAACGGACGCCTGGTGACGGGCGCCGTTCGCGGAATCGTCCGCGTGGCGCGGGGCCGTTACGGCATTCGGGTCGGAACCGTGGTGCGCTGGTCGGGTCTGCTCCAGTCGGTCCTGCCGGTACTGCTCGCCTATCCCGCGCTGCGAGCGGTGATCGCCATCCTCGACGGAGAGGAGCTGGCCGGCCATCTCGTGCGCGCGATCGGCATGCCCTTCTTCTGGTACGCGCTCGGCCGTCAGATCCTGCTCGGGGCGACGCGCCGGATCACGATGGGCAGACCGGCGCTGATCGAGGTGCCGCCGCGCGAGCTGCAGCGCTTGCGCCGCACCTACGCGCGTCTCGGTCTGATCGTCGCGATCGCCGCCGCGATCCACGATCTCGCGCTCCTGGTGATCGGCGAGGGCATGATCGTGCTGCTGGTCGACGGCGTGGCGCTGATCTGGGTCGGGGTGTGGGCGGCGTGGGAAGCCTTCGAGTGGCGTCCGAGTCTTGCGCGCGCCTGGAAGGGCGTGGCGGAGGCGGCGGGTGGCGTCCGGGAGGAGCGCCTCGCCGCGTGGATGGAACGGTCGCGCTGGGGATTCGCGCTCTCCCCCTTCGTCGTGTTGCGCCTGTTCGCCGGCTGGTTGGCGCGCAGGATCGTCGCGCTCTCGCGCCGGACCGACCTGGCCGAGCTGCTCGCCGCACGGCGGTTGCGTCGCGCCGCGAAGAGCGACGAGGCGCCGGCGCGGAACGTGGACGAGATCCCTCCCGAGTACCTGCGCGAGTTCCCGCTGCGGCCGATCCTCGGGGAGGACGACGCGCTGCTGCTGCCGCGCGAGGAAGTGGTCACCCAGATCGTGGATCAGCTGGATCGTTGGCGTGACTCCCGCGGCGAGGGGTCGATCGCCCTGATCGGAGAGAAGGGCTCGGGCAAGACCACGCTCGCCGCCCTCGTATCGCGGAAGGTGAGCGATCTGGTGGTGGTGCAGCACACCT
Organism: uncultured Spirochaetales bacterium; assembly: GCA_964653555.1. GTDB lineage: Bacteria > Myxococcota_A > UBA9160 > UBA9160 > SMWR01 > JAHEJV01. Next base: position 17,672 of record CAZZFT010000087.1, on the reverse strand, counting down.
TGCGCGGCAAGCCCGCGGGCGAGGCCGAGCTCTTCCGCGCCCTCTCGCCCGTGCTCGCGGTGAGCGGCGCCACCGACTTCCGGGAGTGGATCGACGGCCTGTGCGCCGGCCCCGAGCGGGTGATGCTGCTGGACGAGGCCCACAACGTCTTCCTGCGCATCGTCGGCGGCTACCGGGCCTACGACGCGCTGGTCGAGCTGGTCAACGCCACCTCGAACCGGATCTTCTGGATCCTGATCTTCAACAGCTTCACCTGGCGCTTCCTCAACGAGAGCCGCTCCCGCCAGCACTACTTCCGGCGCCTGCTCGACATGCCGAGCTGGAGCGCCGACGAAATCCGCGACCTGATCCGCCGACGAAACCAGCAGACTGGCTTCTCGGTGCAGTTCGACGAGATGCTGCTCGCCGGTGATCGCAGCGAAAGCGGCCACCTCGAGGTGATCGAGGGGGCCGACGGGTATTTTCGTCTGCTGCGCGAGACGAGCGGCGGCAATCCGCGCATCGCCACGCGTCTGTGGCTCTCCTCGCTGACCGTGATCGGCGAGAGGCGCCTGCGCGTGTCCACCTTCCGCGAGCCCTCGAGCGCGGTCCTGGACGAGCTCTCGGACGAGTTGCTGTTCGCGCTCGCCGCGATCAGCCAGCACGAGAACCTCTCGTCGGACGAGCTGCAGCGGGTGCTCAACGTGTCCGAAGGTCTCGCGCGGTTCGCGATCCAGTTCCTGAGCGAGGCGGGTCTCGTGGTACCGAAGGACGGGAGCTCCGACCGCTTCACCCTCTCGGCCAGCCACTACCGCCAGGTGCTGCGAGCCCTCCGCCAGAAGCATCTGCTCTTCGAATGACCCCGTGCCGGAGAACGCGATGAACGAAGCCACCACTCCCGACCCGACGACGGCCGCCCCCGCGCCGGCGGCGCCGGCTCTCCAGACCCCGGCATCCGCGCCGCCCACCCTGGACGTCCTGGCCGTGCCTCCCGTGGAGCAGCCGCGCGAGCAGGCCCTGGCCTTCTTCAATCCCGATGCGCTGCCGGTGGCCTTCATGACGCTGCTGGGGGCCGCGCTCATCGTGCGGCTCTTGCGCCGGTTGGCGAACGGCCTCGCCGATCGGATGGTCGCGCGTCGGCTCGCGATCAAGCAGGGGGCGACGCTCATCGGCTTCGGCATCTACGCGGTGGGAGCGACGATCGCCGTGGGCAGCGTCTTCGACCTGTCCGCCCAGGCCCTGTTCGCCCTGTCCGGAACGCTGGCGGTGGCGGCGGGCTTCCTGCTGAAGGACGTCGCCGAGTCCATGGTCGCCGGCTTCTCGATCCTGATCAGCCGCCCCTTCTCCGTCGGCGACCGGATCACCTTCGGCGGCTACTACGGCGAGGTCAAGGACATCGGCCTGCGCACGGTCCGCCTGGTGACGCTCGACGACAACCTCGTCACGATCCCCTCCAGCAAGTTCCTCACGGATTCGGTGGCGAGCGCGAACGCCGGCGCGCTCGACTGCATGGTGGTCATGTCCTTCCACGTCTCGGCGCACGCGGACTACGAGCGAGCCCGGGGCATCGTCCGCGACGCCGTGATCAGCTCGCGCTTCTGCTATCTGGGCAAGCCGATCGGCGTGATCATCTCGACGAAGCTGGTCGAGCAGATCGGCGTCGTCGTGGAGATCACGGCGAAGGCCTACGTGTTCGACGCGCGACACGAGAAGAGCTTCTCCAGCGACGTGACCGATCGCGTGCTGCGCGCCCTGCGCGAGGCGGAGATCGAGCTGCCGGGCCCGGCGCGCGCCGCCTGAGCGCCCGGGGTAGGATCCCGCGCGCGATGGACGCTCCGATCCCGTTCTCCGGAAGCCCGCTCGACCGCGAGGGCCTGCGCCGCCGCGACCGGGCCTGGCTCCAGGCCTGCCTCGACGATCCGGCGACCCGCTACCTGCCGCTTTGGCAGACGAAGCCGCTGGTGAAGCGCGATCCGCCCGCTCTGGCCTGGGCGCGACGCGAGTTCTTCGAGGATCTCGACACGCCCGAGCCGGTGCTGCTCGGCACCCGGGACGGCGTCGCCCACTTCGCGGTGGACGTGTCGGCCGCCGAGAAGCCGGCGGACACCTTCGGGATCGCCGACGTCGCGTTCTTCGAGGACCTGCGCGGGGTGGTGGCCACCCTGCCGGCGGCCGACGCGGCGATCGCCGCCCAGGCGCGAACGCTGGTGGACTGGCACGCGCGCCACGGCCACTGCGCCGTCTGCGGCGGCCACACGCGCAGCGTGCAGGGCGGTGGCAACCGCGTGTGCTTCGACTGCCAGGCGGAGCACTTCCCGCGCACCGACCCGGTGGCGATCGCCGTCGTCGCGCGCGGCGATCGCTGTCTGCTCGGCCGGGGGATCGGCTGGCCGTCGGGGATGTTCTCGGCGCTCGCCGGCTTCGTCGAGGCCGGCGAGAGCCTCGAGGACGCGGTCCGGCGCGAGGTGCTCGAGGAGGCGGGCGTCCGCATCGGCGCGGTGCGCTACCTCACTTCGCAGCCCTGGCCCTTTCCCAGCTCGTTGATGCTGGGCTGCGTGGCCCAGGCCGAGAGCGAGGAGCTGCGCGTCGACGCCGCCGAGCTGGAGGAGGCGCGCTGGTTCGACCGTGACGCCCTGCGCGCCGCCCTGGACGGGCGGCGCAGCGACTTCGGCCTGCCGCCGGCCACCGCGATCGCCCATCACCTGATTCGTGCCTGGGTGGAGCGCGGCGTGGACGCGGCGGGTTGAGCCGCCCGACGGCCGCCGCGAGCTCTCCGTGACCGACCCCTCCCGCCCGCCGCACTGGAACCAGCCCGGGGGTCCCTTCCGCGCCTCGAACCACGCGAACGTCGCCGGCCGCGAGCGCGAGCTGCGCGCGATGGCGGACGCGGTACGCCGGCTGGTGCGCGTCACCACCAACAACCAGCGCGACGCATCGTGGACGGCTGCCGCCGCCAACCGCATCGCCGCGCTCGCGTCGGACCTGGAGGAAGGTCTGTCCGATGCGCCGCCGCCCCGGTACGGCACCTTGCGCCCGCCCGAGGAGCCCCACGACGTGTTCCCCTACGACCCGGTGCTGGGGCTCTACAACCCGATTGCGCTGCCGATCGAGATGGCGTGGCGGCCGCCCCGGGCGGTCGGCCGCGCCGAGTTCGACACGCCCTACGAGGGTCCGCCGGGGTGCGTCCACGGGGCGGTGCTGGCGGCGGCCTTCGATCAGGTGATCAACGTCGCCAACATCCTCTCGGGTGCTGGCGGCCCGACCGCGACGCTGCGCCTCGACTACCGCAAGCCCACGCCGCTGCACGCTCCGCTCGTCTTCGAGGCCTGGGTGGAAGGGATCGACGGTCGCAAGGTGACCAGCTGCGGGCGGGTGCTGCACGGGGACTTGGTGACCGCCGAGGCCACCGGCCTGTTCATCGCCGTCGATCCCGCGCGCGTGCTGAGTCTCGCGGACTGACGGGCTGGCCCGGACGGATCAGGCCTCGGTACCGGCCTGCGCCGCCGATCGGCGGGTGCCCCCGAACACGTACGCGACGCCCACGCCGAGCAGGTAGAGGACGACCATCGGGATGCCGAGCAGCACCTGGCTCACCCAGTCGGGGGGAGTGAGGATCGCTGCGACGATGAAGATCACCAGCACCGCGTACGGCGTGCCCCGCCACAGCGCGGGCGCGTCGACGATGCCCGCCACGGACAGGAAGAAGACGACGACGGGCAGCTCGAAGGCGACGCCGAAGGCCAGGAACAGCCGGGTCGTGAGCGCGAAGACCTCGTGCATCGTCCACGCGGACTGGACCAGCTCGTTGTCGAAGCTGTTGAAGAACTTGAAGACGAGCGGGAACACCTGCGTGTAGCCGAACACGGCGCCGCCGACGAAGAGACCGGTCGACACGATCACGAAGGGAGCGATCGTGTTCTTCTCGCTCGGGTAGAGGCCCGGCGCCACGAAGGCCCAGACCTGCCAGAAGATCACCGGCGTGGCGAACACGAAGCCGGCGAGCAGCGCGCACTTGAGATAGGTGAAGAACACCTCGGCGGGGGCGATCGCCTGGAGCGTGCGCCCTTCTCCCAGAGCGTCCACGGCGGGTCCCAGCAGGAGCGCGAAGATCTCGTCGCTGAAGTCCCAGGCGGCGATGCTGCCGACGACCCAGGCCAGCAGGACCCAGATGATCCGCGTGCGCAGCTCGCCGAGGTGGACGGTGAGCGGAAGCTTGGTCTCATCCATCGCGCGGAGGCTCGGGCTCGCCCGTGTTCCCGGCCACCGGGGGGACGGCGGCTGCCGGCGCCTTCGCCTTCGTCTCGGGCGGCGGTTCGAAGGAGATCGGGTCGATCTTCGCCTCGTCGGCCACGCTCATGAACTCGCGGCGCACCTCGTTGGAGGCGCGGCGGAACTCGCCCAAGCTGCGACCCAGGGAGCGCGCCAGCTCGGGCAGTCGCTTCGGGCCGAGCACGACGAGCCCGATCACGAAGATCACCATCAGCTCGGTCATGCCGATGCCGAACATGCGGGAAGCGTAGCTCTCCCGGCGGGAGAGCGACTGGCCCGGCCAGACCCGGGGGAGCGACCGGCTCCCCGCGAATCGGTCGGGCCTACGCCGCGCTCGAGCCGACCCCCGCCGGATCGATGGGGGTGGAGTCGGCGAGCAAGGTGATGTCGACGTCGTTGGCGTGGGAGTCGAGCAGCGCCACGAACTCCTTGGCGAGCTCGGGATCGAACTGCACGCCGGCGAAGCGCTGGAGCTCTCCGAGCACGATCTCGCGCCGTAGCGCGCTGCGGTAGGGGCGGTTCGAGCTCATGGCGTCGAAGGCGTCCACGATCGAAACGATCCGGGCGGCGTAGGGGATCTCCTCCCCGGACAGGCCGTCGGGGTAGCCCGTTCCATCCCACCACTCGTGATGGTGCCGGATCGCCAGGGTGAGGTCGGACTGCAGCAGAAGCGGCCGCACCAGCCGCGCGCCGATCATCGGATGCTGCTCCACGATGCGTCGCTCGTTGGCGTCGAGGGCGCCCTCGCGCAGCAGGAGCTCGGTGGGCACCCCCACCTTGCCGAGGTCATGCAGGAAGCCCGCCACGCGGACCTGCTCCTGCTCCCGGCCGACGAGGCCCACGCGATCGGCGAGAAGACCGGCGTAGAAGGAAACGCGACGGGCGTGACCGCGCATGTACCGGTCCTTGGTCTCGATCGTCTCCGCGAGCACCTCGAGGAACTCGACGGTGCGCAGCTCCTCCTCCTGATCGCGGTGCAGCTTCTGCGCCGCGCGATCCCCCAGCATGCTTCCGAGGCGGCTGCGCAGGTTCTGGCTGCGCTCCACCTCCTCGAGGATCGCCTGGGCGTCTTCTTCGTGGCCGACCACGTCGCCGAGCTCGTGGAGGAAGGTGACCAGCCCGGTGCGGGCGCGCCGCCGGGACTGGGCCCGGGTGACCGCCGCGCCCACCTTCACCACGTCGAAGGGCTTCTCGAGGTAGTCGCAGACGCCCAGTCGCAGCGACTCGGCGGCGCTCGCGACCGATCCGCAGCCGGTGATCACGATGACCTCGACGGTGGGAAACTCGTCGTGCATGCGGCGCATCAGGTCCTGGCCGGTCATTCCCGGCATGCTCAGGTCGACGGTCACGATGTCGATCGGCTCGGTGCGGAGCATCTCGAGCGCCTCGTGAGCCGTGCTGGCGACCAGCACCCGGAACGACTGGGCCAGGATCAGTCGCAGCGACTCGCGCGGGCCGCGCTCGTCGTCCACGACGAGAATCGTCTCCTTGATGCGCTCGGACATGGCTCCTCCCCGTCGAGGCCGACCGGGGGCCTGCCGCAAGTTGCGTGCCGATTGCACGAGCGATGCGCAGGCCGGGCCGCAACTCTCCGCCGTCAACCGGAGAATGCGGGCTGCCGCAGAAGGTGGCGGCACGTGCCGGCAACGGTTGGATGTCCGATTCCGGACACGCGCGACGGCGGACCGACGATCGGCCCCCGTCGGCCGTGCGACCGCACGCGAAGGTTCCGCTCGGAGCGGAGGCCGCTCCGGTCAGGGAGAGGGCAGGTCGACGACGAGGACGCGCTCTTCGGCTTCGCTGGCGCCGAAGGTGAGGCGGCCGTCCTGGGCGCGCACGACGAGCTCGGCGATCAGGATCTCGAAGGACTGCTCCAGGTTCTCCGCAGCTTCCCTGCGAACGACCGACGGGTCGTGGAAGCGCAGCAGCACGCGCACCCACGCCGGTTCGGAGGGACCACCCTGGTGATGCCGCGAGGCGATGTAGAGGTCTCCGCGGTCGGGGACGACGGCGAGCGCCTTGTCGAGCAGAGCCTCGAAGGCGAGGCGCAGCTGGGCCGGGTCGGCGAGCGCGGTCGGGTGGGTGGCGTCGAGCTCCTTGAGCACGAGCAGGTGTCGGCTGCGGAAGGCGTCCCGCCGCTCCTCGAGCAGCGTCTCCAGCAGGGCCGTCACGTCGACCTTGTCGCGCGCCGGGGCGTCGAGCGCGGCGAGCCGCTCGAGCCGCTCCAACAGCCCGTGGATGCGACCGACGTCCTCGCGAACCATCTCGGGGAAGCGCGCGCGGAAGTCGGGATCCTCGAACCGCTCGGGCAGCAGGTCGGCGAAGGTGCGGATCGTGGACAGCGGGTTGCGCACCTGGTGGATCAGTGACTGCGCAAGCCGCCGCAGCCCCGGATCGCCGTCGAGGGCCCGACCGGAAGGTCGCGGCGGCCCCGCCGCCGGGAGGTCCGGCGGGCCGTGTACGATCGGCGCCGGTACCCACGGCCCCGCGCCGATCGCTGCGCTCTGTACCGCCGCGGCCTCCTCGATCGGCTCGGTGTCCGGCGGCTCCTCGGCCGCGGTCCCGGGCGGCTCGGGCTGCGCGATCACCACGGGCTCGGCGATCTCGTCGTCGGGGAGCAGCGTTCCCAGCTCGGAGGCCTCGACCGGGGCGAGCGCCTCCCCCTCGAGCACCAGGTCGTCGGCGCGCACCGGATCGCGCGCGGTCGAGGCCAGCGTCTGCTCCACCACCGCCTCCAGCTCTCGCAGGTTCCCGGGCCACGGGTACTCCTGGAGGAAGGCGTGGGCATCCGCGTCGAAGTGACGCGGTGCCTCGCGGTGCGCCTCGGCCCAGGCCCGGGTCGTCGCCGCCACCAGCGATTCGATGCGACCCGGGCGCTCGCGCAGCGCCGGCAAGCGGATCTCGATCGTGCCCACCGCGCGGGCCAGGGCCTCCTCGATCGGCAGGTCGTTGGAGTCGACGGTCGTCAGCCAGCGCAGCACCGGCGCGTTCACGCCGGGAGGGATTCCGGCGTCGAGCCACGCGGCGAGCTCCCGCTGCACGTGCGTCGCCAGCCGCCCCGGCTCGTCGAGCCAGGCGGTGAGGCTCGTGAGCCGTGGCCGCGCGCGGCCGACGGCCGCCAGCGCGTTCCCGATGTCCGTCACCTCGGTGTCGTGGCCGCAGGCCAGATGGGCGAACGCTCCGTCGGCCGTGCCGCCGAAGTGGTGCACGTAGCGGACCAGTGCCGCACGTCCGGTGCCCGGCTCGCCGCGGATCAGCAAGGGCACGTCGACGAGCCGCGGATCGAGGGCGCGCATCAGCTCGGGCAGATCCAGATCGGCGAGCCATCGCGAGAAGCGGGCGGCGACCGCCTCGCGCTGGGATCGCTGGGAGAGCGGGGGCCGTGCGGGCGCCGGGGGGCGCACGGCGCGGCGCAGCGCGTCGGCGCGGGGCGGGTAGGGCAGATACTCGAAGGAGAGCTGGTCGAAGAGGGCCCGGGCCGCATCGGCCCGGTCCTTGTCGCCGATCAGGAGCCAGCGCGCCCGCGCCTGGCGCGCGCGATGGCGGTGGGCGAACTCGAGCTCCTCCTCCCAATCTCCCGACAGGCCGAGCACCACGACGTCGGCGGCGGCGGCGCTGTCGAACGACCCGTCGGAGGGACGCCCGGCGATCGCGTCCGCGGCCGCGGCGAGTCGGGCCAGCGCCGCGCGGGCGCGGTCCTCGCGGTGGACGATCCAGACGGTGGGCATGGCTTCCCGGTGGGGTTGCAAGAATACGCGAAAAATCACGCGCAATTGGCGTGCCAAGGGGATCTGCACGGCGCCGCGTCACCTCAGCGCGCCGCAGAGGCGGCGCCGAAACATACGGGTTCGCAAGGCAAAAGAGGAACGCCGCCGTGCGATATCGAACTCCTCCCGACGCTCTGGCGCCGGGCCGGACGCGCGCAACAATGGGTAAACGTTTTCTCTCGCAGCGCCCCCCGATCTCTGCGAGAGTGCGCAGCGGGTCGAGGGGCCCGGGGGGCGGGAGGTCGACGGGACGGTGATCGACGGAGGACCGCAGGTCCGCCTGCGCAGCGCCACCGAAGCGCCCTACGACGACGCGATCGCCGCCGCTCGCACCTGTTATTCGCCGCGGGTGGTCGCGCCCGACGAGGTGACCGAGCGGCAGCGCCAGAGCATCGGCCCGCTCACCTACGGTGGTGGCCACCACACCGTCTTCCAGCACGCCACCTTCGAGTTCGAGCTGTCCGGCGTGTCTCGGCAGCTCGTGTGGTCGGTGCTGCACGGCTTTCCCTTCTACAACACCGAGCAGCAGAGCCAGCGCTACGTGAAGCTGGGCGAGCCGTCGGCCTACGTGCCGCCGTCGCTCGACGCCGCGTCGCGGGCGGTCTACACGGCTTCGATCGAGGGCGCGTGGGAGGCGTACCGCGGGCTGACCGAGCGGCTCGTCCCGATCACGCGGGCGATCCTGGGCGACCTCTGGCACCTCGAGCGCCGCGCGAACCGCGCCTTCGGCCGCAGCGTCGCCCGGGAGGCGGAGAAGAAGGCGATCGAGACGGCGCGCTACGTGATTCCGGTCGCCTGCCACACCGCGATGGTCTACACGATCTCGGGTCTGGTGCTGCACCGCCTGCGCCGCATGGCGCGCGTCGGCGACGTGCCGGCGGAGGCGTCGCAGGTGATCGGCCTGATGGTGGCGGAGGTCGAGCGCCTGGATCCGAGCTTCTTCGGACGCGTCGGCGACGTCCCGCTCGAGGCCGGGGAGGTGATCGAGACGGAGATGGCACCGGCGGGGCCCGGCGATCCCGCGGCTGCCGAGGCCTTCGACAAGTCGCTCGACGGCCGCACGTCGCGACTGGTCGACTGGAGCGCGCGCGCGCCGGAGGTCGTGGCCGACGCCGTCCGTCACGTGCTGGGTCGCACCGATCTCTCCGACGGCGAGGCGCTGGCGGCGGCCCTGGATCCCGAGGTCAACCGCTACCGGCTCGAGCGCCTCAACGTCTCCACCCACGCCCCGGTGATGCGGGCGCTCGCCCACGCGCACTACGTGTTCCGGAAGAAGCTCTCCCACACGGCCGACTCCCAGGACCAGCGACACCGCACGGTGCCCGGGTCGCGCCCGCTGCTGTCGCGCACCGTGCCCGGTCACCCCGACGTGGTGGAGCCCGAGCTGATCCGGAGTGATACCGCCTGCCACGCGCTCTTCGAGGACACCGTCGCCGCGCAGTGGGAGGCGCGCGCGACCCTGCTCGCGCGGGGGGTCGAGCCCGAGACGGCGCTGTATCCGCTGCCCAACGCCCTCGCCGTGCGCTTCGAGGAGTCGGGGACACTGCTCGACCTCCTGCACAAGTGGACGATGCGCAGCTGCCTCAACGCCCAGTGGGAGATCTGGCGCGCCTCGATGGACGAGATCGAGCAGGTGCGGGCGGTCCATCCGACGCTGATGGAGCACGTCGGCCCGCCGTGTGTGGTGCGCAACGGGCTCGCCCGGCCGCGGTGCACCGAGGGCTCGCACTTCTGCGGCGTGCCCGTCTGGCGCAGCTTCCCCGAGGTCGATCGCGTCATCTGACGCAAGCCGGCGGCTGGATGGCTTCCCGAACTCCCACTCGTGAGAAGTCGGGCGCGGACGCTCGGGGTGTGACGGGGTGACGCCGCGCCGCGCCGGAGCTCGGGACCTGTCCGCCGTGACGGCGATGTGGATCGCGCTCACCCGTCACCACGCCGAGCTGGAGGAGCGCTTCGCCCTGCGTCCGGACGCCGAGGCCGAGGCAGGGCGGCTGGTGGAGGCCCAGCTGTGCGATCCCGATACCGCGGTCTTCGTCTCCGGGCCGGTCGAGGCGCCCGAAGCCTTCGCGATCGTCTGCGTGCGGCGTGCCCCGCCGATCCATCCGGAGAGCTGCCGGGCCGAGATCACCGACCTCTATGTCGCGCCGAGCCGGCGCCGCGCCGGGTGGGGACACGAGCTCGTCGCCGCCGCCACGCGCTGGGCCGCGGAGCGCGGCGCCGAGCACCTCGAGGTGCGCGTGGCTCCCGACAACCGCGAGAGCCGCGCCTTCTGGACCGCCGAGGGCTACGGCGCGTTCATGGACGTGCTGCACCGACGGCTGTAGATTCGCCCGACTCCGGAGGTGCGGATGGCTGCTGCGTCCGACGAGAACGTGCTCCCGCTCGCCCGCGATCTGAACGAGCGCCTCGCCAAGGCCGCGCCGGAGGTGTTCGAGATGCTTTCGCCGCTCGGCCGGCGGCTCTACTTCCCCAAGGGCATCCTCACCCAGAGCGCCGAGGCCAAGGCCAAGGCGCATCGGATGAACGCGACGATCGGCATCGCCACCGAGGCCGGGTCGGCGATGCACCTGCCGTCGATCGCCTCCCTCCTCTCGGGTGTGACGCCGGACGAGGCCTTCTGCTACGCGCCGCCGGCCGGTCAGCAGGTCCTGCGCGAGCGCTGGCGCGACAAGATGCTCGCCGAGAACCCGTCGCTGGCCGGTCGCGAGTTCGGTCTGCCGATCGTGACCGCCGCGATCACCCACGGCCTGATGCTGGTGGGCGATCTCTTCGTCGAGCCCGGCGACGCGATCGTCCTCCCGGACAAGCTCTGGGGCAACTACCGGCTCACCTACGAGGTGCGGCTCGGGGCGCATATCGTCCCCTATCCGTTCTTCTCGGGGGACGGCTTCGACACGGCGGGCTTTGCGAGCGCCCTCGATGAGGCGGCTGCGGAGCGCGAGAAGGTGATCGCGCTGCTGAACTTCCCCAACAACCCGACCGGCTACATGCCGACCGAGGCCGAGAGCGAGGCGATCGTCGCTGCTCTCGTGCGCCGGGCCGAGCGCGGAACGCGCGTGATCGCGGTGCTCGACGACGCCTATTTCGGGCTCTTCTACCACCTGGGTCGCGCGTCGGCGACGCAGTCCCTGTTCGCCCATCTCGTGAACCGCCACCCCAACCTGTTCGCAGTGCGCCTCGACGGTGCGACCAAGGAGCTGTTCGTGTGGGGGCTGCGCTGCGGCTTCCTCACCTTCGGCCCCGGACGCGCGGAGAGCGCGGCGGAGGTGTGCGAGGTGCTCGAGGCGAAGGTGAAGGGCGCCATCCGGAGCGCGGTCTCCAACGTCCCCCAGCTCTCCCAGACGCTGGTGGCCAAGGCGCTCGCCTCCCCGGCGATCGCTCGGGAGCGGGCGGAGAAGACCGAGACGCTGCGGGCGAGGGCCGAGAAGGTGTACGAGGTCGCGAACGCGCCGCGCTTCCGCGAGAGCTGGGACGTCTACCCCTTCAACAGCGGCTACTTCATGTGCGTGGCCGTGCGGGGCGTGGAGGCCGAACGGGTCCGCCTGCACCTGCTCGACGCCTATGGGATCGGCACGATCGCCACTGCCAGCCACGATCTGCGCATCGCCTTCTCGTGCCTCGAGGTGACAGAGGTGGAGCCCCTCTTCGAGGCCCTCCACCGCGCAATCCAGGAGCTGAGGACGAGCTGACGGGCCTTCCCGCGTCCGCCCCGTGGGGGAAGGTCCAGCTCGGGCCCGTCATCAAACCGCATTCCGGCTGACAATCCAGGATAAAGCCGGTAGTGTTGCCAGCCGATTGCCGGGGGGTGCGTTCGAACGCTACGTCCCACGAGGAGCGCCCCCTCCCCGTCCACAACGATCCCCCCATGGGGGAGCAATCGGGTCTTCAGAGGTCCTCGCCACTCCGTCTAAAATCTTCCGTGGATTCTCGACCCGATCGGCGCGATCCGCTCCCAGGTTCCGCCCACAAGACAGAACCCGAGGCCAAATCACCGCCGATGTCGTCGACGACCGGAAGACCCGAATCTCGCCGTCACTCCGACTCCGTCCCGCGCGCATCGCGGCGATCCATCCCGAGAGGGATCGTTCTCGGCTTCCTCGCCTTGGCCATTGCGGCCGGTGTGGTCCAGGCCGATCCGTCCCGAGAGCGGGATCACCTCGGCGTGGGCGCGGCCAACGGGCTCGGCGTCCTCGCGGTGTCGCCCGCCAGTGCCGGCGCCAAGACGCCGGCTGCGCCCCAGCGCCGCGTCACCGAGGGGGTGATCCAGCGCGGCCGCACGCTCTCCTCGCTGCTGCGCGCCCAGGGCGTCACGCCCCAGGTGATCAACCAGATCGCGAAGGGCTTCGCGGGTCACTTCGACTTCCGCCGTGCGAAGCCCGGACAGCAGTTCCGCCTCGTTCAGGACGGCGAGGGCAACGTGGTGGAGTTCCGCTACCGGCTCTCGCCGACCGACGGGTTCACGCTCCGCCCCGAGGCGGGCGGCTTCTCGGTGACGCGCGACGAGGCGGAGCTCGAGGCGCGGCCGACGCGGATCGCCGGCGTCGTGACCTCGACCCTGTACCAGTCGATCACCAACCTCGGCGAGGACGGCTCCCTGGCCCGCGACTTCGCCGACATCTTCGCCTGGGACGTGGACTTCCAGCGCGCTGTCCAGCCCGGGGACAGCTACCAGATCCTCTACGAGCGGCTGTACCGGGAGGTCGGAGGACGCGAGGCCTACGTGCGGCCCGGTCGGATCCTCGCCGCCCGCTTCCAGGGGCACGCGGGCGACCACACGGCGGTCTACTTCGAGACCGGAGACGCGCACGGGGGGTACTACCGCCCGAACGGCTCCTCGGTCGAAGGAGACTTCCTGATGTCCCCGCTGCGCCACGGCCGGATCACCTCGAGCTACAGCACCGCGCGCCGCCACCCCATCCTGAACATCACGCGGCCCCATCGCGGCATCGACTACGCCGCGCCCGTCGGCACCCCGGTGCTGGCGGTGGCGGACGGCGTGGTGGTGCACCGCGGGTGGTTCGGGGGCAACGGAAACCTGGTCAAGATCCAGCACCACAACGGCTACGTGTCGTCCTACGCGCACCTGTCGCGCTATGCCGCCGGGCTGAAGGTGGGCGACCGCGTGGAGCAGAAGCAGGTGATCGGCTACGTGGGCCAGACCGGCCTCGCGACCGGTCCCCATGTCTGCTTCCGCATCCAGAAGAACGGCCAGTATGTCGATCCCGCGGGCCTGCGCATGCCCTCGGGCCCGCCGATCCCGGGCGAGCTCGTCCCGACCTTCCGCGCGCAGCGCGACCAGCTGCTCGCCGAGCTCGAGGGAGAGCGACGGGTGGCCGGCCGCCGCTGATCGAGGGGACCCGCCGATCTCGGCGCGCGGTAACCGTTTCTGGCCGCCGGCATCTGTGCGAGCATTCGCCCATGCCGCCGCCCTCGCGAACTGCTACGGACGCTGCCGACCGGTCGGCCGGCGACGGCTCCACGCTGGGCGCGCGACTGTCGGCCCTGGGCCGGACGCTCGGCGAGCGGGAGGCGGCCCACGTGGACGACCTGGCCCGGGCGCGCGCGTGTGCCGAATCGCTCCACGGTGTGGTCGCCGAGGCGCTCGAGGACTTCCACCGCGCCGTCGAGGACGCGGGAGCTCCCCACCTGCGCGTTCGTCTCTCCCCTGTGCGGATCGACGACAAGCACCTCCGGTCGATCGAGTTCGACCTGGCGCGCGGCCGCTACCGGGCGATCGTCACGGCGAAGAGCCGCGGCGACCTGACCCTGGTGGGACCCTTTCGCGAAGGCAAGACCGAGGGACCCTGCAAGAGCTTTCCCATCGACGCCCGGGACGAGATCCAGGACGCCCTGGCCACCTTCCTGGAGAGCTTCCTCGAAGAGGCCGCCACCCCTTGAGCGCCCGTCGGACGGACCCCGCTTGAGCGACGCCCCCGTTTTCGTCGAATCGGTGGAACAGCTGGTCGACTTCCTGCGCTCGGGTGAGAAGCCGCCGGAGCAATGGAAGGTCGGCACCGAACACGAGAAGATCGGGCTCTACGAGACCTCCTGGGCTCCGGTGCCCTACGAGGGCGAGCGCGGGATCGGAGCGCTGCTCGACCGGATCGCAGAGCGCGAGGACTGGGAGCCGATCTCCGAGGCCGGCAATACGATCGCGCTCGTCCGCGACGGCGCCAGCATCACGCTCGAGCCGGGCGGCCAGCTGGAGCTCTCGGGCGTCCCGCTGCGCACCATCCACGAGACCTGCGACGAGTTCCACCGGCATCTCGCGCTGATCAAGCGGGCCGACGAGGGCTTCGGGATCGCGTGGCTGGGCCTCGGGATCAACCCGCTCTACGGCGTGATCGACGTGCCGCGGATGCCGAAGGCGCGCTACCGGATCATGCGCGAGTACCTGCCCAGCCGCGGCTCGCTCGCCCTCGAGATGATGTTCACCACGGCGACCGTCCAGGCCAACTTCGACTTCTCCGACGAGGCCGACATGGTGGCGAAGATGCGCCTCGCGCTCGCGGCCTCGCCGGTGGTATCGGCGATCTTCGCCAACTCGAGCCTCTCCGAGGGAAAGGCGAATGGGTTCGCATCGCGCCGGATGCACATCTGGACCCACACGGATCCCGACCGCACCGGCATGCTCCCGATGGCCTACGATGACGACTTCGGATACCGCAGCTACGCGGAGTGGGCACTCGACGTGCCGATGTTCTTCGTGGTGCGCGACGGCGAGTACCGACCGGCGGGGGGGATCACCTTCCGGCGGTTCATGGAGTCGGGCTTCGCGGGAACGCGCGCCACGCTCGAGGACTGGGACCGCCACCTGACCACCGTCTTCCCCGAGGTTCGGCTGAAGCGGATCCTGGAGATGCGCGGCGCCGACGCGGTGCCGCCGGGTCTGACCTGCTCGTTGCCGGCCCTGTGGAAGGGGCTGCTCTACGACTCCGAGGCGCGCGCCGCGGCCTGGGATCGACTCGCGGTCCACTCTCTCGCCGAGCGCGAGGCGTCGCGCGCGGACGTGTCGCGGCGGGGTCTGGCCGCGCGCTATGGCGACGAGCCGATCATCGAGGTCGCGCGCGACCTGGCGCGCCTGGCCCGCGACGGACTGCGCCGGCTGCGACACGGCGGGCGGCGCGATCCCGACGAGACCGGCTTCCTGGATCCCGTCGACGAGCAGATCGCACTGGGCCGCAGCCCGGGCCAGACGGTCGCGGAGCGCTGGGAAGGCGAATGGCAGCGCTCGGTGGATCGCCTGATCGAGTACGCGCGATACTGAGCGAGCATGGAAGAGCCCCGGCCCCGCATCCTGGTCGTCGACGATGAAGAGGCCATCCTCGAGACGATGGCCTTCACCTTCGAGGACGACTATGAGGTCTACACGGCGAGAGATCCCCGGCGCGCCCTCGACGTGCTCGACGCCAAGGGACCCTTCGCCGTGGTGCTGACCGACCAGCGCATGCCCGATATGAGCGGCGTCGAGTTCGTGGCCGAGGTGTGCAAGCGGCACCCTAACACCGTGCGCATGATCCTGACCGGCTTCTCCGACATGGAGGCGATCATCCAGGCGATCAACGCCGGCCACGTCTACGCCTACATCACCAAGCCCTGGGAGCCGGACCAGCTCAAGCAGGTGATGAAGCAGGCAGTGGACCACCACAAGCTGATCGTCGAGAACGAGCGCCTGCTGGGCGACCTCCAGCGCGCCAACCGATTCCTCGAGGCGGTGATCGACGAGCTCGACTACGGCGCCATCGCGCTGGACCAGGACGGCGTGATCCAGGCGGCGAACCGACCGGTGCGCGAGTACTTCGCGTTGACCCACGACCCGCGCGGGCGCCGCTTCGACGAGCTGCTGGCGGACAAGGGGCTCTCCAAGGTGGGCGAGGCGACGGTGGCGGTGGCGGTCGAAGGAGGCGACGTGACCTACTACGACCTCGACGTCGAGAACCACCGCTTCCGCATCACCACGCGCAAGCTCGAGGCGAAGGGCGAGCCGCTGGGGCGCGTCGTGCTGTTCCGCGAGATCTCCCACGAGCCGCTCCGACGCCGCTTCGACGACCTGCTCGGCGGCTGGGTGTCGAACCAGGGCCCGCTGCGCGAGGAGCTCGAGTCGGGACGCGAGCAGCTCGCTGAGCTGGAGGAGCAGGTGCGGCGGTCGGCGATCCAGTCTCGCGGCATGGCCGAGCTCGCCGAGCGCATCTCTCGCGCGCGCACCTCGGTGGAGAACTGGCTGGCGGTGGACGACGCCATGGCCAACGAGTCCTTCCCGGACGCCCAGATGCTCCAGGACCGGCTGCGGATCGCGAACGCCCGCTGGCCGCTGGGCGAGGAGCTGCCGCCGCGGGTCGTGGATCTCTCTCGCCGGGTCGCGGATTACTACGAGTCGGGCGAGCAGACACGCGAAGCGATCCTCTGAACCTCCCGTGATGGATTCCAACGCATCGGCTGCGACCCTCGACCGGCTCGAGCTGCGCGTGGAGCGCCTGCGGCTCACCTTCCGCTTCAGCTACGCCTTCCACGCGCGCGAGGTGCGCTTCGAGTGCGATCGGGGTGCAGGGTGGGAGCGGGTGTTTCCGGAGACCTTCTCCTTCCACGTCGACCGCCACGATCCCACCGAGCTCTTCCTCCAGATCGCCGACCTCGCCGAGAAGCCCCAGCTGCTCTCGCCCGACGCGCGGCGGCGCGACTCGGAGCTACTGGTCTCACGGCTGATCCTGTCGGCGCCGCGCTACCTGGAGGGCGTGCTCGAGCACCTGGAGGCCGACCCGCGTCTGGATCCCGAGCGGCTGGAGCGGATCCACGCCGATCTCACGCTGCTCGCCGAGGTGATGCTCCGCTATACGAGCGGGCGCGACACCGAGGACCATCCGGGGCTGCGCATCGCCGTCTTCCACCTGCGCAAGCTCCTGTACTGCACGCTCGACCGCCTGGTGCAGCGCCGCGTCACGCCCGAGTACCTCGCCGCCTACACCGTGAGTGGCGTCGATCCCGTCGATCCCGCCGACGACCTCTCCGAGGCGGGCTTCTTCCACGCTCTCGACCACGGCGATCCGGGGACGGTCGACCGCCTGCTGCTGCGCCTCGCCGAGCGCGCCTTCCATCGCTGGCTCGAGGAGGTGTGCCTCGACGAGGAGAACCGCGCCTTCGAGGCGGAGACGTCGCCCTTCGGCAGCCGAGAGGCCGAGGTGCGGGCGGCGATCAGCCGGGAGCGCGCGGGCCCCGTCGAGCGCGGCCGCGATCTGGTTCCCTATCTGCGGCGGCCGGGCAACCGGGACGTCCTTCGCCTGCTCGAGAAGCTCGAGGCGTGGTTCCTGCGCCAGTACGACATCCATCACGCAGCGGTGATGATCCAGCACGCCGACAACGTCGCCCATAGCGTGGACGATGCCGACCGGGTGCTGTCGCGCCACAACACGCCCACCTACGCCGCGTCGCTCGCCGTGATCGCGGCGCCCTTCGTGGCCGCGGCCTTCTTCTACGACGCGGCGCCCCGGCTGTTCGACGCGATCTGTGCGATCGAGGTGATGTGCGCCGACGTGATCGTGGCCTGGTTCCTGCTCTACCGCTTCCTCTGGAAGCGCGACCTGGTCTTCTTCCACTCTGCCGTTCCGCGCATCATGGCGGGGATCATCGTCGGCTACCTGCCGATCTTCTTCATCGACGAGG
>CAZZFT010000086.1:0-21092 GCA_964653555.1 uncultured Spirochaetales bacterium | reverse complement strand
AGTCTCGTGGCCCTGTACACGGTGAGCAGCCTCTATCACTCCTACCCGTGGCACCTCACGTGGAAGAAGCGGATGCAACGCCTCGACCACTCGATGATCTACGTGCTGATCGCCGGCACGTACACGCCGATCCTGTGGATCGTGTTCGACGGCTGGGTGCGCTGGGCGAGCCTGGCGGCGGTGTGGGGGATCGCGGCGCAGCCCTTGTTGGGGTTGTGGGAGGGGGGGGGGGGGCGCTACTCGCTGTGGTCGGCGGTGGGCCTGGCGATCGCGCTGGCGGCGGGCGGCGACGCCTTCCGCGCCCTGCTCTCCGGAGCGCGCGCGATGGACGAGCACTTCCGCACGGCGCCCCTCGAGCGCAACCTGCCCGTCCTGCTCGCCCTGCTCGGCGTCTGGTACCGCGACACGCTCGGCGCCGAGACCGCGGTGGTCCTCCCCTACGACCAGTACCTCGCGCGGCTGCCCGACTTCCTCCAGCAGCTCGACATGGAGAGCAACGGCAAGCGGGTGCGCCGCGACGGGAGCCCGGTGACGCGGCCGAGCGGTCCGATCGTCTGGGGCCAGCCGGGCACCAACGGCCAGCACGCCTTCTACCAGCTCCTCCACCAGGGGACGGCGCTCGTGCCCGCCGACTTCATCGGGTTCCTCGAGAGCGCGAACCCGCGCGGCGACCAGCACACCCAGCTGTTCGCCAACCTGCTCGCCCAGGCCGAGGCCCTGGCCTTCGGTCGCAGCGCCGAGGAGGTCGCCGCCGAGGGCGTGGCGCCCGCGCTCGTCCCCCACCGCACCTTCCCCGGCGACCGGCCCAGCAACCTGCTGGTGGCCGAGCGCCTGTCACCCGTCTCGCTCGGCGCCCTGATCGCCCTCTACGAGCACAAGGTGTTCGTGCAGGGCGTGCTCTGGGACGTGAACTCCTTCGACCAGTGGGGCGTCGAGCTCGGCAAGGTGCTCGCCAAGCGGATCGCCTCCGAGCTGGAGGGCGAAGGGGAGCCCGGCCACGACAGCTCCACCAACGCCTGGATCCGTCGGGCGCGGGCGCGGCGCCGGGAGTAAGGGCTCAAACCCCCGCGCCGGAGGACCGATGGACGGGCACGATGAGGCCCGTCCCCGATCCGAGGCGACGCGCGGGGCTCGCGGCCCTGCTTGCGTGCGCGCTTCTCGCCGGAAGCGGCGGGGCGCGGGCCCAGGAATCCGGTGAAGCGCTGCCCCCGCCGCCCGCGCTGCCCCTGGGTCTGGCCCCCGCGCGCAGCGACCCCGGGATGGAGGCGATCGGGCGCGGCTTCGACCTCTGGCTGGCGGACGCCCTGCACGCGGCGGGTCTCGACACGGCGCCGGTCGCGGCGGGCGACCTGGCCTCGGCGGGCGCGCTGGATCGCGCCCTGATCCCCCGCCTGCTCGAGGAGCGGGGACGGGTCGAGGTCCGGCTGGGGCTGTACTCGCCCCAGACGGGCGAGGAGCTGGCGGCGGGCCGCGGCGAGTCCTCCCTGGAGAAGGTCGGGGACGCGTGCCGCGCCGCGCTGGCGGACCTGTCGGAGGCTCTGGGCACCGAGCCCGGAGCGGCCGCCCCGCCCTCCCTGTCCGACCTCGCGAGCGCCACTCTCGCCCTGGACCGCGCCGACCGGGGTCGCCTCTTCGAGGGGTGGCTCGCGGTGGAGGGGAGGTCCGCTCCCGTCGCCGCCCGGGCCCGCGAGGCGGTCCTGGCCCGCGCCCACGCCCTCCACGATCCGCCGGTGGAGCGGGCACGGGTGCTGACGGCCAGCGGCGATCCGGCCGGGGCCTGGGAGACGGTCGGGACGGCCGCGCGCCTCGAGGAGCGCAAGCGCTCCCCGGACCCGTCGATCCTGCTCGCCGCCGGGGAGATCCAGCTCTCCCGGGGCAACTCGGGCACCGCGCGTCGCTACCTGGACGCGGCGGTGCAACACGCCCCCGACTCCGCGGACGTGCAGGTGGCCTTCGCCCGGGCGCTGCTCGCCGAAGGCGACCGCCAGGGCGCCCGCGACGCCCTGCGCGAGGCCGCCCGGCTCGCTCCCGGCGACCCGCGTCCGCCCGCGATGCTGCTCGATCTCGAGGGCGGCGACCGCGCCCGCCTGGCCGCCCTGGCCCTCCAGGCCGGCGCCCTGGCCGCGGACCGCCTCGACCCGGAGCCGGCGCGCGAGCAGCTCGCCCGCGCCGCAGAGCTCGATCCTTCTCTGGCCGCGCGCGCCGCGCGGCGGCTCGGCGACCTCGAGCAGCAGCTGGGCCGACCGACCGAGGCGGCCCTCGCCTATCGGCGGGCCGCGAGCGCGGGCGACTCGGGGGCGGATCTCTGGGTGGCTCTGGGACGCGCCCAGAACGCGAGCGGCGACACGGCGGGCGCCGAGCAGTCGCTGCGCAAGGCCCTGTCCTTGGAGCCGCGCCACGCCCCGGCGCTGGTGGAGCTCGGCACCGTGCTGGTCGAGACCGAGCGCGCCGAGGAGGCCCTGCCGCTACTGCGAACGGCGCGGGAGATCCAGCCCGCCGACACGATGACCAACATCGCGATGGCGCGCGCGCTCCGGCTCACCGGCGCCAACGAGGACGCGATCGAGGTGCTGGCGACCGGCGGCGACATGGACGACGTGCGGGTCCTGCGCGAGCTCTCGCGCAGCCAGGAGGCCGCCGGCGACCGGGCGGGCGCCCGCGCCAGCCTGGAACGGGCGATCGAGCTGGAGCCGAGCGATCCGGATCTGCGGACGCGGCTGGCGGCGGCGCGAGAGGCCTCGGGCGAGGGCCCCGTCGCGAAGGGCGAAGGCGCGGGCGGGGCCGGCTCCGAGGAGCCGAATGCACCCGACCCCGCGCTGCGCAGAGTCGACTTCGACGCCATGGTCTCGAGCTTCGCCGCCGATCCCTCCGAGCCCCCGCGCACCGTGGCGCAGCTCGGCGTGCGCGAGCCCGGCGACTGGAAGAGCTGGCTGCGCCGCTTCACCCGCCTGCGCGAGCCGCGCATCGCCGACGTGGAGCCGGCCCTGGAGGGCGCGATCGCGAACCGCTTCGCCCTCGTCGCGCCCGCCGACGCGGATCTCGCCTCCGTCGCCCCGCTCGTCGACCAGCTCTACGACTTCGACCAGCCGGACTCGCGCTCGGCCGACGCCATCGCGGGCGTCAACGGGATCCTGGGCACCGACGGCGTCTTCGTGACGCGGCTGCTCTCCCATCCCCAGGACCGCGCCGAGGTCTCCTGCGACCCCGGCACCTTCGCGCTCGAGACCCGCCTGCTGCTCGGGTCCGAGACGCGGGGAGTCCGGATCCTGACCGACATCGACTGCGTCGCCGGCGGCCTCGCCGCCTACGGCAGCTGGAACCTCGAGGCGCTGGCCGTCTATCTGCTGCTCGCCCTGTTCGCCGCCTACCCCGTGGTGCGGGGTTGGGGGACGGTCGTGGTGCGCATCGAGCTGCCCGAGATGACCAAGGGATTCTTCAGCATCCACATCACCCGGAAGTCCGGCCAGGTGAAGCGGGAGACGATCGACAAGAAGACGGGCCGCGAGAAGATCCGCGCCCAGGGCCGGCTCGACTTCCTGCGCCGCTTCGAGCGGCACATGGCCGGACGCGAGACCGTATTCCGCTGGATTCCGGCGCGCAGCGCCGGCTACACCGTGACCGTCGGCGGACCCCTGCTCGACGCCCGCGGCAAGGACATCATCGGACACTTCCTCGAAGAGCAGCGCGCGCGGGTGCGCCGCGGCGACCTCACCCGGCTCGACTTCGACTTCCGACCGCGCGAGTGCGCGGTCGAAATCGATCTGCACGAGGGCGGGGGCCCGGCCGTCGGCGGTCGCGTGGCCCTGGCGGGCGACCCCTCCTCCCTGCGTTATGCGCGCGACGGAAAGGCCTATCTCTACCTCGGCAAGGGGGAGCACACGATCCTGGTCGGGTCCAAGGACGCGGCGGCCGAGTTCAACGTGCTGATCGACAAGTTCGACGCGGCCGTTCCGCTGAAGGTGGACATCGGCGAGTGCGACACCATCTTCCGCGACTGCCCAGCGGCCGTGGAGCCCTTCCTGGTCGGCGACCTCGCCACCGCAGCCGACGCGCTCGTCGCCGCCGGCAATGAGGTGGCCGCCCGGCGGCTGCGCGGCGAGCTGTTCGAGCGCCAGGGCCGCGCCGGCGACGCCGCCGTGGAGCTGGAGGCGGCGGGACAGCTCGGACAGGCCGCCGAGCTGCGCGCCTCGGGCGACGACCACTCCGGCTCCGCCGCGCTCTACGAGCGCGCCGGGGATCACGGCCGCGCCGCCGCCGCCCACCGCGCGGCGGGCGAGTGGGAGGCCGCGGCGCGCTGCTACGAGGAGATCTACGACTACGGCAACGCGCTCGAGTGCTGGCGCGAGGTCGGCGACGAGGAGCGCGAACTCGACCTGCTGGAGAAGCTCGGGGAGTACCAGGACGCGGCCCAGCTGGCCCGCGGCAGGGGCGATGCGGAGCGCGCGATCCGGAACCTCCAGCAGGTGGACTCGCGCCACCCCGACTACCGCCACGCCTGCCGGCTGATCGCCGAGATCGTCAGCGAGCGCGGCGACCACGACCTCGCGGTGGCGAAGTTCGAGGAGGCGCTCGGCGCCGACGCCGGCGAGAGCGCCTCCCTCGACGCGCTGGAGAGCTACGCCGGGATCCTCGAGCGAGCTGGCCGGCACGAGCAGGCGCTGGCCGTCTACGAGACCATCCAGCGCCGCGACGTCGCCCGCACCGACCTGACGACGCGCATCCGCGAGATCCGGGCGCAGATCGACACGACCGCCACCCGCGCGGTCGCTTCGTCCACCGCGGGCCAGGCGACCGCCGCCTCCGGCGGCGGCGAGAGCCGGTACGAGCTGCTCGACGAGATCGGACGCGGCGGCATGGGCGTCGTCTACCGGGCCCGGGACAAGCGCCTCGGGCGGATCGTGGCCCTCAAGCGCCTGCCCGAGAACATGCGCGACCACCCCGTCGCGGTCGACCTGTTCGAGCGCGAGGCCCGGGCGGCAGCCGCGCTCAACCACCCCAACATCGTGACCCTCTTCGACGCCGGCGAAGAGGACGGAGCCTTCTTCATCACGATGGAGCTGCTCGAGGGCCGCGCGCTGAACGAGATCCTCGTGCAGCACCACCATCTGTCGCCGCGCGACGCCTCGCGCCTCGGCATCCAGATCGCGGCCGGGCTGAACTACGCCCACGAGCGGCGCATCGTGCACCGCGACATCAAGACCGCGAACCTCTTCTTCACCCGGGACCAGATCGTGAAGATCATGGACTTCGGCATCGCGAAGTCTCTCGAGGAGGTGCGGCGCTCGACGACGGTGGTCGGCGGGACGCCCTACTACATGGCTCCCGAGCAGGCGACGGGCTCGGGCGTCGACCACCGCGCGGACCTCTACGCGCTCGGCGTCACGCTCTTCCAGCTCGTGACCGGTGAGCTGCCTTTCCGCGACGGCGACGTCACCTACCTCCACGCCCACGAGCCACCGCCGGACCCGCGCGAGATCGAGTTCGGCGTGCCCGCCGAGCTGGCTTCGCTGATCCTGCGACTGATGGCGAAGCTCCCCGAGGAGCGGCCCGCCAGCGCCGCCACGGTCGGCGAGGAGCTGCGCGCCGTGGTCGCCGCGCTGCGCTGAGCCCGGCGCGACGTCTGCGCGCGGAGGGGGAGAGGGGAGTGCCCCGCTTCTCCGGGAGAGTCCGTCGCCTCGCTAGCGGCGCGACGGGCGGCGCGCGCCGAGAGCGAGCAGTCCCATCGCGAGCAGCAGAGCCGTGCGCGGCTCCGGCACGACGACCGGCGGCGTCGGCGGGGGAGCGACGTAGAGGGGCGGCCCGCCGACGAGGTCGTCGAACTGGTCGGCGCCCCAGCGCGAGAGCATCGGCGGAATGATGTCGAACAGCTCCGGGTTCCAGATCGGCGTCAGGTTCACCGTGAGCTGCGGCTCCTTCGGCTCCTCGAGGATCTGGTCGGCCACGTAATCGTCGACGCCGTTGTTCTGGTCGTCGAGGATGATCTGGTTCTCCTCTTCCTGGGCCAGGAAGCGGGGAAGCTGGAACGCCTGCTGAGCCTTCTGCGCCAGGTAGCGCGCCCCGGAGAAGAACACGCCGATGCCCGAAGCCTCGGCGAGGCCCGCTGCGAGCTCCGACGGCTTTCGCGACACCAGCGGTCGCTTGGCGTAGCGGAAGTTCTCGAAGGTGACCGGCACGCTCTGCGCGACCGTCTGTGCGACGGGCTTCACGTGGACGGCCGCGGGAGCGAGCAGTCCCACGAACATCAAACCCGGCAGGAGCGTCAGCAGCAGAGCCACGACACGATTGCGTCGGCTCTGCGTACGGCCCGACTCGGCGCGACGATTTCCCATGGCAGCTCCCCGTCGTTCGCGCGCCCAGTCCATGCGCGCGGAATCCGATCCGTGGAAGACCTATCGGTGGGAATTGCCGTCGGCTTGACCGTTCTAGCGGCCTCCCGGGTGCGCAGGTGCGGGCGGGAGCGGCCGGGGCGCGATTCCGGTGCCGCGCGAATGCTGCGGTCGGTGCGGAACGGAGCCCTAGGAGGGCTGGCCGGCGTGCAGGACGATCTCGGTGATCTCGGCGGGGGCTCCCAGCCGGAGCGGGGGGCCCCAGAAGCCGGTGCCGCGGCTCACATAGAGCTGGGCCCGGCCGTCGCGGTAGCGCCCGGCGACCCAGGGCGTCACCAGACGGACGAAGAGCGCGAAGGGCCACATCTGCCCGCCGTGGGTGTGCCCGGAGAGCTGGAGGTCCACGGCCTCGCGCCGGGCGCGGTCGAAGGTGGCCGGATCGTGGGCCAGCAGCACCGCCGGACGCTCCGGATCGCGCCCGGCCAGCGCGCGCGCGAGGTCCTCGCGGCCGCCCCCGACGTGGTGCGCGTGGTGATCGTCGACGCCGACCAGGTCGAAGGACGCCTCGCCCGCTCCGATCGTCACTCGCTCGTTGCGCAGGACGCGCATGCCCAGGCCGCGTACCGCGTCGACCCAGGACGAGGCGCCCGAGTAGTGGTCGTGGTTTCCGGTGACGAAGAAGACGCCGTGGCGGGCGCGCAGACCCGCGAAGGGCGCGACCTCCTCGGCGAGCAGGCGCGCGCTGCCGTCGACGAGATCGCCGGTGACCGCGACCAGATCGGGGGCGAGGGCGTTGACACGCTTCGTCACCGACTCGGCGAAGCCCCGACCCAGGATCGGACCGATGTGGACGTCGGAGATCTGCACGATCCGGAACCCGTCGAGGGCGCGGGGCCAGCGCGCGACGGCGAAGCGCTCCCGGCGCACCCGCGGCGGGCGCAGCGCCGAGCGCAGCCCGACCGCGGTCCCGCCCAGGGCGAGTCCCAGCACCCCCGCCGCGCGCCAGGCGGCGGCCCCCTCCGCCGGCGGAGCGGCATCCGCCGCCCACGCCACGCCGCCCGCGGCCCAGAGGAACGCGTCGCTGGTCAGGAGCAGCAGCAGGAGCCAGAAGCCCACCCCCATCCAGAGCGAGGCGGGCCAGGCCAGCCAGCGCGCCGCCGTCGGACGCAGGGTCCGCTCGCCGATCGGCTGGAGCACCAGCAGCAGCGCGCCCACCCCCACGGCCACCAGACCCGCCGCGCGCAGCGGCTCGGGCCAGCCCGGCGCGATCACCAGCCGCTCCGCGAGGTACAGGTGGGTCGCGGCCAGGAAAGCGACTCCGAGCCCCCCGAGCAGGCCGAGCGCGAGGTATCGCCGGGTGCGATCGCTCATCGGAGCGCCCGAGAATAGCCGCCCCGGGGCACGGGTCGGATCAGGCGGCCGATCGCTCGTCCGGCGACAGCATCGGCTCGAAGCGCGCCTTGTTGGTCGCCTTCATGTAGGCGTCGTGAGGGCGGATGCGCCCGTCCTTCGCCAGGGCGAACAACGTGTCGTCCATCGACTGCATACCCATCGAGCGCCCCGACTCGATCAGCGAGCTGATCATCGTGATCTTCCCCTCGCGGATGATGTTCGGGAGTCCGCTGGTCCGGATCAGGATCTCGTGGACCGCGCACCGGCCCTTGCCGTCGGCGGTCGGCACCAGGAGCTGCGATACCACGGCGGCGAGCGACTCGGAGAGCGAGATCCGCACCTGGTTCTGCTCCTTCGCCGGGAACGCGTCGATGATGCGGTCGATCGTCTTGGCAGCGCTGTTCGTGTGCAGCGTGCCGAACACCAGCATGCCCATCTCGGCAGCGGTGATCGCGAGGCCGATCGTCTCCCGGTCGCGCATCTCACCGACGAGCACGACATCCGCGTCCTGGCGGATCGCCGCGCGCAGCGCCGGACCGAAGCCCCGGGTGTGCGAGCCCACTTCCCGATGGGAGAGCACCGACTTCTTGTTCTGGTGCACGAACTCGACCGGGTCCTCGATCGTGACGATGTGCTTGCTGAAGCTCGTGTTGATGTGGTCGATCACGGCGGCGAGCGTCGTGGACTTGCCGGAGCCGGTCGGACCGGTCACCAACACGAGGCCCTTCTGCAGATTGGCCAGCTTCTTCACCGTCGCCGGCAGACCGAGCTCCTCGACGGTGAGGATCTCCTCGGGGATGATGCGGAACACGGCCGCAGCGCCGTTCTCCTGGAGCAGATAGTTGGCGCGGAAGCGAGCCACCCCGGCGAGGCCGTAGGCGAAGTCGAGGTCGCCGCCCGCTTCGTACTCCGCCCACTGCTCGGGCGTCACCAGCTCGCGCATCAGGTCGCGCACCTCGGTGTCGGAGAGCGCCGCCCTCCCCTCGATCGGATCGAGGTTCCCCTTGACCCGCATCCGGGGGGTGCAGCCGGCGACGAGGTGCAGATCGGAGCCCTTGCTCTCCTTGAGCGCGGCGAGCAGGGTGTCGAGAGCGGCCATGGGTCCTCCTGGCGCAGCGTCCAACCGCGCGGTCCGCGCGTCAGGCCGCGGCGGCCTTCGCGTCCTCGACGTGACGGGCCGCCTCCTCGGCGCTGACGACGCCCTGAGCCACCAGCTCGCGGATCGAGCTGTCGAGCAGGGCCATGCCCTGGGAGGCTCCCGTCTGCAGGATCGAGTGGATCTGGAAGGTCTTGTTCTCGCGGATCAGGTTGCCGACGGCGCGGGTGACGATCATCGTCTCGAGCGCCGGGACCCGGCCGCCCCCGTCCGCGCGCGGCAGCAGGCGCTGGGAGATCACGCCGCGCAGCGACTCGCTGAGCATCGTCCTCACCTGGTCCTGCTGGTCGGCCGGGAACGAGCCCACCAGCCGGTTCACCGTCCGGATCGCGTTGTCGGTGTGGAGGGTGGCCAGCACCAGGTGGCCCGTCTCGGCCGCCGACAGCGCCAGTGACACCGTCTCGAGGTCGCGCAGCTCGCCGATCACGATCACGTCCGGGTCCTCGCGCAGCGCCGCGCGCAGTGCGCGGGCGAAGGACTCGGTGTGGTTTCCGGCGCTGCGCTGGTTCACCAGACACCGCTTCGGGACGTGCACGTACTCGATCGGATCCTCGATCGTGAGGATGTGCTCGCGCCGCTCCTCGTTGATCAGGTTCACCAGGGCAGCCATCGTCGACGACTTCCCGCATCCCGAAGGGCCGGTGACGAGCACCATGCCCTGGTGGTAGGTGGTGAACTTCGCGAGGCGCGCCGGCAGACCGAGCTGCTCCAGGGTCGGCGGCCTGGCGGGAATGAAGCGGAACACCCCGTCGAGGCCGCGCTGCTGGCGGTAGAGATTCGCGCGGAAGCGCCCGATCCCCTCGAAGGTCCGGCACACGTCGAGCTCGCCGCGCTCGGCGAGCGCCTCGCGCTGGGCCGAATCGAGGGCGGAGAGCACCATGCGCTCGATCTCCTCGGCGCCGAGCGGCGCGTTGCGCGTCGGCTCCAGGCGACCGGAGATCCGCACCTTCGGCGGCGAGCCGGCGTGCAGGTGCAGATCGCTCGCGCCCCGCGCGACGGCGTCGCGCAGCGCGTCGAGCAGGGGATCGCCGCTCCCGGCGGCGGCGGGCGTCTCGAAGTCGAAGGGCGCGTCGGCGACGGGCGCTGCGGGGGCCGCGGGACGGCCGGATGCGGGCGGCGATGCGGGCCGCGCCACGGGTCGCGCCGCGGGGGCGGCGGGCGACTCGGAGGCGGACTGGGCGCGGTGCTTGGCCAGCACCTGCATCTGCGCGGACGCCAGCTTTGCGAGCTGGACCCGGTCGATCAGGCCCCGCTCGACCAGGATCTCGCCCAGCCGGGCGTCCTCTCCAGCCGCTCCCTGGGCGCGGATCGCCTCGGCGAGCTGGTCCAGGGTGATCATCTTGAGGTGGACGGCGAGGCGTCCCAGCAACGGCAGCGGCTTCTTCTCGGGCATCGCCGTCCGTATCGGCGGGCCGGCCCTGCGGATGAATGCCGGCGCCTCGACCCCGCCCGCCCCCTACCAGCCGCGCAGATCGATCGGCCAGGTTTCGAGCACCTCGTCCCCGGAGACGAGGTGGATGCGCTCGTGGTAGGCGAGGGTCGGGTCGACGTGGGCGGGCACCACCCGCACGCGATCGCCCACGGCGACCGGCCGCTGGGGCGCGAAGGTGACGTGCTCGTCGGAGCAGAACCACACCGAGGCGCCGTCGATCGCCGGATTTCCGTGATCCATGCCCAGTGCCTTGAGCCCGCAGTCGGCGACCGCGTACTCGCAAGACACCGAGATCACCCGGGCCAGCAGCGACAAGGCGGGTCGGAAGGGCAGATCGAGGGCGGCGTAGGCCGTGTCCATCAGCGCGTAGGAGCCGGCCTGGATCTCGGTGGCGACGCGGTTCAGGGCGTAGGTCCCGGTGCCGCCGGCCGACACCACCTGGCCCCCGACCTCGCGGTGCGCCGCGAGCAGCCGCGCCATCGCCTCCTCGACGCCGCGGCGGCGCGCGTCGACGTCGCCCTGGAGCATCAGGTGGCCCTCGTAGCCCATCACGCCGCGCACCCGAAGGCCCCGGGCGCGCGCGCGATCGGCGAGCCGGCCGGCCCACTCGGGCGCACAGCCGCAGCGCGGCAGGCCCACGTTCACGTCGATCAGGACCTCGCGGACCCCGGCGCGCGCCGCGGCCTCGATCGTCGGCTCCGAGTCGACGGCGAGCGTGACCCGGGCGTCGAGCGCGCCGAGCCGCGTCGCGTCGAGCACCTCGTTGGCGAGCAGCAGGTCTGCGCCGAGACCCGCCGCCGCCATCCCCTCCATCTCGCGGATCGTGGCGCAGGTGAATCCGCGGTGACCGAGCGCCGCCTGGAGCCGCGCCAGCGCGGTGCACTTGTGCGCCTTCACGTGGGGGCGCAGTCGCGGCCCCGGCAGCGCCTCGGACATCGCCTCCAGGTTGTGCTGGAGCGTCGAGGCCTCCACCAGCACCGCGGGCGTCGAGAGGTCAGCGATGCGCACGGCGGTTCACCATCGGCCGTGCAGCCCGATCCAGGCGCGCGTCGCGGCTAGAGATGGGTCAGCCAGCGTTCGTACTTGCGCTCGCGTCCCGCGACG
Organism: uncultured Spirochaetales bacterium; assembly: GCA_964653555.1. GTDB lineage: Bacteria > Myxococcota_A > UBA9160 > UBA9160 > SMWR01 > JAHEJV01. Next base: position 9,682 of record CAZZFT010000086.1, on the reverse strand, counting down.
GCGTCGAAGAACGCCTTCTGGAGGGTCGCGGCGATCGGGCCGCGCCCCCCGGTACCGATCGTACGCCGGTCGATCTCGCGAATCGGCGTCACCTCGGCGGCCGTGCCGGTCAGGAACACCTCGTCGGCGACGTAGAGCTCATCGCGGGTGATCGCACGCTCTTCGACCGGGATGCCCTTGTCGCGCGCCAGCTCGAGCACCGTCGCCCGGGTGATGCCGGCGAGCACGCTGTGCAGCGTCGGCGTCGCGATCACGCCCTCGCGCACCACGAACACGTTCTCGCCGGACGCCTCGGAGACGAGGCCCTGGGTGTCGAGCATGATCGCCTCGTCGTAGCCGTCCAGGAGCGCCTCGCGCTTGGCGAGGATCGAGTTGACGTAGTCGCCGCAAGTCTTGCCCTTGGTCATCTTCGCGTTGACGAAGTGACGGCTGAACGTCGAGATCTTCGCGCGGATGCCGCGCTCCACGCCCTCGTCGCCCAGATACTTGCCCCAGGCCCAGGCGATGATCGCCACCCGGATCGGATTGTTCCCCGGATTGAGACCCATCTCGCCGTCACCGACGAAGACCAGCGGCCGCAGGTACCCCTCGGCGAGGTGATTGCGGCGCAGCGTCTCCAGGCAGGCCTCCTCGATCTGCGCGCGGTCGAAGGGGATCTTCATCAGGTTGATGTGCGCCGAGTCGTAGAGGCGGCGGATGTGCTCGCCGAGGCGGAAGACGGCCGACCGATCGTCCGCCGTCCGATAGCAGCGGATGCCCTCGAAGACGCCCAGCCCGTAGTGGAGCGTGTGGGTCAGGACGTGAACGCGGGCGGCATCCCAGTCCACGAACCGACCGTCGAGCCAGATCGCCTCACCGCTGACCGCCATCGAGAGCCACTCCGGGATTCGTACCGCGTGACGTCGTCACGCCGCGGGCTCAGCGACCAAACAAACGACCGATGAGGCCCTTGGATTTCTCGCGCCGCATCTGGATCAGCCGCAGCTCGCGAAGCGCCTCCAGACACTGAGGGTCGATCTGGACGGCCCGCACGAACATCTTCTCCGCCTGATCGGCGCGACCGACCGCCTTCTGCAGACGGCCGAGGAAGAGGTAGGGCTTCTCGCGGTGGCTCGCCAGCTTCAGGCCGCGCCTCACGTGCTCCATCGCCTCGGCCGCCATGCCCGCGTCACCGGGGTGACAGAGGTGCAGGGTGTAGCCGTAGTTGGCGTGGTAGTCGCCCTCGTCGGGGTAGAACTCGAGGGCCTTCCCGTAGTGCGCGAGGGCCGTCTCGTAGCTCCGGACGGCCATCGCGTCGTCTCCTCGGCGGCACTCGACCTCCGCCTGGAAGGCGCGTTCGGAGCGGAGCCGCTCCTGCTCCGCGCGCTCGAGCTTCTTGGTCTCGATCGCCTGGATCTGGCGCTCGCGCGGATCGTTGAGCGTCTCGTAGGCCTCGCGCACGCGCCCGAAGACCTCCTCCGCGAGGGACCGGAGCGCCTGGCTCCCGTCCTTGAAGCGGTCGGGGTGGGCGCGCGCCGAGAGCCGAGCGTAGGCGTCTTCCACCTCGCCCTCGCTGGGCGCCCGGGAGACGCCGAGCACCTCGTAGGCGTCCTTCGCCCGGAGCTGATCAGCGAGCTCCATCAGCTCGGCGTGGCGAGGATCGTCCTGGCGGCGGTCTCGTCCCGGGTGGGGGGCGACGCGCTCCTCGACGGGATGCGCCGGCCCACTCGGCGCCGCGATGGTCCGCTTCGAATCCGGTCGCGCGGCCGGGTGCGCCCGCGTCGACTGCAGCTCGAGCAGGCCCGCAGCGAGCAGCCCGTAGATCGTCCGTCGGCGCCGCTCGTCCTGGTCGCCGAAGGCGGAAAGGGGCTTCGTCCCGTCGATGCCGCGCAGGAACTCCGCGTCCTCGGGATCGACGTGCAGGTCCTGGAAGCGGTAGAAGGGACTCTCTCCCGGCCCCAGGAAGCGGGCGGCCTGAGCGGCGAAGTACCCGTCGACGCGTTCGAGCGGGAAGCGCGTCCGCACCCCCTCGAGGATCAGGTTGGCCGGGCTGCGCCCCAGCCCGAGGGCGTTGGCGCGCTGGAGGCGTCCTCCGCGCTCGAAGCGGAAGCTGCCCGCGCCCCAGGCGAAGATCTCGAAGAACTTCTCGTCGGCCTGCTCGCGCAGCGCATCCGCCACCTGCTCCTCGGAAAGCACGCGCATCGCCACCAGGATCTCGCCCTGGCGCACGCTCTGGCGCTTCACCTCGCGCAGCGACTCCTCGAGCACTCCGCGATTGATGCGTCCGGTGCGGAGCAGATGCTGTCCCAGCGTCTCGCGCATCAGGTTCGAGCGCACCGCCACCGGGTAGCCTTCCCGCAGCTGCACCCACTTGCGCTTCTTCGCGTGGGCGAGGTGCAGGGTGCCCGAGGCGCGCATCCCGTGCAGGTGGTGGAGCAGCGCCGGGAACGCCACGCGATCGAAGGTGCCGGAGGCGCTGCGCCGACTCGCCGGAGTCTGCGCGGGCCGCTGCGCGGCGACCGGCCTCTTCCCGGTGCCCGCGGCGCGCGCCACCACCTCGAGCAGTCGATCGAGGGGCACTGGCTTGGCGAGCAGATCGAAGGCCCCGAGCTCATTGGCACGCTGGGCATAGGCCGGCGTCGGAGAGGCTCCCGTCAGCACCACCACGGGCAGGTGGCGGAGCTCGCTCTCCTCGCGCCGGATGTCCGCGAGCACCTGGAAGCCGTCGCGCCGCGGCAGCATCAGGTCGAGGAGCATCAGGTCGGGCGTGTGCTCCTCGAGCACCGCCAGCGCGTCGGTGCCGTCGTGGCAGGTCCGGACCGCGTATCCCTCGCCGGCGAGCGCCTTCGCGACGATCTGGCACAGATTCCGGTCGTCGTCGACGTACAGCACACTCACCGACATCCGGACCGGACCTCCCCCAACTTTCCACGCCAGCGCCATGGAGAATCGCCCGGTCGCGGCCCGGACTTGACGCGGAATCGCACCCGGGGGCCTGGGGGGGCCCGCAGACGGGAAGAGCCGTCGGGGAGCTAGCGCTTGGAGCCGCCCCGAAGCAGGCCCTGCAGCACGTCCAGCCCCTGGTCCACGGCATCGCCGGCGCCCTCGCCGAGCTCCTTCTCGACGCGGCGGCGGAGCTCCTCGCGCTGGGCGACGGCCACGTACGAGGCGGCCAGGTCCGCCACCGCCGCACTGGCGATCCGCACCTTCGGCGCGACGAGGGTGCCCTGGACCGAGGCGAGCGGGATCGTCCGCCGCTGGGGCGTGTAGCCTTCCTTCGCGCCGAACGCGCGCGCGAGCTCCGCGTCGAGCGCCTCCGCGACTTCGAAGGTGCCCTGGAGGTCGAGGCCGAGGTCCTCGAGCCGGATCGGACCGTCGAGCCGGGCCCCGTAGTCCCGGTAGCGGATCTGAACGGGCTGGCTGACGACGGTCCCGCGCGCGATCCGGAGCGACCCGTCCAGCAGCTCGAACTTCTCGCTGGTGAAGCGCTCCCAGCGGGCCGGGTCGCGCTGGCGCATCGCCTCGCCGAGCTGCGCGCCGAAGGATCCCAGCACGGCCTCGAGCAGCGAGGTGCCGACGATGCGCCCGCCCGCGATTTCGAAGCGGATCTCGCCCTCCAGCGCCTGGAGCAGCGGCGTATCGCCCGACAGCTTGCCGCGCAGCGCCCCCTGGGCGTCGAGCGGCCCCTGCAGGCGATCGGGCTGACCGGCAAAGCCCGCCAGCAGCGCATTGGAGTCGGCACCGCGCGTCTGGAAGCTCAGCTCGTAGCGCGGCGCCGTGCGGATCTGCTCGAGGCTTCCCGAGACCGTAAAGGGCTGACCTGCCGCCACCAGGCGTGCGTCGCGCATCCGCAGCGTCCCACCGGTCCACGCCACCTCTCCGGTGAGCGCGATCGGCGCGCGCTCGGGCAGGGTCAGCTGGAGCGCGTCGAGCACGAAGAGCCCCCGGGTGGCCTCGGGGTCGCTGCCCATCTCCAGCTTGGAGATGGCGATCCGTCCGCTCGGCGACGCGAGACCGAGAGGCGGCACCAGCTCCTCCCAACCGTCGAGGGCGAAGGGCTCGGCCTTCACGCGCAGCGCCGGCGCCGCACCGGTCCTCACCTCGCCCGTGAGCACGGCGTTGCGCAGCTCGAGCGCGAGATCGTCGGCGCCGAGGGCCCCGCGCGCGTCGGTGATCAGCTGCCCGCGCAGCCGCGCACGCGTTCCGGGCGGCTTGGTGAAGTCCTGGCCATAGCGCACGTCGGCATCGCTGGCCTCGAGGACGAACGGACCGGTGGCCTTCGCCAGGGCGTCCGTCACGTCCGCCTCGAGGGTGATCGCACCGCGTACCGTCGCGCCCGCGAGGGCGAGGTCGGCGTCCTCGAGCTCGAGCTGCGCTTCGAGCCGGGGCGACTCGCGCACTCCACCGACGCGCACCGTGCCCCCGAGCCGCCCTGCCAGCCGCTCGGCATCGACGTAGGGCCGCGCGACCGCGATCGAGGCGTCGCGCAGCGTGAGGAGCAGATCGAGCGCACCGTCGGGCGAGGCCGTCCCCCCGAGCTCCAGCTCCCCGCCCTCGGACAGGCGCAGGGAGCCGTCGAGCGATACCGGTGCGTCCCCTCGCGCTCCGCGCGCGGTGAGCTCGATCTCGTCGAGGCGCCAGGAGGCCGGCGGCGAGACGGTGCGGTCTTCGAGGTCGAGCGAAGCGCCGCGCAGGCGGATCGAGCGGCTCCCGAGCGGAGCGCCCTCCCCCCCATCGGCGCCGGCAGCCGGCGCGGCCGACGAGGGAGCCGGCGGTGGCGAGGGCGACGCGCCTTCGGCCCGCGGCAGCACGATCCCCTCGTCGCCGCGGACGAGGTGGAGCGCCAGCCCGTCCACGACCAGCGACGACACCTCGAGACGGCGGCGCAGCAGCGGCAGGAGCTCGACGCGCAGGGAGACACGGTCGGCCCGGGCGAGGGGCGGCGCGTCGGGCGTGGCGCCCGCGAGCGTCGGCTCGGTGACGACCAGCGAGGGCGGCAGCAGACCGAAGTCGATCTCGCCGTAGTGCAGCTCGCGGCCGAGGGACGTGCGCGCGAGTTCCTCGATCCGCGCCCGCGCGGCGTCGCTCTTCGCCAGCCGCGGCAGCGACCACAGCAGCACACCCAGCGCCAGCGCCGCCAGCACGGCGAGCGCCGCAGCTCCCCGCACCCACCACTTCACGGGACACCGATCCGCGCGGCGAGGAGCTGGCGCACCACCTGGGGATTCGCCTTCCCGCCGGTGCGCTTCATCACCTGGCCCATGAGGAAGTTCAGCACCTTCTGCTCTCCCGCCCGCACCCGCTCCACGTCGGCCGCGTGCTCGAGGATCACCGCCTCGACCGCCGCCTCGAGCGCGCCCGCGTCCGAGACCGCCTCGAGTCCCCGCTCGCGGATCCAGGCGACCGGATCCCCGCCCCTCTCCACCAGCTCGGCGACCAGCCCGCTCGCGCTCCGCGCGGTCGTCCGACCCGCCTCGACCTCGTCCACCAGGGCCGCGAGCGACGCGGGCGCGAGAGCGGTGTCCTCGATCTCGAGCTCGCGCTCCTTCAGCACGCGCTGTACGTCGCGCAGGATCCAGTTGGCGATCGGCTTCGCGGGGTCGCGGGTCGCGGAGGCCTTCACCGCCGCCTCGAAGAACTCGGCGAGCGCGCGGCTCGCGGTGAGCGCGCGCGCGTCGCTCTCGGAGAGGCCGTAGTCTGCCTGGTAACGCGCACAGCGCGCGTCGGCGAGCTCGGGGAGCGACGCGCTCACCGCCTCGATCTGCTCCTCCGACAGCACCAGGGGGACGAGATCGGGGTCCGGGAAGTAGCGGTAGTCGTCGGCGTTCTCCTTGAGGCGCAGGACCCGCGTCCGCCCGGAATCGGGATCGAAGGCCATCGTGGCCTGAACCACGTCTCCGCCGTCCTCGAGGATCCCGGTCTGGCGCGCGATCTCCGCCCGCAGGGCGCCCTCCACCGAGCGGAAGGAGTTCAGGTTCTTGATCTCGGTGCGCGTGCCGAGGGCTCCGCTCCCTCGCGGGCGCAGCGACACGTTGACGTCGCAGCGGAAGTGACCGCGTTCCATGTCGGCGTCGGAGGCGTCGATGTAGCGCAGGACCCGGCGCAGGGTGCGCAGGTAGGCGACGGCCTCGGCCGGCGAACGCAGGTCCGGCTCCGAGACGATCTCGAGCAGGGGGACGCCGGCGCGGTTCAGGTCGACCTGCGTCCCGTCGCCCGCGATCGCCGGGTCGTGGATCGACTTGCCCGCGTCCTCCTCCATGTGGATGCGCGTGAGACGCACCCGCAGCGTGCGGGGCTCCCCGCCCTCCTCCACGTCGATGTCGAGCCAGCCGCCGACGATCACCGGCTCCTCGTACTGGGAGATCTGGTAGCCCTTCGGCAGATCGGGATAGAAGTAGTTCTTGCGCGCGAACACCGAGTGGCGCCGCACTTCGCCGTGGGTGGCGAGTCCGGCGCGGATCGCGAGATCGACGGCGCGCCGGTTGAGCACGGGCAGCACGCCCGGCAGGGCCAGGCAGATCGGGTGCACGCTGTGATTGGGGGGCGCTCCGTAGGTGACGGGAGCCGGGCTGAACAGCTTCGAGGCCGTGCGCAGCTGCGCGTGCACCTCGAGGCCGATCACCACCTCGTAGCCGGAATCGGGCGCGGCGCTCACGCCAGCTCCGGTCGAGCCAGGTGGTGCGTCGTGCGCCGCTGGTTGGCGTCGGCGTCGCGCTGCAGCGTCGCCTCGTCCAGGATCGGCGCCAGGAGCTGGAGGCCGACGGGGAGCCCCTCGTGACGACCGCAGGGCAGCGAGACCCCGGGCAGCCCCGCCAGGTTCGCCGACACCGTGTAGACGTCGCCCAGGTACATGCGCACGGGGTCGTCGGCCCGGGCCCCGAGGGCGAAGGCCACCTCCGGACAGGTGGGCGTGGCGATGACGTCGCAGGCGGCGAAGGCCTGCTCGAAGTCGCGCCGCAGGAGCGTCCGCACCTGCTGGGCCTTGCGGTAGTAGGCGTCGTAGTAGCCCGCCGACAGGACGTAGGTGCCGAGCACGATCCGCCGCTTCACCTCGGCGCCGAACCCCTCCGAGCGCGTCCGCAGGTAGAGATCCTTCAGGCTCGTGGCGCCCGCCGCGCGGTGTCCGTAGCGCACGCCGTCGTAGCGGGCGAGGTTGCTCGACGCTTCGGCCGTGGCGATCAGATAGTAGGCGGCGACCGCGAAGGGCGTATGGGGCAGCGAGACCTCGCGCAGCTTGGCGCCGGCGGCCTCGAGCTCCGCCACCGCCGCTCGGACCGCCTCGAGGACGCCGGGCTCGGCGCCGGCGGCGTCGAAGTACTCGCGCGGGAGCCCGATCACCAGCCCCGAGACGTCGCCGGTGAGCGCGGACATCAGCTGGGGAGCGGGCTCGGGGAGGGAGGTCGAGTCGCGGGGGTCGTGACCGCAGATCCGCTCCAGCGCAGCGGCGGCGTCGGTGGCGCTGTGCGCGAAGACGCCGATCTGGTCGAGGGACGAGGCGTAGGCGACCAGCCCCCAACGCGACACCCGGCCGTAGGTGGGCTTCACGCCGACGACGCCGCAGAAGGACGCCGGTTGTCGGATCGATCCGCCCGTGTCGCTGCCGAAGGCGATCGGGACGATGCCGGCGGCCACCGCCGCCGCCGACCCCCCCGACGATCCGCCGGGTGTGCGGGAGCGATCCCAGGGGTTGCGCGTCGGACCGAAGACTGAGTTCTCCGTCGAGGAGCCCATGGCGAACTCGTCGAGATTGGTCGCGCCCACGACGATCGCCCCGGACGCGGCGAGCCGAGAGATCGCCGTGGCGTCGTAGGGCGAGACGAAGTCGTCGAGGATGCGCGAGGCGCAGGTGGTGGTCTCGCCGCTGCGGACCAGGTTGTCCTTGACGGCGACCGGGACCCCGTCGAGCAGCGATCGGGGCTCGCCCCGGTTCCGGCGCGCGTCCGCCTCCTGGGCCTCGCGCAGCGCCGCCTCGCCGCGCATCCGGACGAAGGCGTGGAGCGCGGGCTCGAGGGCCTGCGCCCGTTCCAGGCTCGCGCGGACCAGCTCGGCCGAGGTGAGTCCGCCCTCGTCCAGGGCGGTGCGCGCGGCCGCCAGGGAGAGAAGGGCCTCCACTAACCCTCCTCCTCCCCGGAGATCACCTTCGGCACGACGAAGGCCGAGCCGCTGACCTCCGGGGCGTTGGCGACCGCGAGGTCCGGGTCCATCGGCGGCTCGGGAACGTCGTCGCGCTGGGGCGTGGCGAGGGGGATCACGTGGGAGGTGGGCTCGACACCCGACGTGTCGACAGCGTCGAGCGTCTCGACGTAGTCGAGGATCGCGGCCAAGTCCCGCTGCATCCGGTCGAGCTCGGCGTCGTCCATCGACAGCCGAGCCAGCGCGACGATCCGTCTCACCTCGTCGCGAGCGATGCCGGACATTGCCCGACGGTAGCACGGCGTCGCCGACGGCCCGGCGCCGACGACGACCCGGATGCCGTCCGGCGGGCGCTTCTTGCGGCGTTTCGGCGCGAGGGATAGTGTGCGCCGCGCATGACCGAGGAATCCGTCTTCGCCTCCCTCGACGAGTCGGTGCGGCAGGGCATCCAGTCGCTCGGCTGGTCGGCGCCGATGCCGGTGCAGACGAGGGTCGTGCCCCTGATGCTCCAGGGCACCGACCTGATCGTGAAGGCGCAGACGGGCAGCGGCAAGACGGGCGCCTTCGGCATTCCGATCGTGGCCACCATCGACGCCGACAGCCTGGGATGTCAGGCGATCGTGCTCGCCCCGACGCGCGAGCTCGCCAAGCAGGTGGCCACCGAGATCGAGGCGCTGGGCGCGCCCAAGGGCATCCGCTGCCTGCCGATCTACGGCGGCGTCGGCTATGCCCAGCAGAACGAGGGGATCGACGCGGGCCACCAGGTGATCGTGGGTACGCCCGGCCGAATCCTCGACCACCTGGGCTCCGGACGGCTGAAGCTCGACAAGGTGCGGATGCTGGTGCTCGACGAGGCCGACGAGATGCTCTCGCTCGGCTTCTGGCCCGACATGCGCGAGATCGCGACCTACCTGCCCGAGCGGCGCCAGTCCTGTCTCTTCTCCGCCACGATCCCCGAGAAGGTGAAGTCGCTGTCGCGCTTCTTCCTGAACGATCCGGAGTTCGTGTCGCTCAACGACGACACGTCCTCGCCCCAGGAGATCGAGCACTACTACATGATCACCACGGCGCAGGAGAAGGAGGCGAACCTGCTGCGGATCCTCGAGTACGAGGATCCCGAGAGCGCGATCGTCTTCTGCAACACCAAGGACGACGTTCGCTACGTGAGCAGCTATCTGCAGCGCCGTGGCTTCGACGCCGACCAGATCTCGGGCGACCTCTCCCAGGCCGCGCGCGAGGCGGCGATGGCGCGGATCAAGGCGGGGAAGCTGCGCATCCTGGTGGCCACCGACGTGGCTGCGCGCGGCATCGACATCAGCGACCTGACCCACGTGATCGGCTACGCCGCCCCGGAGTCACCCGAGGTCTACGTGCACCGCACCGGCCGCACGGGTCGGGCGGGGAAGACCGGCACGGCCATCTCCCTGGTTTCGGGCCTCGACATCGGCAACTTCCGGATGATCCAGAACGTCAACAAGATCAAGATCAGCGAGCGCAAGGTGCCCACCGACGCGGAGATCGCCGAGCGCGTGCGCGATCGGCTCGCGGTGAAGGCGGAGCAGGAGCTCCG
>CAZZFT010000085.1:0-22013 GCA_964653555.1 uncultured Spirochaetales bacterium | reverse complement strand
CCCTCGATCATCACCTGGCAGCCGTGGCGCCAGGCGCGCTCGGTGAGCTCGCCCAGCGTCTCCAGCTCGGCGAGCTGGGCACGGTCGGTGGCGTCCGAGAGGCCGCCGGGACGCAGGCCGTCGCCGATCGAGAAGGTGACGTCGTAGCGGCGCAGCACCTGGCAGATGTCGTCCCAGATCTCGTACATCAGGTTCTGGCGGCCGTGGTGGAGCATCCACTTCGCCAGGAGCGAACCGCCGCGCGACACGATCCCGATCAGGCGGTCGCGCACGAAGGGGAGGTGCTGGTGCAGCACGCCGGCGTGGATGGTGAAGTAGTCCACACCCTGGCGCGCCTGGTGCTCGAGGCTCTCCAGCACCGTCGCAGCGTCGAGATCCTCGATCCGGCGGCCGACGATCATCGAGTAGATCGGCACGGTGCCGATCGGCACCCGCGCGTTCTTCACGATCGCCTCGCGCGTGGCGTCGAGGTCGCCGCCCGTGGAGAGGTCCATCACCGTGTCGGCGCCCCAGCGCTCGGCCCAGTGGAGCTTCTCCACCTCCTCGTCGGTGCCCGAGGAGACGGGGGAGGCGCCCATGTTGGCGTTGATCTTGGTGCGGCTCGCGCGGCCGATGCACATCGGGTCGAGGCCGCAGGCCAGGTGGATGCGGTTCGCCGGGATCACCATGCGTCCCGCCGCCACCTCGTCGCGCACCTGCAAGGCCGTGAGGTGGGGCTCGCGCTCGGCCACGCGCTCCATCTCGGGCGTCACGTTCCCGAGCCGGGCGTGCTCGAGCTGGGTCGCCGGGACGAAGCCCTCGGGCGCGCGCCAGGTGCCGTCGTCACCCCGCGTCCAGTCGGGAGGCATGAAGTCCCAGGCGGAGCGCGGCGAGACCAGCGGCATGCCCGGGGTGTCCGGCGAGCTGAAGGCGAGCGGACTCCCGACGGCGGCGGGCTGGGCGAAGCTGCCCGGTGTGGTGCCCTGGCCGCGGCTCGACGGATTTCCGCCGCCTCGCGGCAGCTCGTAGGAGGACTCGCTGCCGCGCGCGCGCCCGGATCGCGAAGGGGGAGTCGGCATCGGGAGCCCGAACGTACCGCACCTCGCGGTTCGCTACCGTCACGGCCGTGCGGCGCTCCGCTCTCCTCCTGGCCATCACGCTCGTCGCCGTCGCGTCCTGCGACCGCAAGATCGAGCCCTTCGATCCGGCCGAGCAGCCTCGTGAGCCCGATCTCTCGAAGATCTTTCCGGAGGGCGCCGATCAGGTGGAGCCCCTGGAGCCGGGTCTGCCGCCGGCGCCTGGCGAGAGCCGGGGCACGGCCCCGATGCCGAGCGAGGTCGCCACCGACGAGGGCGGTGGCGGGGCCCAGGGCGAAGCGATCTCGGGCACGATCGAGCTGGCCCCCGCGCTCGCCGACGCCGCGCCCTCGGGCGCCTTCCTGTTCGTGATCGCCCGGCGCGGAGGCGGCGGCCCGCCGCTGGCGGTGAAGCGCGTCGCCGACCCGCACTTCCCCTTCGCCTTCACGCTCGGCCCCGACGACCGCATGATCCAGTCGATGCCCTTCCAGGGCCCGATCACCGTGAGCGCGCGGCTCGACCACGACGGCGACGCGATCAGCCGCAGCCCCGCCGACCTGATGGGCGCTGCTACCGGCGGCCCCGTCTCCCCCGGCGCCACCGGCATCCACATCGTCCTCGACACGGCGGCACCCGGCGAGAGCCGGGGCGCGGCCCCGATGCCGAGTGAGGTCGCCACCGACGAGGGCGGTGGCGGGGCCCAGGGCGAAGCGATCTCGGGCACGATCGAGCTGGCCCCCGCGCTCGCCGACGCCGCGCCCTCGGGCGCCTTCCTGTTCGTGATCGCCCGGCGCGGAGGCGGCGGCCCGCCGCTGGCGGTGAAGCGCGTCGCCGACCCGCACTTCCCCTTCGCCTTCACGCTCGGCCCCGACGACCGCATGATCCAGTCGATGCCCTTCCAGGGCCCGATCACCGTGAGCGCGCGGCTCGACCACGACGGCGACGCGATCAGCCGCAGTCCCGGCGACCTGATGGGCGCTGCCGCCGGCGGCCCCGTCTCCCCCGGCACCAGCGACATCCACATCGTCCTCGACACGGTGATGTAAGGCCGCCCCACGTCACCGCTCCGCACCCCTCGCCGCACCTCCGCAACGGATGGTCGAGGCGTTCTCCTTGGGCCTCCCGCCCGCCCCTTGCGCTCACGGCGTCTGGTCGCGCACGACACCGAAGTGCTGCCGCCCGATCCACGTGCGAGGGAACTCACCGTTTCCTAGAACGCGTCGAGCGACTCCACCGCCGACTTCGTCCCGCTCACCACCAGGCGGTCCCCCTCCTCGATCACGTCCCCCGCATGGGGCACCCGGATGCTCGGACCGCCGTCGCTGGGCGCGCGCTTGCGCAGCAGCACCACGCGCACCCCGGTCTCCGCGCCCAGATCGAGCGCCCGCAGACTCTTTCCGAAGAACCGCGGCGGGGGCAAGATCTCCTGGAGCACGAAGCCGCCGCCCAGCGCCACCTGCTGACCGCGGCTCGCCACCAGCACCTGGCTCGAGACGCTGCCCGCCAGATCGCGGCGCAACAGCTCCCGGTTGTAGACCTGGAGCACGTCCCCCTTGTGGACGCTCCCGATGATGCGCGTCGGGTCGCTCTCCTGCACCACGGCGATCTCCTCGGCCGAGCTGGCGCTGAACATCTGCATCACCACCGACAGATCGTTCGTGTCGGTCACGCTCAGCGGGTCCGGCTCGGCCAGGTCGCCCGCGACCACGATCTCCGCCAGCAGCTCCTGCTCCACGATCGTGCGCGTGAAGTCGCGCAGCTGGATCGAGCCCACCAGGCGGTCGCCGCGGTCCACCACGAAGAAATCGTTGCGGTCGCTCTCGAGGATCCGGTCGAGCACCTCTGCGAAGCCCGCGGAATCGCGCAGCATCTCTGGATTGCGGTCCATGATCTCGTGCACGTACATGTCCTTGAGCACGTTGGGGCCGCTCTCTTCGAACAGGTCGATTCCGCGCCGCAGCAGGTTCTCGGTGTAGATCGACTCCTTGTAGAAGTAGGTGGCGACCAGGGTGCTCACGACGCAGGCCGCGCCCAGGGGCGGGATGATGCTGATCGACTGCGTCATCTCGAACAGGATGATGATCGCGGTGATCGGGGCGCGGGTGGTCGCGGCGACGAAGGCCCCCATCGTGACCAGCGCGTAGGCGCCCGAGGTGCCCGTCGCCGCGGGGAACCACTGGTGGATGAAGCTGCCGACGAAGCCGCCGGTCATGGCGCCGAGGAAGAGCGAAGGCGCGAAGATGCCGCCCGACCCGCCCGAGGCGAGCGTGAGCGAGGTCGCCAGGATCTTGGCGATCACGAGCGTCCCCAGCAGCAGGGCCGGCAGCTGGTTCTGGAGACTCGCGGCGATCGTCGAGTAGCCCACGCCGAACACCTGGGGCAGCCAGATGCCGATCACGCCCACCAGGGCGCCGCCGATCGCCGGCTGGACCCAGCCGGGAACCGGTAGGACGTTCTCGAAGAAGTCCTCGCTGCGGGCGAGCGTGAACATGAAGGCGAGGCCGAGCACACCGGCGATCGCGCCGGCGCCCATGTAGGGCAGCAGCTCGAAGGGGCTCACCAGCTCGTAGGTCGGGACCGGGAATGCCGGGTAGTTGCCCAGCAGGAAGCGCGAGGCGACCGTCGCCACCACCGACGCGATCATGATCGGACCGAGCTCGGCCACCCCGAAGTCGACGATGATCACCTCCGCGGCGAACAGCGCCCCGGCGATCGGCGCGTTGAAGGTCGCCGCCATGCCGGCGGCACCGCCGCAGGCCACCAGCGTGCGCATCTGCTGGGCGTTCAACTTCACCAGCTGCCCGATCGCGCTGCCCAGCGCCGACCCGATCTGCACGATCGGCCCCTCGCGTCCCACCGACCCGCCCGAGCCGATCGAGATCGCCGAGGCGACCGTCTTCGCGGCCGCGACCCGGTTGCGGATCACGCCGCCTCGCAGCGCGACCGCCGCCATCACCTCGGGGACGCCGTGCCCCTTCGCCTCGCGCGCCATCAGGTCGATGATCGGACCCACGAGCAGGCCGCCGGCGGCCGGGATCAGGATCAGCAGCGGCCAGGCGAGCTGCTGCGCCGCCTGCAGCGGATCGTGGGCCTCGGCGAGCAGGCTCTCGTGGAAGAACTGCACGAAGCCGTCGGCTCCGCCGAAGAAGATCGCCTGGGCGAAGCGGATCAGGATCCGGAAGGTGACGGCGCCTGCCGCTCCCGCGAGCCCACACGCCACCGCCAGCGCCACGATGAGAAGCTGACCGCTCGGCGCGGGGCGCTGACTCACCGGTAGAGACGCGATGGCCGGTTCCTCCCCGTCGGCGCCATGCTAGCGCGCTACGTTGCCGCGATGCCGGTGCCTCCGCGTCGCTGGACCACGGTGGAGACCGAGCCGCTCCAGGACTGCCGTGTCTTCAGCGTCCACCGCGTCCGAGCGCGCTCCCCCCGCACCGGATCCGAGCACGATTTCTACGAAATCCACTCCTCGGACTGGGTGAACGTGGTGCCCGTGACGCCCGAGGGCTTCGTGGTGATGGTGCGTCAGTATCGCCACGGCTCGCAGGAGATCACGCTCGAGACGCCGGGTGGGTTGATCGATCCCGGCGAGACGCCCGCCGAGGCCGCCGCTCGCGAGCTTCGCGAGGAGACGGGCTACGAGGCGGGCCAGCTCGTCGCGCTCGGCAGCGTGAGCCCCAATCCCGCCCTGTTCACCAACCGCCTGCACGGCTTCCTGGCCCGCGACGCGCGCCGCGTCGGCGACGTGCGCAACGAGAGCACCGAGGAGACCGTCGTCGAGCTGGTTTCGCTGGACCGGATGCGCGAGGAGATCCGCGCCGGCCGCATCGATCATGCGCTCGTGGTGGCGGTCGCCTACCTCTACGACCTCGCGGAGCGGGCGGAGTAGGCGCGCGCCGCTCGAGCCACCGCGACCGCGCTGCTGGCCCGGCCGGGGCCCGCCTTCGCTCGCCTTCGGCTCGCTGCGCGTCGGCCGACTCCCTCGAGTCGGCCTGCTAGCGCTCCCGGGCCGCCGCGCGGCTCGGGGCAGGCAGCAGCCAGGGCAGGAGCGCGGTCGCCAGGATCGCTCCGATGCCGCCCACGCGGTAGGGCGCGTCGGGGCCGGCCAGGTCGTAGAGCGCGCCCGAGCCCAGATTGGAGAGGAGTCCGCCCAGGCTCACGCCCACCATCGCGAGCACGTTCTGCCCCGTCGAGCGCAGCTCCTCGGGCACCACCGCCTCCACGTAGAGGGGCGAGCCGATGATCAGGCCGGCCACCACCACGCCGTGCAGCAGCTGCACCGGCACCATCCAGCTCGACTCGGGGGCGAAGCCGCACACGGTCCAGCGCACGCCGCCCGCGGCGAGGCCGATCGCGAGCAGGCCGCGCGCGCCGATCCGCTGCAGGCTGGCGCCCGAGAGCGCCACCAGGGGGACCTCGAGCGCGAGCATCAGCACCCACAAATGGCTCACCGTGTCGAGGTCGCCGCCGTGGGCGCGCACGAAGAGCGGGAAGATGCCCATCGGGCCCTGGAGGAGTCCGTAGCCCAGCAGCGCCACGCCCAGCAGCCGCACGTAGGGCGGGTGGGCGAGCAGACGGCGCCAGTCGCCGCGCTCGGCGCGCACCGACATCGTGCCCGACCGGGGCAGCAGCAGGGCGATCGCCCCGGCCACCAGCAGGAGCGCGCCGGTCACCGGGAACATCAGGGGCAGCAGCGGCTCCGAGGGGCCGCTCGCGACCGCGCCCATTCCCCGCGCTGCCGCCAGGGCGTCGAGCACCAACGGGAAGGCCACCACGACCACGCCGAAGCCGATCGTCCCGAACATCCGGGACACGCCGAAGGCGTGGGGCCCGCGATCGTGGGTGATCGCGAAGGTGACCGAGATGGCGGTCGGGATCAGTGGCATCGCGAAGCACGCCATCAGCGCGGTGAGCGCGAGCAGCGAGACGAAGCCGACTCCGAGCGAGAGCGAGGCGTAGCCCGCGGCGGCGCCCCAGGACAGCGCGACGAGCACGCGTGCGCGCGAGCCCGTGCGGTCGGCGAGCAGGCCCCAGGAGGGCTGCGCGAGCATCGCGATCAGCGGCGGCACGGCCAGCACCGCGCCCACCTGCCAGCCTGCGAGCCCGACGTTCTCGTGCAGATACAGGCTGTAGAAGGGGAAGAAGATCCCGAGGCCGCCGAGGCAGAAGAACCAGAAGACCGACATCGCGATCAAGCGAGGGCGGCCTCCACCCGCGCGATCACCACGTCGACGAGCCGCTCGTCGAAGCCCAGCGGGTCGGCGATCGCCACGTGCAGCTCCGGATGCGCCGCGCGCGCCTGTTCGACGAGACGCGGGATGTCGTGTGTGGTGTGGCGGCCGGGCCCTAGGAAGTAGGGGCACACCATCACCTCGTGCGCGCCGTCGGCGGCGCAGTGCGCCAGGGCGTCGGCCAGGGTGGGCTGAGCGAGCTCCATGTGCGCGACCGCGACGAGGCGATCGGGCAGGCGGCGGCGCAGACCCGCGGCGATCCGCTCGAGCACGTCGTTCGCGGCGTCCAGGCGGCTACCGTGATCCACCAGCAGGATCGCGCGGCTCACCAATAGGGGGCCGAGACACTGAGGTCGGACGCGACGCGCAGGCGGCAGGCGAGCCGCAGCCCGGGCGCGATCCGGTTGCGCCGCTTCGCGGCGCTCTCCGCGGGCGTCTCCTCGGCGAGCGGTCCGGCGCTGGCGAGGATCTCCACGCCGCATCGCGCGCACAGGCCGTCGCCTCCGCAGGCACTCGCGATCGGCAGCGCCGCGCGCCGCGCCGCGTCGATCAGCGGCGTGCCCGCGGGCACGCGCACGCTGCGACCCGACCTCGGAAAGTCGACCCGGACGTCCATGGCGTGCCAGCGTAGAGCGGGCCCCCGGGCCCCGCAAAAGCGCCTCGCGCCCGCCGGCCGGCGTGTCCCGTATACTGCCGGCCATGCCCACCGCAGGCATCCTCGTGATCGGCAACGAGATCCTCTCCGGGAAGGTCGTCGACACCAACTCTCCCTATCTGTGTCGCGAGCTCCGCACGCTGGGCGTCGACGTCGAGCGCATCATCACCATTCCCGACGACGTCCAGGTGATCGCCGACCACGTGAAGGCGATGTCCCAGTCCTACGACTTCGTGTTCACCTCGGGCGGCATCGGTCCCACCCACGACGACCTCACCATCGACGGCATCGCGGCGGCCTTCGGGCGCAAGCTCGAGCACAGCGAGTCGATCGCCGGACGCATCGAGCGCGCGACGGGCAAGCCGCCGAACGCGAGCCAGCTCAAGATGGCCCAGATACCGGCCGGGGCGACGCTGATCGACGCCGGCGATCTCTGGTTCCCCCTCGTGGTGGTCGAGAACGTCTACATCCTTCCCGGCATTCCGGAGCTCCTGCGCAAGAAGTTCGAGTCGGCCCGCGACCGCTTCCGCGGCGTCCCCTTCGTGCTCAAGCGCGTGTACGTGACCCGGGTGGAGAGCGAGATCGCCGAGCACCTGCACGAGCTGCTCCAGGAGTTCCCCGAGCTGCACCTGGGCTCCTATCCGCGCATCCAGGAGGAGTCGTTCCGGGTGCTGCTCACGCTCGAGTCGCGCGACGCCGGCTACGTGCAGCGCGCCCTCGACTCGCTGCTCGACCGCCTCCCGGACGGCGCCGTCCGTCGCGTGGAGTGACGGAGCCGACCACCGCGCAGGCGGTCGCGCGCTGGCTCGCCTACGTCCATCCGCTGTGGATGGTCGGCTCGCTCGCGCTCTGCCTGCTCGCGCTGCGCGTGGGTCTGGCGCTCCGCCGCGCGCGCACGGCGAAGCAGCCGCCTTCTCGCGGCGCTCGCGCGCGCCACCTGCGCATCGCCAAGCCGGCGGTCGCGGTGGTGGTGATCGGCTTCGCGATCGGGCCGGTGTCGGTGGCGCTGCTGCGGGACTGGACGCCGATGACCAGCTTCCATTCCCTGCTCGGCGGGATCGCCGCGCTGCTCTTCGTCGGCGCCGCGCTCCAGGGGCGGAGGCTCGAGCGGGGCGACCGCGCCGCCCGCGAGACGCACGCCTGGCTCGCCGCCGCGGCCACGGCGCTCGCCCTGACCGCCGCTGTCGCGGGCTTCGTGCTGCTCCCCTGAGGCTCGGCGCGCGGGATCAGCGCGCCCATCTCGCGCAGCTTCTCCGCGAGCGCCTGCGCGGCGACGGCGTGGCCCCGCGCGTTCGGGTGCCAGGGATCGAACCAGCCCACGCCAGTCTGCTGGAGGTCGGCGCACGCGTACGGGGCGTAGGCGGGCAGCAGATCGAGGACCTCCAGCCCCGCCGACCGCATCCGGGCCGCCAGCTCCCGATTCAGGCCCGCCAAGGAGGAGTCGGCGAGCTCGCGATCGGGCTCGAAGACCGGGTGGATCACGACGAGCGTCGGCGTCGCATGCTCCGCGGCGAGCTCCCCGATCCGCTCGATGTGTCGCGCGACCTGATCGGCGTAGGCGCAGTGCAGGAAGGCGTGGAACTCCTCGGGGCAGCGGAGCCCCGCCGCGCGCTCCCGCACCTTGAACAGCAGCTTGCGCAGTCCGTGCAGCACGTGCCAGCGGGGGCGGACGTAGTACTGCCCGAGGCGCCCGTTGGCCTTGTGGAACACGGGGTCCGCCGGGTCGTTCAGCACGTAGCTCCAGATCACGAGGTCCGGGTGATAGGCGTAGCCCTCCCGTTCGAGGACGATCAGCTCCTGCGAGGTCGAGTAGCCGGTGCGGGCCAGGTTCACGATCTCGACCCGAACCCCCGCTTCCGCCAGGCGCCGGGCGAGCACGCGGTCGAAGCGTTCCTCGATGGCGACGCCGTCTCCCGCCGCCACCGAGTCGCCGATCACCACGAAGCGGAGCACGCCGGGGAGCTTCGCCGCGTCGTGCTCGCCGTCGCGGTAGCCGCGCGAGTTGAAGCCGCAGCGGTTGGCGGCGTAGCGGTACACGAGGACGGGATCGGGCTCGGTGCACAGCTCGCGCGAGGGGTCTCGCTCGAGAGCCCGCTCGCGCGCCTTGGCGTCCTGCCAGCGGAGCACGACTTCGGCGGCGAGGGCGAGCAGCGTCAGCGAGAGCGACGCCAGCAGCAGGCCCGCGATCGGCGCGAAGACGCGATCCCTCATTTTCGCCGTCAGCGTATCCCCGGCGGGAGTGATCGCAAAATCCATTGATCTCGGTCGGTTGCGCGGTTAAGCATGGCTCCGTTGCGGTCCGATCGAAGCGCCGACGTCCGCCCAGGAGAGCCGCCATGATCAGCGTGATCGACGAGACGACGGGGGAGCTCCGCCTCTTCCATCCCGACATCGTCCGGTGTCCCCAGCCGGCCTACGCCGAGCTGCGTTCGAAGTGTCCGGTCGGCAGGGCGCAGTTCACGCGCGGCCCGGTGGTGTCGCGCTTCGAGGACGTGGCCTGGGCGCTGCGTCACCCCGAGATCTTCTCCTCGGAGATGGAGCTGCAGGTGGCCCTCGGCACCGAGCGCCCGATGATTCCGCAGCAGGTCGATCCGCCCGCCCAGACCCGCTATCGCAAGCTGCTCGACCCCCACTTCTCGCGCAAGAAGATGGCCGAGCTGGTGCCCGACATCCGCGCCCATGCGAGCGCGCTGATCGACGCCTTCGTCGACGAGGGCGAGTGCGAGTTCGACTCCGCCTTCGCGATCCCGCTGCCCTGCACCGCCTTCCTCAGTCTCTTCGGTCTGCCCACCTCGGAGCTGCCGACCTTCCTCGCGCTGAAGGACGGGATCATCCGACCGCAGAAGTTCCTGCCGGCGAGCGAGGCGAACGACCTCGCCAAGCAGCAGGAGTTCCGGGTCGCGACGGGGCGGAGGATCTACGCCTACTTCGACGAGGAGATCACCAGGCGGAGCGCGCGACCGGGCGACGATCTGCTCGGCCAGCTGCTCGTCGCCGAGATCGACGGCGAGAAGCTCACTCACAACGAGATCCTCGACATCTGCTTCCTGCTCCTGCTCGCCGGCCTCGACACCGTGACGGCCACGCTCGGCTGCAACATCGCCTACCTCGCGGCGAATCCCGACCAGCGGCGCCGGATCGTCGAGGATCCGCGGCGGATCCCCGGCGCGGTGGAGGAGCTGCTGCGCTGGGAGACACCGGTGGCCGCGGTGCCGCGGGTGGCAAAGCGCGACGTCCGGCTGCACGACTTCGAGATCAAGAAGGGCGAGGTGGTCACCCTGCTGATCGGCGCCGCCAACACCGACGACGACCACTTTCCGGACGCCCAGGTCGTCGACTTCGAGCGCGCGCGCAACATCCACGTCGCCTTCGGCGCCGGACCGCACCGCTGCCTCGGCTCCCACCTGGCGCGCATGGAGCTCCAGGTGGCGCTGGAGGAGTGGCACCGGCGCATCCCGGAGTACGCGATCAAGCCAGGAGAGACGCCCACCTACTCGCCGGGCATCCGCGAGGTGATGTACCTGCCCCTGATCTGGGACGTCTAGCGCGGTGCGCGTTCGACTCGACCCGGCGAAGTGCACGGGCCACGGGCGCTGCTACGTGCTGGGCCCCGACGTCTACGGCGAGGACGACGCGGGCCGCTGTGTACCGCGACTCTCGGAGGTGCCGCCCGAGCTGGTCGACCAGGCGCGCGCCGGCGCGGAGAACTGTCCCGAGGGCGCGATCGAAACCGACGACTAGCGGCGCGGCGGGACGGAGCGCGCTAGTCCCGCGGCAGCGCGTCCTGGGCGCGCTGGCGCAGCCAGTGATCGGCGAGAACGAGGCACACCATCGCCTCGACCATCGGAACCGCCCGCGGCAGCACGCAGGGGTCGTGGCGTCCCTGGGCCTCGAGAGTGGTGGCCTCGCCCCCGCGCGTCACCGTCTGCTGAGCCTGGGAGATGGTCGCCGTGGGCTTGAAGGCCACGCGAACGACCACGTCCTCGCCATTGCTGATGCCGCCCTGCACGCCGCCCGAGCGGTTGGCGGTGGTGTGCGGACGGCCGTCCGCGCCGGGCACGAAGGGGTCGTTGTGCTCGATCCCGGTCATGCGGGTGCCCGCGAAGCCGCTGCCGATCTCGAAGCCCTTCGAGGCGGGCAGCGACATCAGGGCCCGGGCCAGATCGGCCTCGAGCTTGTCGAAGACCGGCTCGCCGAGCCCCGCCGGCACGCGGCGCGCCACGCACTCGACCACGCCGCCGAGCGAGTCGCCGCGGCGGCGGGCGGCGTCGATCTGCGCCGCCATCTCCTCGGCGGCGGCCGCGTCGGGACAGCGCACCGCGTTCGCCTCCACGGCCGCGAGGGTCACCGCCGAGGGATCCAGCTTCGCCTCGACGTCGCGTACGCGCCGCACCCAGGCCAGCACCTCGACACCCGCGGCGGTCGCGAGCAGCTTGCGCGCGATCGCGCCGGCGGCGACCCGTCCGATCGTCTCGCGCGCGCTCGCGCGGCCGCCGCCCTGCCAGTTGCGGATGCCGTACTTCGCCTCGGTGGTGTAGTCCGCGTGGGAGGGCCGGTACACGTCCTTCATGAGCTCGTAGGCGCTCGGACGCGCGTCCTGGTTGCGCACCAGCAGAGCGATCGGGGTCCCGAGGGTCCTGCCCTCGAACACGCCCGAGAGGATCTCGACGCGGTCGGCCTCGTCGCGAGGCGTGGTGAGGGAGCTCTGGCCGGGCCGCCGCCGGTCGAGGTCGCGCTGGATCTCGGACGGCTCGAGCGGCAGCCGCGGCGGACAGCCGTCCACCACCACGCCCACGCCGCCGCCGTGGCTCTCGCCGAAGGTCGCGATCTGGAAGCACTTCCCGAACAGGCTCGTCACGGCGGCGAAGATACACCGCCCTGGGAGGGCCCGCGCTCGCGGCGCCGCAGCAGGACCAGGGTGCTGCCGCCGCCGTCGCGTCGATGGCGCGCGAAGGCGAGCACGTACTCCGCGAGCGGTGGCCGCACCAGCCAGTGCGGCAGGCGGTCGCGCAGCACCGCGCCCGACTCGGAGTGCAGACCGCGGCCGTGGATCACCCGCACGCAGCGCACCCCGTCGCGGCGGGCCCGCTCCAGCGCCTCGCGCACGTGGCGCTCGGCGCCGCGCGCGTCGAGGCCGTGGAGGTCGATCTCGCGAGCAGGGGCGGGATCGCCGCGGCGCAGCCGCGTCAGCGTCTTGGCGGCGATGTCGGCGGCGCGGCCGTCGCCCTGCTCCTCGAGCACGAAGTCGCGCTCGCCTCTGCTCCCGGTTCCGGTCACGGCACCGCGATCCGCTCGCGCACGCGCGCCAGGGCCTTGCGCGCCGGGCCGCCCAGGGGCAGGCGTTCGAAGGCGTCGGGCGACACCCAGCGGTGTGCGTCCCAGCCGCGCCGGCGCACCCGGCCCGGGGAGGCCGCGGCCCGGAACACGTGGAGGCGCAGCAGGCGGTGGCTGAACGCATGCTCCACGGCGCCGAGAGGCTCGAGGCGGGGCGCCGTCAGTCCCAGGTCCTCCCGCAGCGCCCGCGCGAGCACCGCCTCGCGCGTCTCGCCGGCGTCGACCTCGCCTCCGGGCAGGTCCCAGAGTCCGCCGAGCAGCCCGTGCTTCGGACGCTGAACCGCGAGCGCGCGCCCGCCGCGCTCGAGGAAGGCGGCCACCGCCTCGACGCGTCGGGGCGCCGCTCCCCGCGACTTGACGGGCAGCGACTCGGGGCGCCCCTCCGCGCGGGCGACGCAGGAGCGTGTCCACGGGCAGTCGGGACAGCGCGGGCCGCGCGGCGTGCACACCACCGCTCCCAGCTCCATCAGCGC
Organism: uncultured Spirochaetales bacterium; assembly: GCA_964653555.1. Taxonomy (GTDB): domain Bacteria; phylum Myxococcota_A; class UBA9160; order UBA9160; family SMWR01; genus JAHEJV01. Next base: position 9,265 of record CAZZFT010000085.1, on the reverse strand, counting down.
CTGGTTGAGCGATCCCGGCTCCTCTCCCTGGACCAGGAGCTGGGCCTCCTCCCACAGCTGCTCCTGCACGGCGCGGCTGCGCACGTCGCCTTCGATCCCGAGCAGGCGCACCAGCACGCGCGCCACGTTGCCGTCGACGATCGGAGCCGGCCGGTCGAAGGCGATCGACGCGACCGCGCCAGCCGTGTAGCGGCCGATCCCGGGCAGCGCGCGCAGGGCGTCGACGTCCTCGGGCAGTCGTCCCCCGTGCTGCTCCATGACGGCGCGCGCGGCGCGGTGCAGGTTGCGCGCGCGGGAGTAGTAGCCCAGGCCCGCCCAGCAGCCGATCACGTCGTCGGCGTCGGCGGTCGCCAGCGCCTCGACGTCGGGAAAACGCTCGAGGAAGCGGTGCCAGTACGGGATCACCGTCTCGACGCGCGTCTGTTGGAGCATCGCCTCGGAGATCCAGATCGCGTAGGGGTCGCGGGTGCGGCGCCAGGGGAGGTCGCGGCGGTGGGCGCGGTACCAGGCGAGCAGGGATGCGCGCAACGCCCGGCGCCGTCGCGGCGTCACAGACACACCGGCAGCTCGCGCTCGATCGTGATCGCGCGTGCCCCGACGCGGGCGCCGAGCGCGAACACCTCCACGCCGGCGCGCACGGCGCGTCGCAGCGTGCGTCCGTACTCCGGATCGATGTCGTCGGCCGGGGCGACCCGATCGCAGTCGGCGCGCTGCACGACGAAGAGCAGCGCGGCGCGGGCTCCCCGGCGTCGCAGGGCGGTCAACACCTCGAGGTGTCGTCGGCCCCGCTCGGTCATGCTGTCGGGAAAGCGGGCGAGCCGGCCCTCGGCGAGGGTCACGCTCTTCACCTCCACCCAGGCGGGCCGCGGGTCGCGCGGGTGTCCCGAGAGTCGGAAGTCGAGCCGCCCGCGCCCCGCCGCCGCGGGTGCGCCCACCTCGCGTTCGCGGACCGCGTACCCGGCGAGCGCCGCGGGCAGCTCGGCGGCGAGCGCCGCCGCGGCCAGGGCGTTGGCGCGCGCCGGGTGCACGCCCACCCAGATCCGGCCGCAGCGCATCATCTCGAGGCTGTGCCGCAGCTTGCGGCGCGGGTCGTCGTGGACGGAGCAGCGCACCGCGGCGCCCGGTCGCAGCAGGCCGCGCATGCTGCCGGGATCGGGACAGTGCACGGTGAGCGTGCGGCCGCCTGCCTCGACGTCGGCGAAGAAGCGCTGGAAGCGGCGGATGAAGCGCCCGGCGAGCGGCGCCGACCGCCGGTGGCTCACTCGGATCGCGGTCGCAGATTGGGTTCGACGTGCGTCTCCACCCATTTCGCGTCCCACCATTCCAGGGGATCGGCGTACACGTCGCCGACCAGCACCGCGAAGTGCAGGTGATCGCCGCCGGCGAGGCCGGTCGCACCGGAGAGACCGAGTCGCTGGTCGCGGTCGACCTTCTCGCCGGCCTCGACGTCGATCTGGGAGAGATGCCCGTAGAGCGTCGCGAGGCCCAGGCCGTGATCGAGCAGCACGCAGTTTCCGTAGATCCCGAGGTCGCCGGCGTAGACCACGCGCCCGCTGGCCGCCGCCGTGATCGGAGCCGCCGTCGTGGAGGCCAGGTCGTAGCCGTAGTGCACCGCGTGGGAGATCTCCCGGCCCTCCGACAAGTAGGTGCGCCGCTCGCCGAAGCGGCTGGTCACTTGCGAGTTGGCGAGCTGGGAGAGGGCGCCGTCGAAGAGCGGCTCGGGGGCGCTGTCGTCGAGAAGCTCGCGGATGCGCGCCTCGTTCTCGGCGCGCAGGCGGGTGTTCACGTCGTTGAAGGCGGCGTCGAGGTCACCGGCGCCGGCGCGGGGCGCGAGGCGCGGCACCACCATCCCGAGGAACTCGTGGGAGAGCTGCACGCGTCCTTCGGGCTGCGGGTAGGGCTGCACCACCACCGCCCAGCCCGCCTCGCTCGCGTTTCCGGCGGCGTCCTCGGCGAACACCCGCACGGCGACCTTCGGATCGGAGTCCGAGGGCACGGCAAACAGCGCCACGCGCTCGCCCGGGCCTCCGCCGGGCCGCGGATAGCCGCGGAAGGTCACGTCGCCGACGCGCACGCCGTCGCGCTCGGTCGGCTCGGAGAGGTGGTAGGCGACCGAGCCCGAGCCGCCCTGGCGTACGTAGGTGAGACCGCTGCGCACCGCGATCCCCGGCGGGTCGAAGTCGATCGTGAGCGGGACGTCGCGCACGGTCTCGTTGCCGTCCAGGCCGCCGCGCCAGGACCAGTCGCGCACGGCGATCCGGAACACGGCGGGGCTCTGGATGTTCTCGAGCTGCGCCGGTTCCAGGTCGATCTGGGCGGAGTGCTCCTTGCGCACGCCACCGGAGAGCAGGTTGCCGGGGTAGGTCTCGTCGAGGAGCACCTGCTCGCCGCCGGGAGAGGCGATCACCACGCGCAGGGAGCGCAGCCCCGACCCCCAGTCGCTCACGCTCAGGTCGACCTGCTTGCCCTCCCGGCCGACGACGAGCGTCTCGGGTCCCTCGAGCTTGGGCGGCTCGCTCTCGGCCCGGTACCAGGCGAAGCCGCCCAGCCCCACCACCACGATCACGAGCAATGCCGCGAGCCAGCCCCTGCCGTTCATGTCGCCCCCCCCCAACGCGCGCGAGGATAACGGACGCGCGCGTTGACGCCTGCGGCCCACGGGGTCATCTTCCGCGCCTCCCTTTCCGGATCGGAGGCTCCATGAACGCGCTGCGCCGAATCGTCCTGCTCCGCCACGGCAACACCGTCGGCAACTCCCACGAGCGCTTCCACGGGAGCAGCGACGTGGCCCTCTCGGAGGAGGGGCGGGTGCAGATGCACGAGGCCGGGCGCAGGCTCGCCCAGGAGGTGTTCGAGCTGGTGGCGGCGAGTCCGCTGCGGCGTTCCTGGGAGGGCGCGGTGCTGGTCGCGGGCGGCCATCCGGTGCGGCTCCTGCCGGAGTTTCGCGAGATCCACTTCGGGCGCTGGGAGGGGCTGACGGCCGAGGAGATCCGCGCCCAGGATCCGGTGCTCTACCAGGCCTGGCAGGAGCGGGCGCCCGACTTCGAGTTTCCCGGCGGCGAGCCGCGGGCGGCGTTCCGCGAGCGCGTGCAGAAGGGGTTGGGGGTGCTCGAGGCGAGCGGCGCTCGGAACGTCCTGGCGGTGGTACACAAGGGGGTGATCCGCGCGATCGCCGAGCAGCTGCTGGGCGAGCCGCTCGCCGACGGCGGGCCCGCGCTGGGCGAGGCGATCTCGGTGACGCGCGACGGCGCGACCTGGTTCCTCGGCCGACACAGCAGCGACCCCGTGGCGCTGCGCGAGGTCGCGGCGTAGGCGCGCGCCCGGCCTAGGCCTCCTCCGACTCGCGGAGCTTGGCGAGGACGCTGTAGTCCTCGAGGGTGGAGGTGTCGCCCACCTGCTCTTCGCCGGCGGCGATGTTGCGGAGCAGGCGGCGCATGATCTTTCCCGAGCGCGTCTTCGGGAGCGCGTCCGTGAAGCGGATCTCCTTGGGCTTTGCGATCGCGCCGATCTGTGCGGACACGTGGCTGCGCAGCGCCTCGCGCAGCATCTCGTCCACCGCGATTCCGCCCAGCGGCGTCACGAACGCCACGATCGCCGTTCCGGTCAGCTCGTCGGGGCGCCCGATCACCGCGGCCTCGGCCACGCGCGCGTGGGACACCAGCGCGCTCTCCACCTCCATCGTGCCGATCCGGTGGCCCGACACGTTCATCACGTCGTCGATCCGACCCATGATCCAGAAGTAGCCGTCCTTGTCGCGGACCGCGCCGTCGCCGGCGAAGTAGGTCTTCTCGTACTTGCTCCAGTACTGCTCGCGGAAGCGCGCGGGATCCCCCCAGATGCCGCGCAGCATGCCCGGCCAGGGCTTCTCCAGCACCAGGAATCCGCCGGCGGGTGCCTTCACGGGCTTCCCCGCCTCGTCGTAGACGTTGGCGGCGATGCCGGGGAAGGGCAGGGTGGCCGAGCCCGGCTTCGTCTTCACCGCGCCCGGGAGCGGCGTGATCATGATTCCGCCCGTCTCGGTCTGCCACCAGGTGTCGACGATCGGGCAGCGCTTGCCGCCGATCACGCGGTGGTACCAGATCCACGCCTCGGGATTAATCGGCTCTCCCACCGTTCCGAGCAGGCGCAGCGAGGAGAGGTCGTGCTTCTTCGGATGTTCGTCGCCTAGGCGGATGAACGTGCGGATCGCCGTCGGCGCCGTGTAGAAGATCGTGACGCGGTGGCGCTCGATGATGTCCCAGAACCGGTCGGGCGCCGGGTGGGTAGGCACGCCCTCGTACATGAACGTGGTCGCGCCGTTGGCGAGGATGCCGTACACGACGTAGGAGTGGCCGGTGATCCAGCCGCAGTCGGCGGTACACCAGAAAGTGTCGGAGCCCTTCAGGTCGAAGATCGCCTTCGACGTGGTTGCGACGTGGGTGAGGTAGCCGCCCGTCGTGTGCAGGATCCCCTTCGGCTTCCCGGTCGAGCCGCTGGTGTAGAGCACGAAGAGCGGGTGCTCGGCGTCGAGCTTCGCCGGCTTGCACACCGCCGACGCACTCTCCATCGCGTCGTGCCACCAGACGTCGCGCCCCCCGCGCATCGCCGTGGGTTCGCCGGTGCGACGCACCACCACCACCTTCGCCACGCCCTCGATGCCCTCCAGGGCCTCGTCGACGGCGGGCTTCAGCGGATACGGGGCCCCGCGGCGGTAGCCGCCGTCGGCGGTCACCACCACCTTCGCGCCGACGTCCTCGATGCGTTCGCGCAGCGCCTCGGCGGAGAAGCCACCGAACACCACGCTGTGGGGAGCGCCGATCCGCGTGCACGCGAGCATCGCGATCGGGAGCTCGGGGATCATCGGCATGTAGAGCGCGACCCGGTCACCCTTCGAGACGCCCAGGTCCAGCAGCACGTTCGCGAACCGACACACTTCCGCGTGCAGCTGCCCGAAGGTGAGCGTGCGCACGTCGCCCGGCTCGCCCTCCCAGATGATCGCGGCCTTGTTGCGGCGCCAGGCGTTCTCGCCCTCGAGGTGCCGGTCGAGACAGTTGTAGGAGACGTTGAGCTTGGCGCCGACGAACCACTTCGCGAAGGGCGGCTTCCAGTCGAGCACCTTCTTCCAGGGCGAGAACCAGGAGACGTTCTCCCGCGCCATCGCTGCCCAGAACCGCTGGGGGTCGCGCTCGCCCTGCCGGCGCAGCTCGTTCACGCGCTTGCGCGTCCAGTTGGCCTGCTTCGCGAAGGCGGCGTCGGGCTCGAAGACGCGCTTCTCCTTGAGCAGCGACTCGATGTCGGGCATGGGTATGGCTCCTCCTCGGCCGGCCCCGCCGACCTCTTGCCGCGCAGGCGATCGCCGCTGCGCGCCCCCTAGCGTCCCTCGGCGACGAGCGCCTCGATCTCGTCCGGATCCTTCGGCTGGGAGGCGTTCAGGTTCTCGTGGCCGTCGGTCGTGATCAGCACGTCGTCCTCGATGCGCACGCCGATCCCGCGGAAGCGCGGATCGACCTCGGCATCGGCAGCGACGTAGAGGCCGGGCTCGACGGTGAACACCATTCCCGGCTCGAGCGGGCGCGGCTCGTCTGCCCGTCGGTAGCTGCCGACGTCGTGGACGTCGAGGCCCAGCCAGTGGCTGGTCGAGTGCATGTAGTAGGGCTTGTAGGCCTCGCGCGCGGCGAGCTCGACCGGGTCGCCCTGGAGGAGGCCGAGCGCGACGAGACCGCGGACCAGCTCCGCCACCGCCGTGTCGTGGATCTCCGGCAGCGTCCGACCCGGCTGGCACAGGGCGAGCGCCGCCTCCTGGGCCGCCAGCACCACCTCGTAGAGCGCGCGTCCGGGACCGGTGAAGCGGCCACCGACGGGGTAGGTGCGCGTCACGTCCGAGGCGTAGCCCTCGAGCTCGCAGCCGGCGTCGATCAGCACCAGCTCGTTCTCGCGCAGCTTCTGGTCGTTGCGCACGTAGTGGAGCACGGTGGCGTTCACGCCCGCGCCCACGATCGTCGTGTAGGCGGGACCGCGCGCCCCGCGGTACCGGAATCCGTGCTCGAGCGCCGCCTGGAGCTCGTACTCGAAGGCACCCGGCCAGGCGAGGCGCGCGGCCGCGGCGTGGGCCTCGCGGGTGATCTCGGCGGCACGCCTCATGAGGTCGATCTCGCCCGGGTCCTTGAACATGCGCATCGCGTGGGTGAGGGCCCGCGGATCGAAGATCGCGTCGGCCGGGTCGGCGTTCGCGCGCGAACGCAGGCGCATCTGCTCGAGGGTTCCCGTGATCCGGGCGTCGAGGGCGGCGTCGTGCCCCAGCACGTGGAAGATCCGTCGCGCCCTCCGGATCAGCTCCGGGATCTTCTCCAGCAGCTCGTCGCCCGGATGCGCCTCGTCGGCGCCGAAGTCCTGGACGGCGCCCGCGGTGCCGGGGCGGTACCCGGTCCACGTCTCCATCGCGGGATCGCGGGGCTCGACGAAGAGCGTGTAGGCCGGACCGCCGTCGGTGCGCAGCACGGCCGTGGCACCCGGGTGGTCGAAGCCCGTCAGATACCAGAAGTCGCTGTCCTGGCGGAAGGGGAAGTCGGTGTCGCGCGATCGCGAGACGAGGGTCGCGCCGCGGAAGATCGCGACCGCGTCGGGGCCCATCGCGTCGCGCACGCGCTGGCGGCGTTCGGCGAACACGCGCGGAGGATATCAGAGTGCCGGTGCCGGGCCGGACGATTTTCAGGGTGCATCGGCGCACACGACGGTCACATCTGCGCAGTAGGTGGCGCACAGGCGATCGCCGTGGAGCACCGTGGTGTAGTAGAGGCCGGAGGGGTCGAGGCGCGGCAGCTGGACGCTGCCGACGCTGCCGTCCGGGTGGAGCACGTGCACGATCCCGCTCCAGCGCGAGACCGCGACGCGCCCGTCGTCGGCGGGCTGGATGTCCTGCACGAAGTCCAGCTCCGGCGCGAAGCCCGGGTCGAGCAGCACGCGCTGCGCGGGCGCGTCGGCGGAGGGCGAGACCTCGAGCGCGAGCTGGCGGCCCGCCACCAGCGCCCGGTAGAAGCGGCCGTCGGGACCGCGCGCGGCGAACTGCAGCTCGGGGCTGGCGGGCTGGAGCACCGCGGCACCCGCCAGGTCCAGCCGGTACGCGTCGTGGCGCAGGGGCCGGCCCTCGCCCGGCGCCTCGGGCAGCAGGTCGGTGGTCACCCACAGCGCGCCGCGCGCCTCGTCCCAGGCCGGGGTCTTCGGCGCGACGCGGTAGCCGGCCGGTGGGGGGAGCTGCCATTCGCGAGCGATCCGACCGTCGCGCCGGAAGCCGACGACGTTGCCGTCTCCCGTCTGCGTCCCCGATCCGTAGCGGGTGAGCAGGAGCAGCCCATCGGGCCCGATCCCCAGCTCGTTGGGGGCCGCTCCGAGGTCCAGGCGCCGCACAACGCCGGTCGCCGGGTCCACCGCGCCCGCGCCCTCGTAGAACGTGGTGAAGTACACCTCGCCGCCGTCGGCCAGGACGTCCCAGACACCGGATCGCCCCTCGCCTCGGCCCACGTCCAGCGGGGGGAGCAGCTGCTCGCGGGCGAGATCGAAGCGTCCGACCAGCTGGGGTCCCGGCCGGCGCAGGTCGGCCGTCGGGTCGCCGCCAGCGTGGGCCATGGCCCACCAGAAGGCGGCCTCCCCGAAGTAGAGCACGCCGTCGCCGCCGGGTGCGCCGTACCAGGCGCAGTAGCGCTCGTCGGCACTGGGCGGGTCGGCCGTCGCCACCTCGACACCTCTGGCTTCCGCGACCACCGACACGACTGCGGGCTGTGCGGCCTCCCGCTCCGCGGGGCCCTGGCCCGCGCAGGCGAGGGCCCAGTACGCGGAAAGGAGCGCGGCCAGGCTCCGGCACGACCCCCTGCCGCATCGGGAGGCGCCGCCGCCGTTCGCGGCGGAGCCGGTAAGCGACCGCTGCCATTCGTTTCTCGGCGAGCGCGGACCCGCCTGAAGCGGCCTGCTGCCGTAGGGAGTGCAGCCCGATGATGCATCCCGGGATGCTCGAGGGCGTGCCGCAGCCGCCACGGGAAGCGAGCCCTTCCGGGCACTTGCGGGCCGACGGCCGCCGCGCCGGAGCTGGCACGCTTCGTGCTCCACGGGACCGTCACAGGAAATGGGATTGGTCTGGTGCGGACCGGTCGGACGGAAGCGGGCGCGCACGTTCGGTCGAGTTCGAACCCGAGGGCACTCCCGGGCACGACAGAGGCGCTTTCCCCAGAACGGCACCCCGCCTTCCCGGAGAGAGCCTGGGTCCAGATCAAAACGCCCCTCCGGTCGGAAGGTCCACCGGAGGGGCGTGTCGTTTCCGGGTCCGCTCACCGGCTACGGAGCTTCCGGAGCGGGTCCGGGCTCGCGCCTACCGGCCACCGTCGCCGTGGTCGTCGGCGACGACGGTCAGGACCTCGCCGCCGAACTCGCGCACGAACCAGCGCTTCAGCTCGGGCAGCTCCTCCAGCTCCGACTGCGCGCTGGGTGAGCGCCAGGCGATCGCCTCGAGGGCCGAGTTCGGACACAGCACACCCGGGTCGAGCCCGACCTGCTCGGCGCGGGTCGAGCGCCAGCGCTTGAGCGCGAGCAGGCGCCGGTCGGCGTGGCGATCCATGCGCCGCCGGCCCGTTGGAGCGAGCCGGGGGATCGGTCCGTGGTCGGCCTTCTGTCCCTCGCGGACGGCGTTCAGCACCTCGCGTCCGAGTCGGCGCAGGAGCAGCTCGGTGATGCCCTTGATCTCCGCCAGCTCGGCGAGCTTCTTCGGCCGGCGTTCGGCGATCTCGATCAGCGTGCGGTTGCCCAGCACCTTGAACGGCGGCCGGTCCATCTCCCGCGCGCGCTTGTCGCGAACCAGATAGAGCTCGCGCAGCACCGAGAGCGCCTTCGGGTCGAGCTTTCGCGCACCCTTGATGCGCAGGTAGCCGAGGGCATCGAACTCGCGGTCGGGCCACTTGCGTCGGCACAGCGCCTCGAACTCCTCCACCGCCCAGCGCCGGCGCTTCGCCTCACGCAGCTCGCGCGAGAGCTTCTCCGCCAGCGGGAGCAGGTACAGCACGTCGGCGGCGGCGTAGCTCAGCTGCTGGTCGGTCAGGGGGCGTCGCGACCAGTCCGAGCGCTGCTCGTCCTTGGGCAGGTTCACGTCGAAGTGACGGGCGGCGATGCCCGCCAGCCCCACCGACGGGTAGCCGAGCAGCTGGGCCGAGATCATCGTGTCGAACAGATTCGCGAACTCGAAGGAGCAGTCGCGCTTGAGCACGAAGATGTCGTACTCGGCGGCGTGGAAGATCTTGCGGAT
>CAZZFT010000084.1:0-22071 GCA_964653555.1 uncultured Spirochaetales bacterium | reverse complement strand
ACCTGGGCGACATCGACCTGTCGAGCTTCGGTCCCTACTACGGCGACGCCTGGTCGTCGCTCGAGGACTTCGAGCGAAGTCTCGCGCTGGTGCGCGAGCTCGACGCCCGGGTGTGGGCAACCTTCCACCACATCGGTGTGATCGACGATCGCGCCGTCTTCCGCGCGCGTCTGGACCGCTTCGCGGCGGTGATCGCGCGCCGCGAGTCGGAGCTGCTCGGCTTCCTCCGGGTGCCGCGCACCCTCGACGAGGTGGTGGAGCACCGCTTCGTGTACCGGCCCGGCGACGCGGTGCCCTTCGCCGATCCGGTCGAGCGGCGCAGCATGGGCCAGCACCTGGCGCGCCTGCTCCAGAGAGAGCGGGTCGAGGAGGTGGAGGCCGGTCGCTTTCGCGCCTGCGGAGACTGAGGCGCGCCAGATCCTGCGCGTGCGGAATCGACGAGTCGGCTAGCATCCCGCGCCATGCCCGCCGTCGAGATCATCGGACCCGCCTCGCGCTTCTACGTGTCCCAGCGGCTGCGCCTCCACTACGTGGACTGGGGGAACGAGAACAAGCCGCTGCTCCTGCTCGTGCACGGCGGTCGTGACCACTCCCGTAGCTGGGACTGGGTGGCGCGCGAGCTCCGCCACGACTGGCACGTGGTGGCGCCCGACCTGCGCGGACACGGCGACAGCGCCTGGGCGATCGGCAGCACCTACGCGCTCTCGGACTTCGTGCTCGACCTCGCCCAGCTGGTGGAGGCGCTCGACGCGGGACCCGCGACGATCGTCGCCCACTCCCTCGGCGGAATGGTGTCGCTGTTCTACGCCGGCGTATTCCCGGAGAAGGTGAGGAAGCTGGTGGCGATCGAAGGGCTCGGTCCGCCGCCCGCGATGCTCGCGACGTGGCGCGACGTGCCGGGCTGGAAGCGCCTGCGCGACTGGGTGGAGCAGATGCAGGGCCTCGCGAGCCGCCGCCTGCACCGCTACGCGTCGATCGAGGACGCCGCCAAACGCATGCTCGAGGTCAATTCCTTCCTCTCCGAGGATCAGGCGCGTCACCTCACCATCCACGGCGTCGCGCGCAACGAGGACGGAACCTACACCTGGAAGTTCGACAACTACACCCGCGGCTTCGCCCCGGAACGCTTCAGCGACGAGGAGGTGCTCGAGTTGCGCCGGCGCGTGCGGTGTCCGGTGTTGTTGATACGCGGCACCGAGAGCTCGGACACCGATCCCGACCGCGACGGGCGCTCGGCGGCCTTTCCCGATGCCCGCGTGGTGAACGTGCAGGGCGCCGGACACTGGGTCCACCACGACCGCTTCGAGGAGTTCCTGCGCGTGGTGGTCGAGTTCCTGGCGGAGCCCGGGAAGGAGCGATCGTGAAGCTGGAGGGACGCGTCGCCTGGGTGACCGGGGGCGGCTCGGGTCTGGGTCGGGCGATCTGCGAGCGCTTCGCCGCCGAGGGCGCCGTGGTGGCGGTGAACGACGTGCGGGCCGATACCGCGGAGGAGACGGTGAAGTCGCTGCCGGGCTCGGGGCACCTGGCGGTACCCGGCGACATCTCCGACAGCGCGGCCGTGGCGCAGATGGGCGCGGCGATAGCCTCCGCGACCGGGCGCCTCGACGTGCTGGTGAACAACGCGGGAGTCGACAGCACGCCGGGCGACGCGATGGACCGCCTGTACACGACGGGCTCGCTCACGCCCCACATGAGCGACGCGGGCTGGACGCGCATGCTCGAGATCCACCTGAACGGCGCCTTCTTCTGCGCCCGGGAGGCGGTGAAGCGCATGCTCGAGCAGCGGTCGGGCGTGATCCTCAACATGTCGAGCATCGCCGGCCTCGGCGGTCTGGGACCGGTTCACTACGCGACCGCGAAGGCGGGCCTGCTCGGCTTCACCCGGGCGCTGGCGCGCGAGGTCGGGAGCCGCGGCATCCGCGTCAACGCGATCTGCCCCGGCGCGATCGACACGCCGATGGCGTCGAAGGTACCCGAGCCGATGATGAAGATGATGATCGCCGGCACGCCGCTGGGACGGATGGGCACGCCCCAGGAGATCGCCGGCGTCGCGCTGTTCCTCGCCAGCGACGACGGCGCCTTCCTCACCGGTCAGTGGATCTCGCCCAACGGCGGGCTCTTCATCGGCTGACCGCAACCGCCGAAGGCCCCCGGGCAGCGAGGCGCAGCCGGGCCAAGTTCGAACAGGTTGGAGGTTCACTGATGCTCTCGTCCTGGGACGACTACCCCGTCCACCAGATCGCCGACACGATCCGCCACGTCGGCACCAGCGACCGCAACTTCTACGATCGCTACTACTTCAACCTGCACGGCTCCTCGGACGAGCTGTTCATGGTGATGGGGCTGGGCCAGTACCCGAACCTCGCGGTGCAGGACGCCTTTGCCTGCGTCTCGCGCGGGGGGCGCCACCGCGTGGTGCGCGCCTCGCGCGAGCTGGGCGACCGCATGGACACGAGCGTCGGCCCCTTCCGCGTCGAGGTGGTGAAGCCGCTGGAGCAGGTGCGCTTCGTGCTCGAGCCGAACGAGCACGGCATCGCCTGCGACCTCACCTGGGACGGTGCGATCCCGGCCTTCGAGGAGCCGCGCCAGTACATCCGCAAGCACGGCCGCGTGCTCTTCGACACGATGCGCTTCGCCCAGACCGGCTGCTGGAGCGGAATGCTCGAGGTGGGCGGGGACCGCATCGCGGTGACGCCCGACCGCTGGTGGGGCACGCGCGACCGCTCCTGGGGCGTGCGCCCGGTGGGCGAGACCGAGCACCCGGGCATCCGCCAGGGCGAGGGGCAGATGACGGGCATGTGGAACTACTCGCCGATGCAGTTCGACGATCACTCCATCCTCTACATCCTGAACGAGACCGTCTCGGGCGAGCGCCTGATCGAGGAGGCGGTGCGCGTCTGGGGCGACCCGTCTCGCGAGCCCGAGTGGCTGGGACGACCCGAGTACGAGCACGCGCTGATCCCCGGCACGCGCGTGGTGGAGAAGTCGCGGATCGCGTTCCCCCAGGCACCCGAGGGCGGCTTCACCGTGGAGGTGACGCCCCTGACCCACGCCTTCATCGCCGTCGGCACCGGCTACGGGATGGACGCGGACTGGCGGCACGGCATGTACCAGGGGCCCCTGGTCGTGCAGGGCCTCGATCTGGACGTGGAGGAGGTCGGGAAGATCGGCCAGTACGGCGTCGTCGATCACGTGGCGCGCTTCGAGTACGAGGGCCGCGTCGGCTACGGGCTCCACGAGCACGCCTTCATCGGCCCGTTTCCGAAGTGCGGCCTGCGCGACGGCGCCAGCGGAGCGGAGTAGCGGGGCGCCCTCGCGCTACGGGTCCGGCGGCGATCGGCCGATCCGGAGGCCATGACGGTCCAGGCGGGGCTCCGGACGGCGCGCTACTGGGCGCGCATCCAGCGCACGACGCGGCGGGACGCCGTGCCCGCCGACCGGGCGCGGATCGCGTCAGAGCTGGCGCTCGGGCGTGCCGACGCGGCGGAGATCGCCGACGCGCTCGCGCGCGACGGCGTCGCGGCGGTGCCGGGCTACTGGTCGCCGGAGCGGTGCGCCGGGGCGCGCGCCGCCCTCGAGCGCGCCCTCGCCCTCCACCCGGAGGCGCTGCGCGTCGCCTCGGGTGGATCGGATCGGCGCCTCTACGGCGCCGAGGCGGTGGCGCCCGAGCTCGCCGCCTTCCACGCGGACGCCTGGACCCGCCGGATGGGAGAGCTCGCCAGCGGCTTCGGCCTGTATCCCTTCGCAACGCTGGGCGCGCGCATCGACGCCACGCCCTCCAATCGTGGCTCCGGCGACGGCTGGCACCGCGACTGGCACGGCTCCCAGTTCAAGTCGATCCTCTACCTCTGCGACGTCGGCGACGACAACGGACCCTTCGAGTACGTGCTCGGCAGCCAACGCGCGCGGCGGGCGGTCCTGGACACGCTGTTCGGCGGGCTCCCCGCGGCGCCAGCCACGCGCTACACGCCCGAGCAGGTGGAGCGGGTGGTCGCCCGATCCGGGGCGACGCGCCGTGTGTTCCCGGGCGCGGCGGGCACGCTGCTCTTGGTGAACAGCGCCGGCATCCACCGCGGCAGGCCCCTGGCGAGCGGCGCGCGTCTCGCCCTCACCAACTACTACTACCCGCCCTCCCGCGTCGACGAGGCGCTGCTCCGCCACTTCTCGCCGTTGGCGCCCGGCGCCGCCGAGCGGATCCGCCGCGAACTGGGTCTCGCCCGCGAGGCCGAGGTGGAGTCGCGCTAGAGCGGGCAGTCCGTGAGCGCAGCGAGCCGCTCGAGCGGCTGCAGCCCCGTCCGCACCGTGCCGTCCGCGAACTCCCAGGTCGGGAAGCTGTCCACGTGCCGGCACGACGATCGCTTCTCCCGGGTGTCCGCGTCGTAGCACTCGTGGTAGGGCAGCAGCGAGACGAACTCGCCGAACAAGGCGTTCTGCTTGGCGCAGACGGGACACCAGTAGGCGCCGTAGTAGACCGCTCCCCGATCTCTGATGCACGCCGCCAGCTCCAGCAGGCTCTGTGCGGGGGCGCGACCGCTGGCGAGCAGGACCGGGAGGCCGAAGCCGGCCGCGAGCCACAGCGTGCGCGAGATGCGGGCGAATCCTGCGGGTGTCATTCGTCCTCGCGCTCCGCGATCGCGATCGGACCGAAGGCCGCTCCGTAGAGCCTGCGGCAGCGGAAGCCGTGGCAGGCCGGAAGAGCCGAGACGGAGCTCGCGATCTCGAAGGTCACCGCTCCGCACGGGCAGCGACCGCGCAGGGTGGACATGACGCGGGAAGATATCACGGACTGCCCGAGGGATCCGCGGCGGCTCGTTAGGTCACGGCGGCCGGGCCGCGCGTCGGGCGGGATGCGGTGCCCGCGGACCTCAGGGCAGCGTCTGGATCAGCACGCGCAGGGCGTTGCCGCCGAGGATGCGCGTGACGGCCGGACTCGAGAAGCCCTGGTCGAGCAGGGCCTGGGTCAAGGCGGGGAGGGCGGAGACGTCGAAGCCGACCGTGGTGGCGCCGTCGTAGTCCGAGCCGAGCGCGACGTGCTCGTCGCCGACGAGGTCGGCGACGTAGCGGATCGCCCGGGCGACGTCGCGCGGCGACGTGCCGCACACGGCCGTCTCCCAGTAGCCGATCCCGACCACCCCGCCGCCCGCGGCGATCGCGCGCAGCTGGTCGTCGGTGAGCGTGCGCGCGTTGTCACAGGTGCCGCGAGCCCCGCCGTGGGAGACGATCACGGGCTTGGTGGCGAGCGCCAGCGCGTCGTCGATCGCGGCCGGCGAGAGGTGGGCCAGATCGAGGGCGATCCCCAGCTCCTCCATGCGCGCGAGGGTCCGGCGACCGAGCTCGCTGAGGCCTCCCTGGTCCGCGCCGTGGGCCGAGCCGGCGTAGGCGTCGTCGAAGAAGTGGGCGAGGCCGATCGCGCGCACGCCCAGGGCGAAGGCGCGCTCGAGGTTCGCCGGGTCGCCCTCCAGCGCGTGGGCCCCCTCCACGGTGAGCATCACCCCGACCGCGTTGCGGTCGCCGGCGCGCCGCCGCTCGAGCAGGCGCGTGAGGTCCTCGCGCGTGCGGATCCAGACGAGGTCCCCGTCGCGCGCGACCAGGTCGGCGAGGCGAGCGGCCTGGCGCTCGAGCCGCTCGAAGGGGCTTGCCGTGCACTCGGGCAGCCAGCGCAGGCAGGCGAGCGGCGTGACGAGGTCGAAGCGGTCCTCGTTGCGATCGATGTTCACGCCGAAGGGCACCCGCGTGACGACGCCGAAGAGCTGGAGCGCGACGCCTCCCTCGCGCAGGCGGGGCAGGTCGAGGTGCCCGAGCGAGGAGCGGCGGGCGAGGTCGCGGCCGAAGAGCAGCGAGTCGGCGTGGAGGTCGACGACGGTGCTCGCCCGGTGCAGGAGCGCCGCCCGCTCCGACACCTCGGGCAGCGCAGCGGGCTCGACCCGATTGAGCAGACCCTCCAGGTTGCGGGCGAGCCACAGCCCCAGGCCGAGCGCGAGCAGCAGGAAGGGGAGGGCGAAGAGCGCGGCGCGGCGCACGCCTGCTCCTAGATCGCCCGCTCCTTCCCCTCCCAGTAGGGATCGCGAAGGCGGCGCTTGTAGAGCTTGCCGTTCGGGTCGCGCGGCATCTCGTTCGTGAAGTCGATCGTCTTCGGGAGCTTGAACTTCGCGAGCCGCTCCTGGCAGTAGTCGAGCAGCTCCGCGGCGAGCGCGTCACCGGCGATCACGCCCGGAGCGGGCTCGACCACCGCCTTGATCTCCTCGCCCCAGTCCTCGTGCGGGATCCCGAACACGGCCACGTCGCCGACCTTGGGGTGCTCGAGGAAGACGTTCTCGATCTCGGCCGGGTAGATGTTCGCCCCCCCCGAGATGATCATGTCGATCTTGCGGTCGCACAGGAAGAGGTAGCCCTCGGGATCGAGGTAGCCGATGTCGCCGACGGTGAAGTAGAGCTTCCCGTCCTTCTCGACGCGGTTCTTCTTCGTCTTCGCCGCGTCGCCCTTGTACTCGAACTTCCCGGTCTCGCCGAGCAGCATGTAGACGGTGCCCTGCTCGCCGGTGGGCACGTCCCCGCCTTCGTCGTCGAAGATGCGCACCTCGGCGCCCGGCCAGGGGCGACCGACGGTGCCCGGGTGCTCCATCCACTCCTGGGGCGTGACCAGCGTGCCACCGCCCTCGGTGGCGGCGTAGTACTCGTAGATCGAGGTCCCCCACCACTCGATCATGCGCCGCTTCACGTCCGGCGGGCAGGGCGCCGCCGCGTGGATCATGCAGCGCGTGGAGGACACGTCGTACTTGGCGCGCACTTCTTCGGGCAGGAGCAGCATGCGGTGGAACTGGGTCGGCACCATGTGGCTGGTGGTGACCCGGTAGCGGTCGATCAGCTCGAGCGTCTTCTCGGCGTCCCACTTGTCCATCAGCACGACCGCGTGTCCGAGGTGGAGAGCGTTGCCCGAGTAGACGAGCACGGCCGTGTGGTAGAGCGGCGAGCCGCACAGGTGGACGTTCGCGTCCTCGGGCTTGATGCCGAACATCTGCCACACCACGCTCATCATCTGCATGATGAGGTCGGGCTCGACCTCCTTCGGGGCCAGCGCCCGCCGCACGCCCTTGGGCTTGCCGGTGGTGCCCGAGGTGTAGTTCATCACCGCGCCGGCGGCGCGCTCGCTCGGCATGTCGGTCGATCGTCCGGCGGTGAGCTCGGAGAAGGGCCGGAATCCCGGCACGTTTCCGATCGCGAAGCGGCCCGACTTCGGGAATCCGATCTCCTCCGCCGCACGCGAGCACTCGGCGGCGACGCGCTCGTGGCCGATGAACGCCTTCGCCCCGCAGTCCTGCACGATGTAGGCGACTTCGGGGGCCGCGAGGTGGAAGTTGATCGGCGTCAGGTACCAGCCGGCCTGAAGGCAGGCGAGGTAGATCGCGTAGAACTCGGCGCAGTTCGGCAGGCACACCGCCACCGTGTCGCCGTGGGTGAGGCCGAGGGCGCGCAGCCCGTGGACGATGCGGTTGCACTCGGCGAGCAGCTCGCCGCGCGTCCAGGTCTTCTCCTCGGGGTCGACGAGGGCGAGCGGCTCCGGGTCGCGCCGCGCGAAGGTCCAGAAGCCGTGTTCCGCCATCGATCCCTCCTGCCCGACTATCGGCTCTCTTTGCGTCCCCAGCCTCGGTCGTGGGGCGCCATGAATACCACGTCGAGCTTCATCTGCGTATGCAGCCAGGCCGCGCCCTCGCGCGCGTATTCGTCGTCCTCCACGCCGACCATCCACATCGCACGGCCCTCGCCGCTGGTGCAGGGGGAGAGGATGTCCCAGCTGCCGCGGGCGCGGTCGCCCTGTACCTCGATGTGCGGCTTGAGGAAGAAGTGCCACGAGAAGGAGAGCGTGGGCTCGCACATGCGGCGGAAGATCTCCTCCCGGCCGCGGCACACGCCGAGCGCGGACCCGCCGTCCCAGAC
Source organism: uncultured Spirochaetales bacterium (assembly GCA_964653555.1). Classification (GTDB taxonomy): domain Bacteria; phylum Myxococcota_A; class UBA9160; order UBA9160; family SMWR01; genus JAHEJV01. The sequence continues at coordinate 14,136 of CAZZFT010000084.1, read as the reverse complement.
CCCGTCGGGGGTGAAGAGGTCGGCGATGCCGCGTGCCGCCGCCTCCAGGCGCGGGCGGTCGACGACGCCCCCGCGCCGCTCGTAACGCGCGTCCACGAGCTGCGCGTAGCGTGCCTTCAGCCGGTGGATGGCCTGGACGTCCTCCGCCGCCCGAAGGCGCGTCTCGAGGGCGTCGACTCGCAGGGCAAGCTCCTCGACCGTGGCCATGTCCTTCCTCCTCGTCTCGTCACGGGATCGCCGGCGCCACGGCGTAGCACAGCGCCGCCTCTCGCCGCGGCCCTTGCCGTCGCCCGTCGAACATGTTGCAATCCGTCGCCCCGAAATCAGGAGACCCGTGGCATGAAGGCAGCCGTTCTCTGGGAGCTCAACAAGGATCTCGAGGTGCGCGACGACGTCGGACTCACCGACCTCGCTCCCGGCGAGGTCCACCTGAAGGTCGTCTCGAGCGGGGTCTGCCACTCGGACGTCTCGGCCCAGAACGGAACCATTCCGTCGGGGACGCCCTGCGTGCTCGGCCACGAGGGCGCCGGCGTGGTGCTCGAGGTCGGCCCGGGCGTCACCGACCTCAAGGCCGGCGACCACGCGATCGTCTCCTTCGTCCCGGCGTGCCGAATGTGCAGGAACTGCCTGCGCGGCCAGTCGAACCTGTGCGAGACGATGATCCAGATGGCGATCACGCCCCACTTCGTGATCGACGGCAAGAAGGTCTCGGGGATGACGGGCTGCGGCACCTTCTCCGAGGAGATGATCCTGCCCCAGGCCGCGGTGATCAAGGTGGATCCGGAGATCCCTCTCAACGTGGTGTCGCTGATCGGCTGCGGCGTGACCACCGGGGTGGGCGCCGCGATCAACACCGCGAAGATCACGCCCGGGAGCTCGGTGCTGGTGATCGGCTGCGGCGGTGTCGGAATCGCCGCCATCCAGGGTGCGCGCATCGCCGGCGCCGCCGAGATCGTCGCCGTCGACACGCTGCCCGCGAAGCTCGAGATGGCGAAGAAGTTCGGCGCCACCCACGGCGTCACGCCCGACGACCTCGAGGGGGCGAAGCTCGAGGTGACCGGGGGCGAGGGCTTCGACTACGCCCTGGAGTGCGTGGGACACCCCCAGACGATCCGCGCCACCTACGACGCGATCCGCCGCGGCGGGACCGCGGTGGTGGTGGGCGTGGGCCGCATGGAGCAGAAGATCGAGTTCACGGCCTTCGAGCTCTTCTATGCCGAGAAGACGCTCAAGGGCTCGATGTACGGCAGCGCGAACGTGCGCGTCGACTTCCCCCGTCTGCTGCGCCTGTGGAAGCAGGGGAAGCTCGATCTCGAGGGGATGATCAGCCGGCGCATCGGGATCGAGGACGTCAACGAGGCGTTCCGCGCGATGCAGGCCGGTGAGGTCATCCGCTCGGTGATCGAGTTCGCTTGAGCCGAGGGCCGAGTGCTCGGCTCCACCCGCCGTGCCGAACATCCGCTGGCTCCTGTCGCTGATCACCGCGCTCCACCGCTTCGTCTACGAACGCAGCGGCGGGCGGATCGGAGGACGGCTGCCGGGGAAGCGCTTCCTGCTGCTCACCACCGTGGGTCGCCGCACGGGCAAGCGGCGCGTGATGCCGCTGCTCTACGTGCGCGAGGCCGACGCCTTCGTGGTGGTCGGGTCGAACGCGGGCGACGACCGCCCCCCCGCCTGGTGGCTCAACCTCGAGGCGAATCCGAGCGCGCGGGTCCAGGTGGACACCGAGCACCACGCGGTGTCGGCGCGCCGCGCCGAGGGTGCGGAGCTGGCCGCGCTGTGGTCGAAGCTCGAGGGCTCGTACCGGCACTACGCCGACTACCGCCGCCGCACTCCGCGCGAGATCCCGGTCGTGGTGCTGGAGCCGGAGGGGACGGCGGCTTAGCCTAGGAGGCCGACTCGTGAGTCGGCCGACGCGCCGCCAGGCGACGCCGAGCGAAGTCCCCGGAGCCAGCCCCAAACGATGACCTCCACCAGTTCCCCGCCATTGCCGCGCGTCGACCTGTCGCGGGTCGTCGATCTGGCGGCGGCGCTCGAGGCCGATGCGCAGCTCGACCCCGAGACGCTGCGCCGGCGCGATCGCACGCTGGGTCGCGCGCTCGGCGAGCGCGTCGAAGGCGCGACCGCGCGCGTCGAGGCCTGGCTCGACGCGCGCCGCACCGGCGCCGGACCTTCGTCGGGCGAGCGCGCGCTCCGCGCGCAGCGGGTGCTGCGCACGCTGCTGGTGCTGGCCGGCCTGCTGCTCGGCTCGAGCACGGCGCTGACCGTGTTCGCCTACGACGGCGTGCACCCGGTCAACGTGGTCCAGGTGCTCGCCGTCTTCGTCGCGCTCCAGCTCGCCCTGGTGGCCGCGACGGTCGTGCTCTCCCTGCCCGAGAGCTGGCGCCGACGGGTGCCCGGCCTGGCCGCACTCCAGGACGTGCTGCGGCTGGCGAGCCCGGGCCGCTGGCTGCCGGCCCTGCGCGGGCTCCTGCCGCCCGCGCAGCGCGACGCCTTCGACCGCGCCGGCGCTCTCGCGCGCCGTCACCAGCGACTGTACGGGAACGCGCAGAAGTGGTCGCTGCTGGTCGCATCGCAGCTGTTCGGCGTGTCGTTCCACGGGGCGGCGCTCGTCACCGCCGCGGGCCTGGTGGTGTTCAGCGACCTCGCCTTCGGCTGGTCCACCACGCTCCACCTCGACGCCCAGGGGCTGGCGCGCTGGGCCCAGAGGCTCGCGCTGCCCTGGTCCCATGCGCTCCCCGATGCCATCCCGTCGCTGGACCTGATCCGTCAGACCCAGTACTTCCGCGGCGCCGGAGGCTTCTCGGGCGACGCGCCGCGCTCGGCCGCCTGGTGGCGCTTTCTGCTGCTGTGCATGGCGTGCTACGGGCTGGCGCCCCGCCTGGCGCTGCTCACCTTCGCGAGCTGGCGCCAGCGCGCCGCGCTGAGGCGCGTGTTCACCACCCTGCCGGGTGTGGCCGACCTGCGCGACCGGCTCGAGTCGCGCTGGGTGGCGACGGCGGCTTCGGGCGCGGAGGCGGGCGGTCCGAGCCGCCCCGGCGCGCCGCGCCCGCGGCGCGTCGCGCGCCCGGCGCGCGTGCGCGCGGTGCGCTGGTCGGGCGTGCCGATCGCCGACGGGGCGGTGGCGGAGCTGGTCGCGGACGCGCTCGGCGCCGAGCTGGCGGGCGTGGTCGACGGAGGTGCCGGCAGCGGGCGCGCCGACGCCGACCTGGTCGCGGAGCTGGCCGCCGCCGGCGACCCGCCGGTCGTGCTGGTGAAGTCCTGGGAGCCGCCGCTCTACGAGTTCCTCGATCTGCTCGGCGAGCTGCGCGAGGCCCTCGGCGAGGGGACGCCGCTGCTGGTGGTTCCCCTGGCCAACCCCGGGGAGGATCGCTGGGAGCCGGCCGGTGGCGCCCACGCGCGCACCTGGGCGCGGCGCCTCGACGCCGCGGCCGATCCCTGGCTCGAGGTGGTGACCGCCCCGGAGACCGTGGGCGCGGAGACGGAGGGATGACGGGCATCCCGACCTTCGCCGTCGTCGGACACCCCAACAAGGGCAAGTCGAGCATCGTGTCCACGCTGGCCCAGGACGACTCGGTGCGGATCGCGCCCGAGCCCGGCACCACCACCGAGTGTCGCGCGTACCCGATGCGCATCGACGACGAGGTGCAGTACGTGCTGATCGACACCCCGGGCTTCCAACGGGCGCGGCGTGCACTGGAGTGGATGCGCGGGCACGAGACCCACGCCGGCGCGCACCGCGCCGTGGTCGAGTCCTTCGTCGCCGAGCACCGCGGGACGAACCGCTTTCCCGACGAGTGCGCGCTGCTCGCCCCGATCCTGGACGGCGCGGGAATCCTCTACGTGGCCGACGGCTCGCTGCCCTACGGTCCCGAGTTCGAGGCGGAGATGGAGATCCTGCGCTGGACGGGCCAGCCGAGCCTGGCGCTGATCAACCCGATCTCCGGCACCGACCACGTCGAGGAGTGGCGCGCGGCGCTCCAGCAGTACTTCAAGATCGTGCGCGTCTTCGATGCCCACTCCGCCTCCTTCGAGGCGCGTCTCGAGCTGCTGCGCGGCTTCGGCCAGCTGAACGAGGCCTGGCGCGAGCCGCTGGAGGCCGCGGTCGCGGCGCTCGCCGAGGAGCGCGACCGCGTGCACGCGCGCACGGCGCGGACGCTGGCCGGGCTGCTCTGCGACGTGCTCGTGCACGTCTCCACGCGCCGCCTCGCTCCCGACGCCGATCCCGCGCTCTACCAGACCTCCCTGGAGCAGACCTGGAAGGACGAGCTGCGCGAGCGCGAGCGCCGGGCGCGGCGCGACGTGGAGCGCATCTACGGGCACCGCTCGATCGAGCGCGTGGAGGGAGGCATCGAGCTGCTCGAGCAGGATCTGTTCTCCACCGACCACTGGTTCTTCTGGGGGCTCGATCGGCGCCAGCTGATCGCCTCGGGCGCCGCGGGCGGAGCGGTGCTGGGCGGTGCGATCGACGCGGGCGTCGGCGGCGCCTCGCTGCTGCTGGGATCGCTGGTGGGCGCGGCCCTGGGCGGCGCCGGCGCCTGGTGGACCAGCACCCGGCTCGCGCGCATGCGGGTGCTGCAGCTGCCGATGGGCGGGCGCCTGCTGCGCTGCGGTCCGGCCTCGAGCGCCAACTTCCCCTACGTCGTGCTGGGGCGCGCGCTCTACCACCACGCGCGCGTCGCCGGCCGCGCCCACGCCGACCGCAGCGAGCTGGTGCTCGGCGACGACCCCGATCGCGCCAACTGGATCGAGCGCATGGACCCGGGCCGCCGCCGCGAGCTCGACCGCATCTTCCGCGACATCCGCGCCGGCGAGGAGCGCACCGCCGATCTCGCCGAGTGCCTGCTGCCGGTCGTAGCCGAGGGCGACGCGCCCGGTGCGGCTAGGACGTCCGGCTCGCGACCCGCCCCGCGCTGACTCCGAGCGGCACGCCCTCGCCGCCGTCCTCGCCCTGCATCCAGCGGAACGGCGGGTTCTCCAGCCACAGCGAGAAGGTCTCCGGCGGCACCGGCTTGCCGAACAGGTAGCCCTGCATCCGCTTGCACCCGAAGGAGCCGAGCAGCAGCAGCTGCTCGAGCGTCTCGACGCCCTCGGCGATCGTGGTCAGGTTCAGACCGGCGGCGAGCTGGATGATCGTCTCGGTGATCGTGGCGTCGGCGGGATCGGTGGTCAGGGTGCGCACGAAGGACTGATCGATCTTCAGCACGTCGATCGGAAGCCGCTTGAGGTAGGCGAGGGCGGAGTAGCCGGTGCCGAAGTCGTCGATCGCGAGGCGCACGCCCAGGTCCTTGAGCGCACGCAGCGTGTCCACCGTCACGTTCACGTCGCGCAGTAGGCTGCTCTCGGTGATCTCGAGCTCGAGGGACACCGGCGGCACCCCGGTCATCTCGAGCGCGCGCCGGACCGTGTCCGCGAACTCGGGCTCCAGGAACTGCTGCGACGAGACGTTTACCGACACGCGCAGTCCGCGGTGGTCGTCCCGGCTCCAGCGCGCGTTCTGCTCGCAGGCGGTGCGCAGGATCCAGTCGCCGATCGGGACGATCAGTCCCGTCTCCTCGGCGATCGGCAGGAACTGGGCGGGCGACACCAGGCCGAGCTCCGGGTGCTGCCAGCGCAGGAGCGCCTCCGCGCCGATGATCCGGCCGCGCGTCAGGTCGAACTGGGGCTGGTAGTAGAGGCGCAGGCCGTCGTCCTCGAGCGCGGTGCGCAGGCGGTCCTCGAGGGCCATCCGCCTCTGGATCGCCGCGTTCATGTCGTCGGTGTAGAACTCGAAGCGACCCCCGCCGGTCTCCTTCGCGTGGTACATGGCCGTGTCGGCCTTCTTGATCAGCTCCTCGGGATCGCGTCCGTCGCGCGGGAAGGTGGAGATGCCGATGCTGCACCGGATCGCGGTGATCTGATTACGGAAGTGGATCGGCTCGGAGAGCTCGGCGAGCAGCTTGCGCGCCACCGTCGCCGCGTCGATCTCGTTGCTCAGGTTGGTGAGCAGCACCGCGAACTCGTCGCCGCCGAGCCGGGCGGCCGTGTCGGTCTCGCGCAGGCAGGCGGCGATGCGGCGGGAGATGCTGCGCAGCAGTCCGTCCCCGACCGCGTGTCCCAGCGAGTCGTTGATGCCCTTGAAGCCGTCGAGGTCGACGAAGAGCACGGCGAGGCGCTGGCGCGAGCGGTTCGAGGAGGAGAGCGCCTGGCCGAGCCGGTCCTGGAACAGGGTCCGGTTCGCCAGACCGGTGAGCTGATCGTGCGTCGCCAGGTGGCGCGCCTTCTCCCGCGCGTCGTTGAGCTGGAGGATCATGCGGTGGCTCTCGAGGGCGGCGCCCAGGGTCGTGACGAGGCTGCGCGTGTTGAGCTCGTGCTTGACCACGTAGCCGCGCGCGCCGGCCTGGAGGGAGCGGAGCGCCGCCACCTCGTCGTCGACCTCCGAGAACACCACGACGGGCAAGAGCGGCGCCGAGAGCCGGACCTGGGTCAGGCAGGCGAGGCCGGGCAGGTCGGCGGCCTCCACCGACAGCAGCAGCACGTCCGCGTCCGCCGCGTCGGGCAGGGCGAGGGCTTCGGCCAGGCGGCGGGCGTGGGTCACGCGAAAGGTCATCGCGCTCGAGCGGCCCAGCAGGTCGCGCACGAGCGCGGCGTCGGCGAGCGAGTCGCCCACGAACAGGACACGCACGCCACCGGGTGTGCCGGCGGGGGTCTCGTTCGGGCTGCGCAAGAGCACCTCGGTCGGTCTGGGCTCACCATTCATCGGCCGGCTCGGGGGCGCGCTTGATGTGCGGGCGTCCCTCGCGGGCGCGCAGGAGGCGCGCGAAAATCTCGATCGGCCGGGCTGGGCGCCGAAGCGACCCGGGCACTGCCCCCGCGGGCCGGGGCTCAGGGCGGCCCGCCGCCGATCCGGAACTCCGTCACCCGCGCCTCGAAGACGCCGAACGCGACCTCTCCCTCCAGGCGCTGCGGCGCGCGGCCCGGCGCCTCGATCGACAGCGCGTAGGGTGCGCGCTCGACGCCGTCGGCGCAGCGGACCATGAAGTCTACGCCCACCCGGTACAGGCCCGCCGGCGCGGCCGGGAAGGTCACGCTCTCCGCGCGCGGTGCCGGCGAATCGCAGCGCCGGTCGGCGTCGAGCTCGCCGCCGTCGCGCGAGCGCGCGTTGCCGAAGTACACGGTCTCCTGGGACGGACCGGTCACGTACAGGTCGAGGTCGACCGACGCGTCGAACACGAGCCGTACGCGCACCGACTCCGGATCGAGGGGTGGCGCCGGCGGCGGGTCGGGCGGAGCGAGCGGAGCCGCGGCGCACGCGAGCGCGAGGGACAGCGCGAGCCCCGGCGGCGCCGTGTGCGCCGGCCGCCGCGCCATGGCAGCATCGCGTGGACCGCCGCTCGGGCGGCGCAGTCGGAGGTGGCACGGGCGCATGATTCCCCGATCGCGGTCGGCCGCGCGGCGCAGCGCGCCACGCGCGACGCGCCCGGTCGCCGCCGCCGGCATTCTAGCCGCGCTGCTCGGCCTGGCCTGGCCGGCGAACGCCGGCGGCGAGCGCATGCGCGGGATCGTCGTCGATGCCGCGGGCGGTCCGATCGTCGGCGCGCGCGTCACCTTCCAGCGCGACGAGCCCGCGCACCGCGTCACCGTCACCAGCGACGAAGCGGGGCGCTTTCGCACGCCGGCTCTCACCTCGTCGGGGCCCGCGATCGTTTCCGTGCGGCGCATCGGCTGGAAGGACCTGCGCCGCAGCGACGTCTCGCTCCAGGACGACCAGTGGCTGCGGCTGGTGTTGGAGCCGGAGAGCGACCCCGCCGAGGTGGCGGCCCAGCTGCCGGCGAACCGCTGGTACGACCTGGTGCTGCAACGCCTCGACGACCCGGCGCAGCGCGAAGAGCTGGTGCGCCAGTGCACCTACTGCCACCAGCAGGGCAGCTGGGCCACCCGGCGACTGCGCGCGCCCGAGGAGTGGCACAAGGTGCTCCACCTGATGGGACGCATGGGCGGGATGCTCTCGGCCGATCTGCGGGCGAAGCTCCCGGCTCTGTTCAACGAGGCCTACGCGCCGGAGAACGCGGTCGCCGCCCTGACCGCCGGGCTCGGCACGCCCGGCTTCGCGCCGCCGCCCCCGCCCGAGGTGCGGCGCGCCGTGATCGAGGAGTGGGACCTGGGCGGGCCCGCCTCGATGCAGCACGACCTGCTGGTTCATCCGGACGGCCGCATCTACTCGGTGGACATGACCCAGGACCAGCTCTACCGCCTCGATCCCGAGAGCGGGGAGCGGGAGGCGTGGACCATCCCCCACGGCGATCTTCCACTCGGCGGCGTGTTCGCCACCGGCGGACCGCCCGACGTGCCCAACACCAATGCCTACGTCGGCCCGCACTCGCTCCAGGTGGCGCCCGACGGCGCCGTGTGGATCACGCTCGCCCTCGGCAACCGTCTGGCGCGCTTCGATCCCGCGAGCGAGTCCTTCGCGATCGTCGAGCTCGAGCACGGCTACTATCCCCACACGCTGCGCTTCGACTCGCGCGGACGCATCTGGTACACGATCGCCGGCTCCAACCACCTGGGCATGTGGGACCCGGCGAGGGGGAAGGGGCGCGAGCTGAGGCTTCCCTCGCGAACGCTGGGCCAGGCGCTGGCGATGCACGCGATGCCCGTGGCCCTGTGGTTCGGCCGGTACTTCGACCTGCGCGGCGCCGCCGCCGAGGGCGACGGCTTCACGGCGCCGGTCCCTTACGGCGTCGACGTCGCTCCCGACGGCGCGGTCTGGTTCAGCCAGCTCAACGACCACCGCATCGGCCGCGTCGACCCCGACGACTTCTCGATCGAGATGGTGGACACGCCCTTCAGCGCGCCGCGCCGGATGCGCTTCGACGGTCAGGGCCGGCTCTGGATCCCCGGCTTCTCCTCGGGTCTGATCGCGCGCTTCGACCCGCACACGCGCGATTTCGTCGAGTACCCGATCCCGATCGAGCCGCCCGGGAGCGACACGCCCTACGCGCTCAACGTCCATCGCCCTTCGGGCGCGGTGTGGATCTGCGGAACCAACAGCGACACGCTGATCCGCTTCGACCCCAGGGGTGAGGCGTTCACGGTCTATCCGCTGCCGACGCGCGTCACCTATACGCGCGAGATCGACTTCGACGCCCAGGGCCGGGTGTGGACCTCGAACTCGAACCAGCCGGCGTGGCAGATCGAAGGCGGCATGCCCCGCGTGCTGCGGCTCGATCCGGAGGGCCTCTCCTCCGACGACGTCGCCCGTCGTGGCGGGGAGGCCCGGAATTAGGCGATCGGCTCTCGCTCGCCGGCTCGCGGTGACGGCGTGGCTCGCTCTGGCGAACGCCGGTTGCGACGCCGGCCGCGCCGTGGATCCGGGCGGTCCGGCGGCGGAGTGGGCTCACTACGGGGGCGACGCCGGCGGCTCGCGTTGGTCTCCGCTCGTGGAGATCACGCCCGCGAACGTCGCGCACCTCGAGCCGGCCTGGGAGTTCCACACGGGAGACGTCTCCGGGGGCGTGGACGGTCGCGACAAGACCGCCTTCGAGGCGACGCCGATCGCGGTGGAGGACGCCCTCTACTTCTGCTCGCCCCACAACCGCGTGTTCTCGCTCGACGCGGAGACGGGCAGCGTGCGCTGGGTGTACGACCCGGCCGTGGCGCCCACCGGAGGCTGGACGCGGACCTGTCGCGGCGTGAGCTACGTGCGCACGGGCGAGGAAGGGCGCTGCGCCGAGCGCATCTTCACCGCCACGATGGACGCGCGGCTGATCGCGCTGGACGCGCGCGACGGCCGGCCGTGCCCCGACTTCGGCCGGCAGGGCGAGGTGGATCTTTCCCTCGGCGTGACCGGGTTTCGACCGGACGAGTACGCGGTCACCTCGCCGCCGACCGCCGTGGCGGGCGTGGTCGCGGTGGGCGCGCTGGTCGCCGACGGGCGCCGCACCGACGCGCCGAGCGGCGTGGTGCGGGGCTACGACGCCGTGACGGGCGCGCTGCGCTGGGCCTTCGATCCGGTGCCGCCGGGAACGCCGCCGCTCCCTCCCGCGCCCGACGGGACACCGCGCTTCCACCCTGGCACCCCCAACGCCTGGTCGATCTTCTCGGCGGATCCCGAGCGCGAGCTGCTGTTCGTTCCGACGGGCAACCCGAGCCCGGACTTCTTCGGCGGGCAGCGCACCGGCTTCGACTACTACGGGAGCTCGGTGGTCGCGCTGCACGCGCGCAGCGGGGCGGTGGCGTGGCGCTTCCAGACCGTTCACCACGACCTCTGGGACTACGACGTCGCCTCCCAGCCGACGCTCTTCGACGGCGTGCGACCGGACGGCCGCCCGGTCGCGGCGCTGGCGCAGGCCACGAAGATGGGCCACGTGTTCCTGCTCGATCGCGAGACCGGGATTCCGATCTACCCGGTCGAGGAGCGTCCGGTTCCGCCCTCCGACGTGGCGGGCGAGACGGCGGCCCCGACGCAGCCCTTCCCGACCCATCCCCCGCCGCTGCTCCCCGACCGCCTCGGCCCCGAGGACGCTTGGGGCATCGTTCCCTGGGAGCGCGACGCATGCCGCGAGCAGATGGCGGCGCTGCGCAGCGGCGGCGTGTTCACGCCGCCGAGTCTCGAGGGCACGCTCCAGTATCCCGGGGTCGCCGGCGGGGTGAACTGGGGGGGCGTCGCCGTCGACCGCGAGCGGGGCCTGCTGATCGCGAACCTGAACCGCGTTCCGAGCGTGCAACGCGTGGTGCCGCGCGACGCGGCCGCCCAGGTCGCCGTGCGCCGGCCCTACGCGATCCTGTTTCCCCAGCTCGGCACTCCCTACGCCCAGTTCCAGGGCGCGCTGCTCTCGCCCTGGGGAGTGCCCTGCAATCCACCTCCCTGGGGCACACTGCTGGCCGTGGACCTGGCGACCGGCGAGAAGGTCTGGGAGGTGCCCTTCGGCACTACCCGCGACGCGGCGCCCTTCCCGTTCTGGCTGTCCTGGGGCATGCCGAGCATGGGCGGCCCGATCGTCACGGCGAGCGGCCTCGTGTTCATTGCGGCGTCGATGGACGACGCGCTGCGCGCCTTCGACGTCGAGACCGGGGAGGAGCTCTGGTCGGCGCGGCTGCCGGCCGGAGGCCAGGCGACGCCCCTCACCTTCCGGCGGGCGCGGGGGCGCCAGCTCGTGGTGATCGCGGCGGGGGGGCACGGAACCCTCGGCACCACTCCCGGCGACTCGCTGCTGGCGTTCGCGCTGCCCGCGGCGGCGGCTCGGTAGGAGGGGAGGGTGCGGGCGCTCCCCCCGTCTCAAGGAGGCCCTGCGACGCGCCGAAACCCCTCTTCGAGGATGGGTGCGGCTTGAGGGCGCGGCTACGCATCGCCGGAGAGGGAGGCGTGCGGCTCGACGGGCAGGTCGACGAGCGGCACCGCGAGCACTGCTACGCCCTGCTCGACTCGCCGAACGCGCTGCTGATCGGCGTGGAGGACGAGAGCGAGCTGCCCGAGGGCACCGCCGTGATCCTGGCCGGCGACCTGTCGCGGATCGCCTTCTCGGAGCTCGTCAGCCTGATCGCTCACGGCCGGCTCTCCGGAGTGCTGCGCATCTACGGGCGCAGCGCGATGCGGATGGTGGTGTTCGGCGAGGGCGAGGTGCACGGCGCCGCCTCCGAGCGGGTGAACGAGAGCCTCGGTGAGGTGGCCGTGCGCATGGGGCTGCTCGAGCGCGAGGACATGGAGCGGCTCGCGCGCGAGGCCGGCGACCCGCGCGGCGCCGGGCGCCTGGCGGTCGCGCGCAGTCTGCTCTCCGAGCGCGACCTGTGGAACGCCGTGCAGGAGCACGTCACCACCGTCTTCCAGGCGATCCTGCTCGAAAAGCACGGGGCCTTCGTACTCAGCGACGAGAGCGACGACGAGACCCTGACCGTCCCCGGTCTCTCCGCCGAGGGTCTGCTGATGGAGGGCGTGCGGCGGCTCGACGAGCTGTCCGTGCTCCGCTCGGGCGGCGACGGCGAGCCGGCACGCGTGCTCGCCGCCTTCAACGACGCCTTCCGCGACATCTTCGCCACCGCCGCCGACGCCGGGGCGGGCGCCGCGCTCCACCGGGCCGCCGAGTCGGTGTTCGAGGACGACCCGGCCCACGCCGTGTTCCGCCGCCTGCGCTTCACGCCCTCGGGCGAGCTGCCGGCGAAGCGCGTGCTCGCGATGCTCGAGTCCCGGCCGGAGCGGGACGACCGCTCGGCGAGCGAGCTGCTCGCGGACTCGCTGTCGAAGGTGATGCTGTTCCTGCTGTTCGCGGCGGGCGCCCACCTCGACCCGGCCGTGCATCGGGAGCTGCACTCGCGGGTGAAGGCCCGCGTGGCGCGGGACTGACGCGGTGTCCCGCGCGCGTCTTGCCGTCTCGAAGCTCTCGGCTAGGCTTCGCGCGTCCACCCCCACCCGCGTTCGCACCCGGGAACGAGGTGAGCATGCGCCAGGGCCGGAGAATCCACGTCGCGCTCGTCGCGGCGCTCCTGCTGGCCCAGTTCGAGCTGCCGGCGGCGCACGGCATTGCGCTGTCCTTCGAGGGTCTGCGAGCCGTCGCGGCCGACGAGCTCTCCCTCGCGCCCGCGTCCCCGGTCTCCCCGCACGGGACCCCCCACGACGCGACCCGCTGTCCGATTTGCCTGGCGCTCAACCAGGTGCGCAGCGGCGTCGACCGCGTGGCGCCGCTCGACGTCGTGCGGAGCGTGGGGGTGGCGGCACCCCTGCCGCCGACACCCGCGGCCGCGCCGCCGCGCGCCGTCGAGCGCATCTCGGCGCCGCCTCGCGCTCCGCCTCTCCGCGCGCTCTCGCTCGCCTAGCTCCGAGAAGCAACCCGAGCAGCCTCGCGCGCGACCGGCGACGCCTTTGTGTGTCGAATAGGACGTCGCCCGCAGGCAGCGCGTACCCGGGCGGCCGTGGGCCGCCCCGGTGAGGAACGGTCATGGGATTTCCGAAATGGCGCGGCTCGCCGCGCGCGGCCCTCTGGATCGGGGCCGCAATCATGCTCGCAGACCCCGTCGCCCGAGCGGCGGACTCCGAGGTGGAGCGGCTCCAGAAGGAGCTCGACCAGACCCAGGAGCAGCTCTCCAAGGCCCGCGAGGATCTGTCGACCACCCAGGACTCCTTGGGCGAGCTCCGCCAGCGGGTGGACGCGATGGAGGCGGCGGCGCCCGAGCTGGCGCCCGAGCCGACGCCGGCCGCGACGGCGCGCATCGCCCCGGTCAACGCCGACAATCCGGCGATCAGCTTCGTGGTGGACACCGAGTTCGCCCAGGACGCGAAGGATTCCTGGGAGTCGATCGGCTATCCGAACGGCTCCAAATTCTCGCTGCAGAACGCGGAGCTGTTCATCTCCGCGCCGATCGATCCCTTTCTGCGCGGTTACGCCTCGATCAACGGCTCGAGCGACGAGGGCTTCGACGTCGAGGAGGCGGCGCTCGTCACGACGGCCTTGCCGTGGAACCTCACGGTGAAGGGCGGCCGCTTCTTCGCCGATGTCGGACGGCTTCCGCACTGGCACGACGAGTCGCTGCCCTTCGTCGACCGGCCGCCCTCGATCGACCGGCTGATCGGCGGCGAGTCGGGCGCCGAGGGGGCGGAGCTGTCGTGGCTGATGCCGATCGACTACTACGTGGAGCTGACGGGCGGCATCTACAACACGGTGGGCTCCGAGAACCTGTCGGATCTCAACGACAACGGCTTCTTCGGGAGGCGCGACTTCGGCGAGCTCACCTTCCTGGCGCGCCCGCACACCTACCTCGACCTGACCGACACCTGGAACGTCGAGCTGGGAGGGACCTGGTACGGCGTGCCGCAGAACCGCACGCGCAACCTCTGGGGCCTCGACGTGACCTTGCGCCACCAGCCGGGCACCAGCGGCCTCTACCAGGGACTCGTGATCGGAACCGAGTGGTACTGGAACGATCAGCGTTTCACCGAGCGCGACGACGCCACCGGGGCGGTGGTGGACCGCTTCCGCGAGGACCGCCAGGGCGGCTACGGCTACCTCGAGGCCTTCTTCGCGCGCAGCTTCTCGGCCGGGGCGCGCTTCGACTACTCGGAGGCGCCCGAAGGGCCGGAGGACCTCGCCCGCACCGCCTCTGCCTTCGTCACCTGGAAGCCCTCGGAGTTCCAGCGCCTGCGCTTCCAGTTCGACAACAGCTGGG
>CAZZFT010000083.1:251-22357 GCA_964653555.1 uncultured Spirochaetales bacterium | reverse complement strand
GCCGCGTGCAGGCCGTGGTCCAGGAGCTGCGCGGCGAGCGCATCGACATCGTGCCCTGGAGCGCCGATCCGGCGCGCTACGTCTGCTCGGCCCTCTCGCCCGCGGCGGTCTCCAAGGTGATCATCGACGACGTCCAGAAATCGATGGACGTGATCGTCCCCGACGATCAGCTCTCGCTCGCGATCGGTCGCAAGGGCCAGAACGTCCGCCTCGCGGTGCAGCTGACGGGCTGGCGGATCGACATCAAGAGCGAGTCGAAGATGCGGGAGCTCGCGCAGTGGCTGTCCGAGGCGGTCGCGGTCGTCGAGGGCTGTGGTGACGCGGACGCCGAGCTGCTGCTGCAGCAGGGCATCACCTCGCTCGAGGACCTCGCGAACTGCGACGTGGAGCTACTGACCCAGATGCCCGGCATCGACGAAGCGGGCGCCGCCGCGATCAAGCAGCGCGCCGCCGAGCTGGCGACGCAGAAGCGACAGCAGGAAGAAGAGGCGGCTCGGCGCGAGGCGGAGGCGGCGGCCGCCGCGGTCGGCGAGGGCAAGGAGCCGCCTGCGGCGCGCTGAACGGCTGCGGAGAACTCGCACCCCGGCGCGCTCGGAGCGCACCTCGAAGGGCGGAATGGCGAACATCAGGGCATACAAGCTGGCGGAAGACCTCGGAATCGATCGAACCGAGATCGTCGACCGTGCAGCCGAGGTCGGCATCGAGCTGAAGAGCCCGATGGCCGCGGTGGACGACGAGACGGCGCAGCAGCTGCGCGACAAGCTGGGCAAGCCCAGCGAGTCGACCCAGGTCGTCACCGAGCGGCGTGTGCAGCGCAAGGGCGGCGCCGCGGTGATCCGTCGGCGCAAGAAGGAGGTAGCCGTCGAGGCGCCGGCACCGGAGTCCGAGCTCGAGGCGACGGAGCCCGAGGCGGGGTCCGAGCCGATCGCCGCGGAGGCCTCGGCGAGCGAGACGGAGCCGGCGACCCCGGTCGTCGAGGAGGTGGTCGAGCCGACCCCGACGCCCCGACCCGAGTCCCAGCCCGCTTCGCCGATCGCCGCCCGCAAGGAGGACGAGGGCGAGCGTCCCGGCGGCGGCCGTTCCTCGGCCGGCGCCGATCGCTCTGCGGGTCCCGATCGCTCGGGACGCCAGCGCAAGCTGGTGCGCGAGGTGGTGAACCTCCGCGAGCAGGAGAGGCTGGCCCGACAGGCGACCGGCCGCGCTCCGCTGCGGCGTCAGGTCACCGTCGATCCCCGGGCCGCGACGTCGCCGCGGCGCAAGCGCCGCGACCCGCAGAGCCGTCCCGTGCCGGTGGCGAAGCCGGCGGCCGAGCAGAAGCGGGTCCTGCGCATCGACAACACGATCTCCGTCGGGGAGCTCGCCCATCAGCTGGGGTCGAAGGCGCCCGAAGTGCAGCGGCGCCTGATGGCCCTGGGCACGATGGTGTCGATCAATCAGCAGATCGACGTCGACATCGCCACCAAGGTGGCCTCCGAGTTCGGCTTCCAGGTGCAGGACACGGGCTTCAAGGAGCAGGAGTACTTCGACCAGCCCTCCGAGGCCGACGAACAGGCGCTCGAGCTGCGGCCGCCGGTGGTGACCGTCATGGGACACGTCGACCACGGCAAGACGTCGCTGCTCGATGCGATCCGCCACGCGAACGTCGTCGCCGGCGAGGCCGGCGGCATCACCCAGCACATCGGCGCCTATCAGGCTCGGGTGGGCGAGGGTGCGATCACCTTCATCGACACGCCGGGTCACGCCGCCTTCACCGAGATGCGCGCGCGTGGAGCACGC
Organism: uncultured Spirochaetales bacterium; assembly: GCA_964653555.1. GTDB lineage: Bacteria > Myxococcota_A > UBA9160 > UBA9160 > SMWR01 > JAHEJV01. The sequence goes on along the minus strand of CAZZFT010000083.1, from coordinate 20,581 downwards.
GTGACCGACCTGGTGATCCTGGTCGTGGCTGCGACCGAGGGACTGATGCCGCAGACGATCGAGGCGATCGAGCACGCCCGGGCCGCGGGCGTCCCGCTCGTCGTCGCGATCAACAAGTGCGACCTCCCCGGCGCGAATCCGCAGCAGATCCGGCAGCGGCTGATGGAGCACGGGCTGGTTCCCGAGGAGTTCGGCGGCGACACGATCAGCGTCGAAGTCTCTGCGACGAAGGGCACCGGGCTCGACCGGCTGCTCGAGATGATTCAGCTCCAGTCGGAGCTGCTCGAGCTCCGCGCCGATCCGAATCAGCGCGCCTCGGGGATCGTGCTGGAGGCGCGGCTCGACAAGGGGAAGGGACCGGTCGCGACGGCGCTCGTCCAGAGCGGCACGCTGCGGCGCGGGGACATCGTCGTGGTCGGGCGGTACTGGGGCCGGATCCGGGCGATGGACGACGAGAACGGCCAGCGCATGAAGGAGGCCGGTCCGTCGGCTCCCACCCAGATCTTCGGACTCAACGGCGTGCCCGACGCGGGGGAAGCGTTCCACGTCGTGGAGAGCGAGCGCGTCGCCAAGGACATCGTCTCCCACCGCGAATCCGATCAGCGCGAGCGCCCGGCGGCCGCGCCGCCGCGGGTCTCCCTCGACGAACTCTTCGCCCAGGCCCAGGGCGGCGGCGTCAAGGAGCTGAAGGTGGTGATCAAGGCCGACACGCAGGGGTCGGTCGAGGCTCTGCGCGACTCGCTGCTCAAGCTCTCGACGGACGCGGTGAAGGTGGACGTGCTGCTCACCGGCGTCGGCGCCGTCACCGAGACCGACGTGATGCTCGCGAAGGCGAGCGACGGGATCATCATCGGATTCCACGTGCGACCCGACCCGGCCGCACGCCGCGCCGCCGAGGGGCAGGGCGTCGAGATCCGCACCTATCAGATCATCTACGAAGTGGTCGACGATGTCCGCAAGGCGATGGCGGGTCTGCTGCCGCCCACGATCAGCGAGCAGGTCGAGGGCCGCGCCGAGGTGCGCCAGACCTTCACCGTTCCGAAGGTGGGCACGATCGCCGGCTGCCAGGTTACCGAGGGGAAGATCCGGCGCGGCGGCTCCTGCCGCCTGATCCGGGACGGCGTCGTCGTCTACGAGGGTCGCGTCGGCTCGCTGAAGCGCTTCAAGGACGACGCGCGCGAGGTGAATTCCGGCTTCGAATGCGGCATCGGCATCGATGGCTACAACGATGTGAAGATCGGTGACGTGATCGAGACCTTCGTGCTCGAGGAGAAGCCGGCGACCCTCGAATGATCGTCGGCGCCTGCGTCGTCGAGCTGCACATCGAGGGGTGCCAGTCCCTCAAGGCGAAGCGGGGCGTGGTGCGATCGATCACCCGTCGGGTCCGCAACCGCTTCAATCTGGCGGTCTCGGAGGTCGGCGGGCAGGACACCTGGCAGTACGCGGTCCTGGGCCTGGCCGCCGCCGGCGCCGAGGCCACCACGGTGCGCTCGGTGCTCGAGCGCGCCCAGGACTTCATCGAGGAGCTGCATCTGGCGAGAGTGCTCGCGGCCGACGTCCAGATCGTCGATCTGCCGCACGAGGAGCAGCCGTGGGATCCGTCGGCCGACGAGGATCTGGCGGCCGCCTTCGGACGCGGAGCGTCGGAAGAGGAGGGCTGATCTGTCGAGGCGAACCGAGCGCGTCGCGAGCGAGCTGCTGTCCCTCGTGGCGCGGCTCCTGCGGCAGGACGTGACCGACCCGCGCATCGGGCTCGTCACGCTGACGCGCGCCGACGTCGCGCCGGATCTCTCGAGCGCGCTGCTCTTCTGGAGCGCGCTCGACGTCGACGAGGATCCCGAGCGGATCGCGCGCTGCCAGGCGGGCCTGGAGAGCGCGGCGCACTTCCTGCGCCATCGGGCGGCAGGGCAGCTGCCGCTCAAGAGGATGCCCGAGCTGCGCTTCCGCTACGATCCGTCGCTGGCGTTGGGCAGCCGCACGCTCACCGTGCTGCGCGAAGTGGCGCCCGTTCCCGACCCCTCCGGCGAGGGGCCCGAGGGACGAGAAGGGCGACACGGTCGAGAGGGCCGAGGGGAAGAGGACGACGATGGCGCGCAGACGTAGACGCAAGACCGAGGAGGCGCCTGGACCGTCCGGATTCCTGGTCGTCGACAAGCCGGTGGGCTGGACCTCCCACGATGTCGTCGACGCGGCGCGCGGCTGGCTCGGCACTCGCCGCGTCGGCCACTTGGGCACGCTCGATCCCCTGGCCACCGGCGTCCTGCCGCTCGCGATCCGCGCGGCGACGAAGCTGGTCCCCTACGTGCAGGACCGCGGCAAGAGCTACGCGGGCGCGATCCGACTCGGCGTGGTGACCGATACGCTGGACGCCGAGGGGCGCGTGCTGCGCGAGTACGCCGGGCCGTGGCCCGACGAGGCGCAGGTGATCCTGGCGATGCAGCAGTTCCTCGGCGCGGTGACGCAGATTCCCCCGATGTTCAGCGCGGTGAAGAAGGACGGCGTGCCGCTGCACAAGCTCGCGCGCGAGGGCCGCGAGGTGGAGCGCGAGGCGAAGACCGTGCAGGTCCAGCGCTTCGCCCTGCGCAAGTACGACCCGCCGCGGCTGGAGATCGAGGTGGACTGCTCGGGGGGCACCTACGTGCGCGTGCTCGCCGCCGACCTCGGGGAGCGGCTCGGCTGCGGCGCCCACCTCGCGGACCTGCGCCGGACGCTCAGTGGACCGTTCACGCTCGACCAGGCCTCGTCTCCCGAGACCCTGCGCGAGGAGGCGGCTTCGGGCGAGATCGCGCGGCGGCTCGTGTCGCCGCTCGAGGCGCTGGGGCTTCCGGCACTGCGGCTCGATCCCCACGAGATCCAGGCCGTGGGGCGGGGCGCCGAGATCTCCCTGTCGCGCCCGGTGGACGCCCCCGGCACCCGGATCGTGGCCCACGACGGCGCCGGGCTCGTGGTGGGCGTCCTCGAGCTCCTGCCCGGTCACCGGCTGCGCCCGCTGCGCGTGCTCGAGCCGTTTGCGGGGCGTCGGTAGCTCTGCAAGAATCCGGCGTTCCAAGAGTTTTTCCAGTGGGTTGCGAGACGCCCCCACGGTCCCGGTCCGGGCTCATGCTCAACCGGTTTCAAGAGCACACCGATGCTCGACCAGAGGAAGTTACGTTGATTCCCAGCGCGCAGAAGCAACAGACCGTCGAGGCCCATCGCCAGCACGATTCGGACACGGGTTCGTCGGAAGTTCAGGTCGCGCTGCTCACCGAGCGGATCAACGGGCTCTCCCAGCACTTTCAGGTCCACGCAAAGGACCATCACTCGCGCCGCGGGCTGCTCAAGCTGGTGAGCCAGCGCCGACGCCTCCTGAACTACCTGAGGAGGACCGAGCCCGACCGATACCGGGCACTGATCGAGAAGTTGGGACTTCGCCGCTAGTCGGCGCGGTCCTACGGCGACGGCTCCCAGCGAGCCGCCGCATCATCTGGAGGCGAGAGCGCCTCCACCATTCCGGGCGACGTGGAGTGCGTCGTAGTGGAATGCGGAAGTCCGTCATACGCGAAGCGATCGATCTCCGCTTCGCGCATCACTGATTCCGCATTCCCGCGCGTCTCCTGCCGACCTCCCGAGCGTCGCCCCAACACACCCGGTCCCCGACTCCGTCGGCCCGGGAGGAGATGCAAAGGCAACATGCCGAACTACTGGTTCCAACCCGAAACGGTCACCTTCGAATTCGGTGGCCGATCCATGACGATCGAGACCGGCCGCCTGGCCAAGCAGGCCCACGGCGCCGCGCTCGTCACCTACGGCGAGACGGTGGTGCTCGTCACGGCCACCCATTCGCAGCCGCGACCCGGCATCGACTTCTTCCCGCTCACGGTCGACTTCGTCGAGAAGACGTCCGCGGCGGGGAAGATCCCCGGCGGCTTCTTCAAGCGCGAGGGCCGTTTGTCGGACCGCGAGGTCCTGGTCTCGCGCTTCATCGACCGCTCGATCCGGCCGCTCTTCGCGGACGGGTACAACGACGAGACGCAGATCGTCGCGACCGTGCTCTCGGCCGACGGCGAGAACTCGCCGGACATTCCGGCCTTCATCGGGGCGTCGGCGGCGCTGTCGATCTCGGAGATCCCCTTCCTGGGTCCGATCGCCGCGGTGCGCATGGGTCGCGTCGACGGCGACCGCTGGATCATCAATCCGACCCGCGAGCAGGTCACCGAGAGCGACCTCGATCTCGTCGTCTGCGGCAGCCGCGGCGCGCTGGTCATGGTCGAGGGAAGCGCGAAGCAGATTCCCGAGGCGGAGATCCTGGCCGGCCTGAAGCGCGCCCACGGCGAGATCGTGGAGGCGATCGGATCGATCGAAGCGCTCCAGGCGAAGGTGGGGGTGGCGAAGATCGCGATGCCGGAGCCGGCCGATCACAGCGATCTCGCGGCGAAGGTGCGCGGTCAGGCCGAGGCGAAGCTGGCCGAGGCGGTGTCGATCCGCGCCAAGCACGAGCGCTACGCCGCGATCGCCACCATCGAGAAGGAGGTGGTGGAGGGCTTCGTCACCGCGTTCCGCAACGAGCCGGTGAAGCTGGACACCCTGGCGGCGATCGAGGAGCGCCAGGCGGCGCTGCGCAGCCTCCAGGGCGCCGTCAAGGAGACCCTGCACGACCTCCGCTCGGAGCTGATGCGCAAGCGCATCCTCGACGATGGGGCGCGCATCGACGGCCGCAAGACCGACGAGATCCGGCCGATCGCCTGTGAGGTGCGGCCGATCCCGCGCCCCCACGGCGTGGCGCTGTTCACGCGCGGCGAGACCCAGGCGATGGTCTTCACCACCCTGGGCGGCCAAAGCGACGAGCAGACGATCGACGCCCTCACCGAGCGCACGAGCAAGCGCTTCTACCTGCACTACAACTTCCCGCCCTTCTCGGTCGGCGAGGCGCGCATGCTGCGCGGCCCGGGGCGGCGCGAGGTGGGGCACGGCAACCTCGCCGAGCGCGCCCTCCAGGCGGTGCTGCCCGACCTCGAGGCGTTCCCGTACACGATCCGCGTCGTGTCCGAGACCCTCGAGTCGAACGGCTCCTCCTCGATGGCCACGGTGTGCGGCGGGACTCTGTCGCTGATGGACGCAGGGGTGCCGCTCCAGGCGCCGGTGGCCGGCATCGCCATGGGCCTGATCGAGGAGGGCGACCGCGTGGCCATCCTCTCCGACATCCTCGGCGACGAGGACCACCTCGGCGACATGGACTTCAAGGTCACCGGCACGCGCGCGGGCATCACCGCGCTGCAGATGGACATCAAGATCCGCAGCGTCGACTGGCAGGTGCTCGAGCGCGCGCTCGAGCAGGCACGGGTGGGACGCCTGCACATCCTCGACTGCATGGAGAAGGAGACGGCCGCTGACTTCGTCGACTTCAAGCCGCGGGCGGAGCTGTCGCGCTACGCGCCGCGGGTGAAGATGATCACGATCAAGCCCGATCGGATCCGCGACATCATCGGGCCCGGCGGCAAGGTGATCCGCGGCATCCAGGACGCCACGGGCACGAAGATCGACATCGACGATACCGGGATCGTCACGATCTTCTCGCCCGACACCGCCGCGCTCGAGCTCGCCGAGGGCATGGTGAACGAGCTCACGCAGGAGGCGGAGCTCGACCGCATCTACCTGGGCAAGGTGAAGCGGATCACCGACTTCGGTGCCTTCGTGGAGATCTTCCCGGGCACCGACGGGCTGATCCACATCAGCCACCTCGCCGAGGGTCGGGTCGAGAAGGTCACCGACGTGGTGAGCGAGGGCGACGAGGTACTGGCGAAGTGCATCGAGATCGACCCCTCGGGTCGCATCCGGCTCTCGCGCAAGGAGGCGCTCCTCGACGCCGCGGCCGGAGCGTCGTAGGGGCGAATGGCGCAGGCCGCCGCGCCCGTCACGATCCGGATCACGCGGCTGCCGGGCGCGCGCGACCTGCCCCTGCCGACCCGGGCCACGCCCGGCTCGGCGGGCTTCGATCTGCACGCCGCGCTCGAGCAGGATCTGCTCCTGGCCCCCGGAGACCGCGCCCTCGTGCCCACCGGCTTTGCGATTGCGGTGCCGCCGGGTCACGAGGGTCAGGTGCGCCCGCGCAGCGGCCTCGCCCTGCGCCACGGCCTGGTGCTGCCCAACGCGCCCGGGACGATCGACGCGGACTACCGCGGCGAGCTCCAGGTGCTGGTGATGAACGCCGGCCGCGATCCGGTGACGCTGCGCCGCGGCGAGCGCGTCGCCCAGCTGGTGGTGGCGCCGGTGTCCGACGCGCGCTTCGTCGAAGTCGAGTGCCTGGACGACACCGCGCGCGGCACCGGCGGCTTCGGCCACACCGGCACCGCGGCCGCGGGCGGAGCGTCGGGCGGGAGCGCCTCGTGAGCGAGCCGATGCGCGGCGGTCGCGAGCCGGTGCACCCGCTTCCGCCCACGCGGTCGGCCGGGGAGGGCGGACGGAAGCGCCGGCTCACCGATCTGCAGGCGCGTCTGCTCACCGCGTCGGTGCTGGTGCCCTGGGTGCTCTGGGCGATCGCGGAGGGGGGGCTCTGGGTGTTGGGGACGGTCGTCGTCATCACCCTGCTCGCCCAGCGGGAGTTCTACGGGCTGATCGAGGATAAGGGCGCCCACCCGATCGTCGGCTTCGGGCTGGCCGCCGGGGCGGCGCTCCCGGTCGTCGCCTATCTCGGCAACGAATACCACTCGACCGTCCTGATGACGGTGACCCTGCTCGTGGTGATGTTCCTCCAGCTCGGGCGCCGCCAGATCAGCGAGGCGCTCGCCAGCATCTCGGGCACGTTCTTCGGGATCTTCTACGTCGGCTGGCTGCTCTCCCACGCGGTCGTGCTGCGCGAGTTCCACCGCGTGATCCTCGCCCGCTACGGAGAGCTGCAGGCGAGTCGGATCGGGATCGTCGACGACACAGGGGCCTTCCTGCTCACCTTCACCCTGGCGGTGGTGGTGTGGAGCGACGCCGGGGCCTACTTCGCCGGTCGCGCCTACGGCCAGCACAAGCTGGCGCCCCGGATCAGTCCGGGGAAGACGGTCGAAGGCGCGATCGGGGGCGTCGTGGGCGGAACCCTGAGCGGTCTCGTCTTCAAGGGGATCTTCGACCTGTGGTGGCCCTCGCTCTCCCAGGTGTTCGGCTGGGTGGCCGCGGTCGGCTTCGGTGTCATCCTGTCGGTCGTGGCGATCGTCGGCGACCTCGTCGAGTCGCTGCTCAAGAGGGACGCCCAGGTGAAGGATGCCGGCGCCGTGCTGCCGGGCATGGGTGGCGTGCTGGACCGGATCGATTCACCGCTGCTGGCGATCCCCGTGATGTACTACACCATGCTCTTCTACGTGTTCCTGCGCGCAGGCTGACGGGGTTCGACGGAGTCGTGACGTGATCGAACGCTACTCACGTCCGGAGATGGCGGGCATCTTCTCGGAGGAGGGGAAGTACGCGCGCTGGCTCGAGGTGGAGCTCGCCGTGTGCGAGGTGCACGCCGAGCGGGGCCTGATTCCGCCCGACGCGCTGGCGACGATCCAGGCCAAGGCGGCGGTGGATCCCGCGCGGGTGGCGGAGATCGAGGCCGAGGTCCGCCACGACGTGATCGCCTTCCTCACCAACGTGGCCGAGCACGTCGGTCCCGCCTCGCGCTTCATCCACTACGGCATGACCTCGAGCGACGTGCTCGACACCGCGCTCGCCCTGCAGATCCGCGACGCCGGGAGGATTCTGCTGGAAGACGTGGAGCGTCTGCGGCGGGTGCTGGTGCGGCGGGCGCGCGAATTCCAGCACACGCCCTGCATCGGCCGCACCCACGGTGTACACGCCGAGCCCACTACCTTCGGGCTGAAGCTGCTCGTGTTCGCCGAGGAGATGCGGCGCCAGCGCGTGCGCCTCGGGCGGGCGCTGGCGGAGGCCGCGGTGGGGAAGATCTCGGGCGCCGTCGGGACCTTCGCCCACCTGCCGCCGGAAGTCGAGGTGGCCGTGTGCGCGCGGCTGGGAATCGGCTTCGAGCCCGCGGCGACCCAGGTGGTGCAGCGCGACCGCCACGCCGCCTTCATCGGCGTGCTCGCGCTCGTCGCGTCGACCTGTGAGAAGATTGCCGTCGAGCTGCGCCACCTGGCGCGCACCGAGGTGCGCGAGGTGCAAGAGGAGTTCGGCGCGGGGCAGAAGGGCTCCTCGGCGATGCCCCACAAGCGCAATCCCTGGCGGCTCGAGAACGTGAGCGGCCTCGCCCGGGTGATCCGCGGCTACGCCTCCGCCGCGCTCGAGAACCAGGTCCTGTGGCACGAGCGCGACATCAGCAACTCCTCGGTCGAGCGGATCGTGATCCCGGACGCCTGCGTGACCGTCGACTTCATGCTGCACCGCCTGACCGGGCTGGTGGATACGCTGGTCGTGTTCCCTGAGCGCATGCGCGAGAACCTCGCGCTCACCCGCGGCCTCGCCTTCAGTGGAACGCTGCTGCTCGAGCTGACGGCGAAGGACCTGACGCGGGAGGAGGCCTACGCGCTGGTGCAGCAGCACGCCATGGACACCTGGGATCTCGGCGGATCGCTCCAGGAGCGCGTGCTCGCCGACCCGCGGATCGCGCGCGTTCTGGGAAAGGACGAGATCGAGCGCGCGTTCAGCCTCGACGAGGCGCTGCGCCACGTCGACGCCATCTTCGAGCGCACGCTGGCGCTCGCCGACGCGGAGGAGGAGGGCTCGTGAAGGCGCTGGTCCACGTGACGCTGAAGGCCGACGTCCTGGATCCCCAGGGCAAGGCGATCCGGAACGCGAGCGCGCAGCTCGGCTACGAGGCGATCCAGGGCGTGCGCCAGGGGAAGCTCTTCGAGATCGACGTCGACGCCGCCTCCGAGGGCGAGGCGCGCCGTCTGGTCGAGGAGCTGTGTGGAAAGCTGCTCGCCAACCCGGTCATCGAGGACTACGCGATCGTGCGCATCCTCGAGGACGAGCCCGCCGAGAGCTAGAGCGCCGACGGCCGGCCGCCGCGAACGCCGCGAGGCCCAGTCCGAGGAGACATCCCGTCGCAGGCTCGGGGACCAGGAAGCCCGTGCTCGGGAGCGACGTGCCGCTGAGGCGGACCTCGTCCATCGTTCCCTGGCCCGCGCTCGCGTAGTCCATCAGGACGCCGATCTCCAGCGGAGTTCCGGGGACCAGCACGAGCGGGGCGTTGTCGGGGCCGTCGACCGACTGGACCGGGACGCCGTCCACCCAGAAGACGGCCATGCCCGAGACCTCGTCGTAGGTGAACGCGTAGTGGCTCCAGCTCGCGTCCATGTTGTCGAGGTTGGACATCGTGAACGCGGTCGGCGTGCCGCCCACGTTCACGTGCCAGGTCACGTCGAGGCTGTTGGGATCGGAGATCAGGATGCCGTCGAGTCCCCCGCTGGTCCAGCGAAAGGGCGTCGCGACGCTCTCGATCGTGCGCGCCCAGAACTCGACGGTGATGCTGGTGACGAGCAGCTCGTTGTACCAGGCCGCGGAGGCGTTGATTCCCGCGGCGCCACCCTGGAAGCGCGATGCGACGCTGAAATTGTTGGGAGCGCTGCCCAGCGGGACGATCCCGACCGGGAGGTTGGAGCCGTCCAGTGACGCTTCACTCGAGACGAAGGGGGTTCCGAAGGCGAGCTCGTTCGGCGAGTCGAGCCCGTCGAGACTCGCGTCGTCGTCCACCTCGAAGCGCCAGTAGCCGATCGTCGCAGCCACCGCGGGAAGCGCGGTCGAGGCCATCAGTATCGCGATCAGCAGATTCGCCAGCCTGCGCATGGGCCGCCCTCCGGACATACACGCGCCAGTCCGATCGGCGATACGGCGGCCGAGGTGTAGTGGAGACGACCTCTCGGGAGGATCCGCGCCGCGCGTCGCTCAGAGACTCGGCACGGCCAGCAGCGGGCAGTCGATCTGGTGCAGGACGCGCTCGGTGTGGCTTCCCCGGAACGTGTCGAGGAAGCCGTCGCGGCCGTCGGTGGGCATCACGACCAGGTGGGCCGCCGTCGCCGCAGCGACGATCTGCTCCACCGGGTCGCCCGAGCGGCGCTCCTCGTGCCAGCTCCATGCCGCTCCGTCGGGGAGAGGGACCTCCGGGAAGGGATCGTCTCCCACGTGCAGCCGGGTGATCCGGACCGATCCCTCGCCGAGCGCCGCCGCCGCCCGCGTCGCGTAGATCGACGCCCGGGCCGAGCTGGGGCTGTGAGCGACGGGGAGCAGGATGCTCTCCAGCTGGAGGTGGCCGTCTGCCGGGTGCACCAGCGGTCGGCAGCCGGCGGGCACGAACAGCGTCATCGTGCCGGTGCGGCGCGCGATGCGCTGAGCGGTCGACGGCTGCAGCCAGCGGGCGAGCCCGTCGCGCCCCTCCGTGGCGAGCACGACGAGGTCGGGCTCCTCTTCGCGCACGAACTCGAGGGTCGCGTGCAGTGGGCTGCCCCCGGCGTTGATCTTGGTGACGCGAACCGAGAGCTCCTCGAAGACGGCGCGCCGGGGGCTGCCGGGCTCCAGCAGGCCCCAGCGCTCGAGCGTGCGGCGCACCGCCGGAAATCGCCTCCAGTTCTCCTGGAGACTGCCGCCGGCGTGGAGGATCGTCAGCTCGGTGCCGCGGATCAGGGCGATCGCGAGCGCGTGGGCGAAGGCCACCTCGCTCGCCTCGCTGAAGTCCGAAGGGTGGAACACCGACTCGACGAAAGGGGGCGGGAGTCCGCCGTCGGGGGGAGTGCTGGCGCTCACGTGATGCCGAGATTCCTCGCGATGCGCTTGCTCGGATCTTCGGTGTCGGGCTCGAAGTCGCGTCCGGTGATCTGCTCGTAGGCCTCGATGTAGCGACGCGACGCCTCGCAGCGCACGTCGAGGGGCAGGGCTGGCGGCGGACCGTCGCCCCGGTAGCCCTTCTCGCCCAGCCAGCGCCGCACGTACTCCTTGTCGAGGGCCTCGGGGACGCGGCCCTCGGCGAGAGCGCGCTCGTAGCGGTCGCGGTACCAGTAGCGCGAGGAGTCGGGCGTGTGGATCTCGTCGACCACGACGAAGCCGCCGCCGGGCTGCCGAGCGATCTCGTACTTGGTGTCGACGAGGATCAGGCCGCGGCTGGCCGCCCAGCGCTGGCCCTCGGCGAAGAGCGCATGACACAGCGCCGCGGCGGCGTCGTAGGTGTCCGCGTCGAGGGTGCCGCGCGCGATGATCTCCTCCCGTGAGATCGGCTCGTCGTGCTCGCCCTTCTCGGCCTTGGTGGTCGGGGTGAGCAGGGGCTCGGGCAGCGGCTCGTGGGCCTTCATGCCCTCGGGCAGCACGTGTCCGCAGTAGCGGCGCTCTCCCTTCGCATAGGCGGTCCAGATCGACGTCGGGCTCGAGCCGGTCAGGTAGCCGCGCATCACGAACTCCACCGGCATCGGCCGCAGCTCGCGCACCACCGACACGCAGGGATCGGGGACGGCGATCAGGTGGTTCGCGCAGATCGATTTCGTGCGCTCGAACCAGAACGCGGCCAGCTGGTTCAGCACCTGGCCCTTGAAGGGGAGAGTCCCGACGACGACGTCGAAGCAGCTGACGCGGTCGGTGACGACGATCGTGCGCCGGTCGCCCGCGATGTAGCTGTCGCGAACCTTGCCCTCTTCGCGCCGCCCGAGCTTCGGGAAGTCGGTGCGCTCGAGCGTACGGCTGCACTGGTCGCGCAGGAGCTGGGGATCGGTGCCCATGGGGGGATGCCTCGGAGTTGCGGCGGGCGGCGCCCGGGGTCGCCGCATCGTACAGACCCGGGTTCGCGCGCCGCAAGCGGCGGCTTGTTCGGGCCTCGGGCCGCCGGTAGACTCGCTGCTTCCCCGCACAGCCCCCCGGTCCCGCCGCCACCTGCGCACCTCCGCCACCTGCGAGCGGGCGCCCCCATGCCGGACGCCCCGACGTCCGAGGGTCCCCCCGATGTTCTCGGTCATTCAGCTGCCGGGCTCGAACGACGACCGCGACCTGCAGTTCGCGCTGAAGTCGGTGCTCGGCGCCGACGCGCGCCTGGCCTGGCACAAGGACCCGGCGCTGCCGGCGGAGACCCGGGCCGTGCTCGTGCCCGGAGGCTTCTCCTACGGCGACTACCTGCGCTGCGGGGCGATGGCCCGGTTCTCGCCGATCATGGCCGACGTCCGCCGCTTCGCCGAGGCCGGGGGGCCCGTACTCGGGATCTGCAACGGCTTCCAGATCCTGTGCGAGGCGGGGCTCCTGCCCGGGGCGCTCGTCCGCAACCACCACCTGCACTTCGTGTGCGACTTCGTGCACGTCCGCGTGGAGCACGCGCGCCCGCCCTTCACCAGCCGGGCGGCGGTCGGAGACCGGCTCCGGCTGCCGATCAAGCACGGGGAGGGGGCCTATCACGCCCCGCCGGAGCAGCTCGCCCGGTTGGAGGAGCGGGGCCAGGTGCTGCTCCGCTACGTCGACGCCGAGGGACGCACCACGGCCGAGGCGAATCCCAACGGCAGCCTCGCGAACATCGCCGGGGTGACCAACGAGCGCGGCAACGTGCTCGGCCTGATGCCGCACCCGGAGCACGCTGTGGAGGGCGGGCTGGGCGGCGAGGACGGACGAGTGATCCTGGGCTCGCTGCTCGACGCGGTGAGCGGAGCGCGGCGATGAGCGGTCGGATCGAGCCCACCGTCGATCTCGTCCTGGCCCGCGAGCACGGCCTGACCGACCAGGAGTACGCGCAGATCGGGGCGATCCTGGGCCGCACGCCGAGCTTCTCCGAGCTGGGCGTCTTCTCGGTGATGTGGTCGGAGCACTGCTCCTACAAATCGAGCAAGAAGTACCTGAAGCGGCTGCCCACCGAGGCGCCCCACGTCCTCCAGGGGCCGGGCGAGAACGCCGGGGTCGTGGCGATCGGCGACGGTCTCGCCGTGGTGTTCAAGATCGAGAGCCACAACCACCCGTCCTTCATCGAGCCGCGCCAGGGAGCCGCCACCGGCGTCGGCGGGATCCTGCGCGACGTCTTCACGATGGGAGCGCGACCGATCGCGTCCCTCGACGCGCTGCGCTTCGGACCCCTCGAGGATCCGCTGCACCGCTACCTGCTGCGGGGCGTGGTCGAAGGGATCGGCGGCTACGGCAACCCGGTCGGCGTCGCGACGGTCGGAGGCGAGACCGGCTTCCACGAGTGCTACCGGGGCAACATCCTGGTGAACGCCTTCAATCTCGGCGTGGTCGAGGCCGAGCGGGTGTTCCTCGCCAAGGCCAGCGGTGTCGGCAATCCGGTGATCTACGTCGGAAGCAAGACCGGCCGCGACGGCATCCACGGCGCCAGTCTGCTCGCCTCGGCCGAGTTCGACGAGGAGAGCGAGGCGAAGCGGCCCACCGTGCAGGTCGGCGATCCCTTCACGGAGAAGTGTCTGATCGAAGCGTGTCTGGAGCTGATGCGCACCGACGCGATCGTCGGCATCCAGGACATGGGCGCCGCCGGCCTGACCTGCTCTTCCTTCGAGATGGCCAGCAACGCGGGCACCGGCATCGAGCTCGACCTCGACCGGGTTCCCCAGCGCGAGCGCGGAATGACGCCCTACGAGCTGCTGCTCTCCGAGAGCCAGGAGCGGATGCTGCTGGTGGCGCGCTCCGGCCGGGAGGACGAGGTGCGCCGGATCTTCGAGCGCTGGGACCTCGACGCGGTGGTGGTCGGGCGCGTCACCGACGACGGCCGGATGCGGATCCGCTGGCACGGCGAGCAGGTCGTGGATATTCCCGTCGCGCCCGTCGCCCACCAGAGTCCGGAGCTGGATCGTCCGGTCCGCGAGCCCGCCGACCACCTCGAGCGCCAGAAGCTGGACCCGGCCTCGGTGGCGCCCGAAGCCGACCTGCCCGGCGCGCTGCGCGCGCTGCTCGACACCCCGGGCCTCGGCTCGAAGCAGTGGATCTACCGCCAGTACGACCAGCTCGTGCAGGGCAACACGGTGATCGGGCCGGGTGGAGACGCCGCGCTGGTGCGCGTGAAGCGCGAGGACGGCACCGCCACCGAGCTCGCCGTGGCGATGTCGGTGGACTGCAATCCGCGCTGGTGCTGGCTCGATCCCTACGTCGGCACGGTGGCGGCGGTCGCCGAGGCGGTGCGCAACGTGGCGTGCACCGGGGCGCGTCCGCTCGCGCTCACCAACTGTCTCAACTTCGGCAATCCCGAGCGGCCCGAGATCATGTGGGAGTTCGCCGAGGCCACGCGCGGACTCGGCGACGCGGCGCGGGCGCTGGGCACGCCGGTGGTGTCGGGCAACGTCTCGCTCTACAACGAGACCTCGGGCCGCGCGATCTTCCCGACCCCCGCGATCGCTGCGGTCGGCGTCCTCGAGCACTGGACGCGCCACGCGGTCTCCCACTTCGCCCGGGAGGGACAGGCGATCGTCCTGCTCGGAGAGAACCGCGAGGAGCTCGGCGGCTGCGAGTGGTTGGCTCGTCGCCGCGGGCTCGAGCGCGGCGCGCCGCCGCAGGTGGATCTCGAGCACGAGCGACGTCTGGTGGCGCTCCTGGTCGAGGGCGTGGCGGCGGGTGTGATCGCCTCGGCGCACGACGTCTCCGAGGGAGGCCTCGCGGTGACCCTGGCGGAGTGCTGCTTCACCGGACCGCGCCGGGTCGGCGCTTGCGTGGAGCTCGCCGACCGCCTGCGGCCCGACGCCCTGCTCTTCGGTGAGTCCACCGGACGGGTGATCGCCGCGACCGACGACGCCGAGCGACTGCTCGCTCTGGCCCGCGAGCGCGGCGTTCCCGCAGCGCGCGTGGGAGAGACGGGCGGCGAGCGGCTGCGGGTGGGAGCGCCGGGGAGGCACCCCTGGCTCGACGAGCCGATCGACGAGCTCCAGGCGATCTGGCGCGACGCGATTCCGCGACGTCTCCAGGAGGGTTGATGGCCATGAGGATGACCCGAGACGAGCTGGCGCGGCTGGTGGAGGCCCACCTGGACGATCGCTTCCACGACGAGTGCGGCGTGGCGGGCGTCCACGGGCATTCCGAGGCGGCGAAGATCGTCTACCTCTCTCTCTACGCGCTCCAGCACCGTGGGCAGGAGAGCGCCGGCATCGTGTCGAATCCGGGCGGGAGCCGCCCCCAGGCCGTGCACCGCGGCATGGGACTCGTCGCCGACGTGTTCAACGAGCGGATCCTGGAGCAGCTCGAGGGACGCAACGCGATCGGCCACGTGCGCTACTCGACGGCGGGCGGCAGCTCGCTGGTGAACGCGCAGCCCTTCTGCGCCACCACCGACGCGGGTCCGATCGCGATCGCGCACAACGGCAACATCGTGAACGCCCTGCCGATCCGGCGCGAGCTCGAGGGTCGGGGCGCGATCTTCAGCACGACGGCCGACAGCGAGGTGATCGTCCAGCTGCTCGCGCGCTCGCGGGAGCGCCAGCCCGAGGAGCGCCTGATCGACGCGCTGTCCCGGCTCAAGGGGGCCTTCAGCCTGGTGATGATGACCCAGGACGCACTGGTCGCCGCCCGCGATCCGCGGGGCTTCCGGCCGCTCTCCCTCGGTCGTCTCGACGGCGCCTGGGTCGCCGCCAGCGAGACCTGCGCCCTCGACCTGATCGGCGCCAGCCACGAGCGTGACCTCGAGCCCGGCGAGGTGGTCGTGATCCGCCGCGGACGTCTGCGCACGCTGCGGCCCTTCCGCAGCGAGCCCGAGTCCTTCTGCATCTTCGAGCACATCTACTTCGCCCGCCCGGACTCGAACCTCAACGGCCACAACGTCTACGACTTCCGCAAGGAGCTCGGGCGCACGTTGGCGCGCGAGCACCCGGTGTCGGCCGACGTCGTGGTCCCGGTGCTCGACTCGGGGAACACGGCCGCGCTCGGCTTCGCCGAGGAGGCCGGCATCCCCTACGAGCAGGCCTTGATCCGCAACCACTACGTGCGGCGGACCTTCATCGAGCCCGCCCAGTCGATCCGCCACTTCGGCGTCAAGGTCAAGCACAACGCCGTGCGCGGCGTGCTCCAGGGAAAGCGCGTCGTGCTGGTGGACGACTCGATCGTTCGCGGCACCACGCTCACCAAGATCGTGAGCATGATCCGGGCAGCCGGCGCCCACGAGGTGCACCTGCGCATCTCCTCGCCGCCGACGATCGGGCCCTGCCACTACGGCATCGACACGCCCACGCGCGAGGAGCTGATCGCGCACCGCCACAGCACCGACGAGATCCGCGAGATGATGGGTGCCGACTCGCTCGGCTACCTGACGCTCGAGGGACTCCGGCGCTGCGGGGGTCGGCTCAAGCACGGCTTCTGCGACGCCTGCTTCTCCGACGAGTACCCCGTCGAGCCCGCGGAAGAGGGACCGCCGCCGCAGCTCTCGCTGTTCCGTCCGGTGGACCCGAGTGATGCCTGACCCCGCGCGGGGCCGGCTCGACCTCGAAGCGCTGGAAGCAGAGGCCGCCTCGGGCGGCATCCACACCGTCGTCACCGCGCTGCCGGACGTGTTCGGCCGACTGGTCGGGAAGCGCATCACTACGCGCTTCTTCCTCGACGAGGTGGCCTTCGCGGGCATGCACGTCTGCGACTATCTCCTCGCCTGCGACATGGAGATGGACCCGACGCCCGGCTACGCGTTCGCCAGCTGGGACACGGGCTACGGGGATCTCCACGCCGTGCCCGATCTCTCCACCCTGCGTCGGGCCGCGTGGCAGGAGGGCACGGCGATCGTCCTGTGCGACGCCTTCCGCGAGGGAGGAGAGCCGGTCGAGGTCTCGCCGCGGCGCATCCTCCAGCGTCAGCTGGCCCGCCTGGCGGCGCAGGGGCTCCAGGCGCGCATGGGCAGCGAGCTCGAGTTCTTCCTGCTGCGCGACGACTACGCCGCGGCCCACGCGAAGGGCTACCGCAACCTGGTCCCGACCCAGCGCTACGTCGAGGACTATCACGTCCTCTCGGGGACCTTCGTCGAAGACGTCGTGGGTGCGATCCGCGCGGGTGTCGACGCCTCGGGCATCGAGGTGGAGTTCAGCAAGGGCGAGTGGGGGCCGGGCCAGCACGAGATCAACCTGCGCTACGCCGAAGCGCTCGAGATGGCCGACCGCCATGTGATCTACAAGCTGGCGGCGAAGGAGATCGCCGCGCGCTCGGGGCACTCGCTCACCTTCATGGCGAAATTCGACGAGAACCTCGCCGGCAGCAGTCTGCACGTGCACACGAGTCTGTGGAGCCACTCCGACGAGCCGACCTTCGCGGGTTCGCACCCCTTGGAGGGGACCGGCGTGTCGAGCTCGGAGGCGTTTCGCCACTTCCTCGGCGGCCTGCTCGCCCACGCGCGCGAGATCACGCTGCTGCTCGCGCCGAACCCCAACAGCTACAAGCGCTACCGGCCGGGAACCTTCGCGCCGACTGGCATCGCCTGGAGCTACGACAACCGCACCGCGGGCTTCCGGGTGGTGGGGGAGGGCGCCTCGCTGCGCGTCGAGTGCCGGATCCCCGGGGCGGATGCCAATCCCTACCTCGCCTACGCGGCGCTGCTCGCGGCGGGACTCGATGGTCTCGCGCGCGGTCTGGAGCCCGGCCCCGCGTTCGCCGGCGACGTGTACGCCGCGACCGGGCTGGCCCAGGTGCCCGCCAGCCTGCCCGAGGCGGCGGCGGCCCTCGAGGAGAGCGTCTTCGCCCGCGCGGCGTTCGGCGAGGAGGTCGTCGCGCACCTGCTCCACTTCTCCCGCACCGAGCAGCGGCGGGTGGACGCCCGGGTGAGCGACGTGGAGCGCGCCCGCTACCTGGAGCGCATCTGACGCGCGTTCCGGGCGGCCCCAGGCCCCCCAGGGGAGTCAGGCTGGGCCCGAGGGCCCCCGGCGCGCCGGAACCCCGCCAAACTACTCGGCTTCCCCCCCAAGAGTTGCGGACGTGCCGCCGATAGCTCTGGGGTGGGGACGTTTACGTGACGGGTAATGGCCGGGTGCTGTGCGTCGGCTACGAGGCCGGCGAGGCGTTCACGCGCGACTATCAGGCCAATCTCTCGAGCGGCGGTGTGTTCGTGGCCACCAGCGAGCGCTTCGAGCCGCGCGAGATCGTGGTGGTGCGCCTGCGCCTCGCGTGGTGTCGTCGCGACATCGATCTCGAAGGTGAGGTCGTCCACATCGTGCCCGCCGAGCTCGCCGATGTCGGCGGTCGGCCGGGCGTTGCGGTGCAGTTCCTCGCGTCGCCCGGCGATCTGCGCGACCGCCTGGCGCCGCTATGCGTCGACATCGGCCCTCCGCCGCCGCCCTCCGACGACGAGGAGCGGCGCGCGCCGCGCAAGGCCGTGCGCGTTGCCGCGCGGATCGAGACGGCGAGGGGAACCCTCGCGGGCCGCACGCGCAACCTCTCGCACAGCGGCGTGCTGATCGGTCTCAGCGAGGGCTCCGTCGATCTCGGCGAACGGGTACGCGTGGGGATCCGCCACCCCGCGATCGACCACGAGCTCGAGGTGGAAGGCGTCGTGGTACGCCAGGTGAAGTCGGGCGGCCGCGTCACGGCGATCGCCGTGCACTTCGAGCTCACCGAACCCCAGCGACCGACGGTGGAGCGCTTCGTGGAGGCGCTCCAGGGCGCCGAGAACACCCGGCAGCTCGGGGGGATCACGGGACCGATCGCCGAGCTCGGACCCCAGAGCATCGTGCAGATGTTCGCCTCCACCGCGCCGCGCGGAACGATCGTGCTGCGTCGCGGCGAGGAGGAGGGCCTGATCTGCTTCGAGGGCAACCTGATGCGCACCGTGCGTCTGGGAGCCGCGACGGGCATGAAGGCGCTCGTGCGCATGCTCAGCTGGAAGGAGGGGTCCTTCGAGTTCCACGGCACGGTGGAGGAGGTGGACCACCCCGATCCGCCCTTCCCGCTGCAGGCGGCCGTCTTCGACGCCGTGCGCCAGATCGACGAGGGGAGGCGCGAGGCGGGCAGCTTCCCCTTGCAGGCCCGGCTGGTGGCCTGCCACGGGGGCGAGGCGGGGACCTTCGACGGCGTGCTGAGCAAGGTGGAGGAGGCGCTGCTCGACCTCGCCCACGCGGGCTTCACCGTGCAGCGCGCCCTCGAGGTGATCCCCGAGCCCGACTCGGACATCTTCCGGGCGCTCCAATCGCTCGTCGACGGCGGGATGATCGAGCTGCGCTGAGTCCGGGCGCGCCGCGCGCAGCGGCGGCCGGTCGCCCCGGCTACCCTGCCGCGCGATGGCGTCCAGGGGGGCCGGGAAGCTCGAGGGCCGCACGGCGCTGATCACCGGCGCCGGGAGCGGGATCGGTCGCGAGACGGCGCTCCTGTTCGCGTCCGAGGGCGCCAATGTCGTGGTCGCGGACCGCGACGAGGAGAGCGCCAGCCGCACGGTCGCGGAGATCGCCGACGCCGGGGGGCAGGCCCACTGCGTCGCCGTCGACGTCGCTCGCGCCACCGCCGTGGAGTCGGCGGTGGCCGAGGCCGAGCGCACCTACGGCGCGCTCCACGTCCTGTTCAACAACGCCGGCATCTTCCCGGACGAGGATGGCCTGCCCGTGGACACTCCGGAGGCGGTTTGGGAGCGCGTCATCGACGTGAACCTGAAGGGCGTGTTCCTCGGCTGCAAGTACGGCATCCCCGCGCTGCTGCGCGCGGGGGGGGGATCGATCATCAACACCGCCTCCTTCGTGGCGGTGATGGGCGCCGCGACCGCCCAGATCGCCTACACGGCCAGCAAGGGTGGCGTGCTCGCGATGACGCGCGAGATCGCGGTCGCCTACGCGAAGCAGGGCATCCGCGCCAACGCGCTGTGCCCGGGGCCGGTCGACACGCCGTTGCTCCAGGTGCTGCTCGCCGACCCGGCGGCGCGCGCGCGACGGCTCGTGCACGTGCCGATGGGCCGTCTGGCCCAGGCGACCGAAATCGCGCGCGCCGTGCTGTTCCTGGCCTCGGACGACGCCTCCTACGTCAACGGGACCACCTTCCTCGTCGACGGCGGCATCACCTCGGCCTACGTCACCGCCGAGGACTAGAGCTCCCGGCGCACGTGCGTGTCGGCCAGGAAGTGCGCGTCGTCGTGGGACGGGTGGTCGACGTTGTAGTGGAGGCCGCGGCTCTCCAGGCGGTGCCGAGCGCACTCGATCACCAGCTCGGCCACCGTCGCCAGGTTGCGCAGCTCGATCAGATCGGGCGTCACGTGCGAGTTCCAGTAGTAGTCGGTGATCTCGCCCTGGAGCAGCTCGATCCGGTGCTGAGCCCGGGCCAGGCGCCGGTCGCTGCGGACGATCCCGACGTAGTTCCACATGAAGCGGCGGATCTCGTCCCAGTTCTGGGTGATGACCACCGCCTCGTCGCTGGCGGTCGCGTCGCCTTCCTCCCAGGCCGGCACGTCGCGCTCGTCGGCGGGCTGGTCCGACCAGCGGGCGCGCGTGGCCGCGCCCGCCGCGTCCGCGAAGACCAGCGCCTCGAGCAGG
>CAZZFT010000083.1:0-241 GCA_964653555.1 uncultured Spirochaetales bacterium | reverse complement strand
AGGCGGTTGGCGCCGTGGAGGCCGGTGCACGCCACCTCGCCGGCGGCGAACAGGTTGGCGACGTCGGTCTCCCCGGCCAGGTCGGTCGCGACCCCCCCGCAGCAGTAGTGCGCCGCGGGCACCACGGGGATCGGCTCGCGGGTCAGGTCGACGCCGAACTCGAGGCAGCGGCGGTAGATGTTCGGGAAGCGCTCGCGCAGGTAGTCGGCGTCGCGGTGGGTGATGTCGAGCAGCACCCACT
>CAZZFT010000082.1:0-22515 GCA_964653555.1 uncultured Spirochaetales bacterium | reverse complement strand
ATCATCATGCACATGACGCCCCACTTGAGCGAGCCCATCACCTCCCAGAAGCGCATGCGCTCCCCGTCCACGGAATCGCCGCCGGCCTCGCGGTAGCCGGCCCGGAGCTCCTCCCGGGTGCCGAAGCCACCGACGGGCAGGTCGACGTTTCCGAAGCGCCAGGAGTTCACGCAGATCCAGCCCAGATCTTCGACCGGATCGCCCAAATGGGCGAGCTCCCAGTCGAGGACGCCACGCACGCCCGCGCCGTCGACGAGCAGGTTCCCGTGCCGGAAGTCGCCGTGCACCAGGGTCGCGGCAGAGGCGTCGAGCGAGACGTCGCCGAGCCGGTCCTCGATCCAGCGAAAGGCGAGCTCGAGCACCGGGCGGGGCCGGTCGAAGCCGTCGTAGACGTCGCGGTACTGTCGCCACTGCACGTCGGCGGGCGCGAACGGCAGCGACGGCAGCGTCGCGCGCGGCACCGCGTGGAGGCGGGCCAGGATCGCTCCGCACTGGCGCGCGAGCCCGGGGCGCGCCGCGGCGTAGGCATCGTCGCGCAGGATGCGGCGCGGGATCGTCTCGCCCTCGAGGCGCTCCATCAGGTAGCCCGAGCCGAGGCCGTCCTCGGCCGCGAGCACGCGCTGCACCGCGGGAACCGGCACACGAGCCTCCCGCGCCAGGCGCAGCAGCTCCGCCTCGGTCTCGAGCGGGATCGCGACGGTGGCCGCGTCCGTCGCGCCTCCGGGCCGGCGGCGGAGGATCCAGGCCCTGGACAGGCCCTCCTGCTCCGCGTCCACGGCCCAGGTCTCCTGGCTCGCGCCACCGGACAGCCGCCGGGCGCCCACGAGCGCGGCGCCCAGCGCTTGGCGGAGGAAGAGATCGAGCGCCCCCTGGAAGCCGTCGCCGGCCTCGTCCACGCGCTAGGCCACCTGGCGCAGGAACTCGGAGAGGCCGTAGCCGGTGCGGTCTCCGCAGCGCCACTCGGTCATCCCCTCGCCGATGTGCGTGAGCCGGCCGCCGTGGCGATTGCGCAGGGGGAGGAAGCTCCGGACGCGCCCCTCGATCCGCAGCGACTCCCCTTCCGCCGTCTCCAGCGCGACGTCGAGCGCGCGATGGTAGAGGCCGCCGGACTCGTACTCGGCCTCGATGCGCGCCTCCTTCACCGCGACGAGTTCGTCGCCGCGGACTATCACGCCGCCCACGCGCTCCTCGCCGGGCGCTCGTCGGATCACCGACACCATCGCGCCGAAGTCGTCGCCGAAGTTCATCGTGAGCCACTCGTAGCCGTGGATCGCCTGCCAGCTGCGCGGACCCCAGGAGTGGTCGCGCAGACCGAAGCCCGCGACCGGCTGCTCTCGCCCGCCGACGACGACCGAGCCCTCCACCCGCATGTGCTGCTCGTAGTGCGCCTTGGCGAACTGCTGCTCCACCGCGCGCTCGCTCTCGCCCGCGTCGACACGGTGGCCGTACATCGGGCCGACGGCGTCGTGCACCAGGTCGAGGCTCACCTCCAGAACGGGGCTCTCGCGGAAGGCGCGCCGGGGATCGGCCATGGCGCGCGGCTCGGCGAGCTCGAGGGCGGGCCCCCGGTAGCGGGTGCGCAGGCGCTGGGTGGGCTCCAGCACCTCGAAGCCCAGCCCTCCCGCGTCGAAGGCGTCGTTGGACTCGATGGCGGCCCGCTCGAAGTGGAAGAGCACCCGGCCGTCGGGCAGGTACAGCGCCACGGTCTTCTCCGCCCTGCCCTCGTTCGCGCGGTTGCCCAGCCGGACGAAGCCGCCGAGCGCGCGCTCGCGGTCGAAGAAGTTGAAGTACATGCTCTCGTTGAAGTTCGGGTCGGGTCCGAGCGGGTGGTTATAGTCATCCTCGGGGGTCAACGAGCCGATGATGCGTGCCATGGAGGTCCTTCGCGCGAACCGACGGTGGGCCGAGGCCGTCAGTCTACCTGCCGCCCTGGCGCTGTGCCTGATCTCGCACGGAGCCAGCGCGGCGACGATCGAGGACGTGACCTTCGCCGAGCGCGTCGACGCGGGTGGGACCGAGCTCGCGCTGAGCGGCCTCGGCCTGCTCCGCTACCGCGTGGTCTTCAAGGCCTACGTGGCCGCGCTCTACCTCGAGCCGGGCAGCGACCCGGAGCGCGTCCTCGAGGACGTGCCGAAGCGGCTCGAGATCGAGTACTTCTGGTCGATCTCGGCCGAAGACATCGCGCGCGCGGGCGACGAGCTGCTGCGCCGCAATCTCGACGACGAGACCTGGCAGAGCCTCGCCGACCGCGTCGCCCGGCTGAATGCCCTGTACCGGGACATCGAGCCCGGCGACCGCTACGCGCTCACCTACGTCCCCGGGCGTGGCACGGAGCTGGCGAAGAACGGCACGCCCCTGGGCACGGTCCCGGGCGCCGACTTCGCCGAGGCCTACTTCGGGATCTGGCTCGGGGAGCAGCCGCTCGACGCGAGCCTCGCGCGTCAGCTCCTGTCGGGCGGCTGACCCGCCGTCCGGCTGCGCGCGAGCTTCGCCGCGTGCTTCACGTTGCGCGCCTCGGCCACCAGGATCACGTCCTCGGCGATGTTGGTGGCGTGGTCGCCGACCCGCTCCAGGTGCTTCGCCACCATGATCAGGTCGACCTCCTGGGAGACGGCCGCCGGGTCGCGCTCCATCGCCCGCAACATCGTCTCCACCACCTCGTCCTGGGCGCGGTCGATCGCGTCGTCCTCGTCCATCACCGACCGGGCGAGCTCGGCGTCGGTCTTGCTGAAGGCGTCGAGGGAGCGGCGCAGCACGCGTTGGGCCGATCGGGCCAGCGAGGTGAGGGCCGCGGGAAACGGGACCTCCGCGTGGGAGGCGATGCGCGCCGCGCTCTTCGCGATGTTGCGGGAGAGGTCACCGACCCGCTCGAGGTCGATGGCGATCATCTTCACCGCCAGCACCTCGCGCAGGTCCTCCGCCACGGGCGCCTGGAGCGCCAGGGCCTTCAACACGCCCTCGTCGATCGCCACCTCGAGGCGGTCGATCTCGATGTCGTCCTCGGCGACCTCCGCCGCGAGACGCGTGTCGCGCTCCCACATGGCGCGCAGCGCCTTGTCGAGGATCGCTTCCGCGCGCCCCCCCATGCGATAGAGGTTCGCGCGCAGCCCCTCCATGACTCCGTCGAACAACCGGTTCATCCGTAACGCCCCGTGATGTAGTCGCTGGTCCGCTGCTCCCGGGGGTTCGTAAAGATCTCCTCGGTGCGTCCGCATTCGATCAGCACGCCGAGATGGAAGAACGCCGTGCGCTGGGACACGCGTGCCGCCTGCTGCATGTTGTGGGTGACGATCGCAATCGCGTAGCGGCCGCGCAGCTCGTAGATCAGCTCCTCGATGCGCGCCGTGGCGATCGGGTCGAGCGCCGAGCACGGCTCGTCCATTAGGATCACCTCGGGATCGACAGCGATCGCGCGTGCGATGCACAGGCGCTGCTGCTGCCCGCCCGAGAGCGCCGTGCCGGGCTCCTGGAGGCGGTCCTTCACCTCTTCCCACAGGCCCGCCCGGGTGAGACTGCTCTCGACGATCTCATCGAGCTGCGACCGCTTGCGCGCGAGGCCGTGGATGCGCGGACCGTAGGCCACGTTGTTGAAGATCGACTTCGGGAAGGGATTCGGCTTCTGGAACACCATGCCCACGCGCGCGCGGAGCTGCTCGACGTCGATCTCCCCGCCCTGGATCGGCTCGCCGTCCAGGCGGATGTCCCCGGTGACCCGGCAGCCGGGGATCACGTCGTTCATCCGGTTGAAGCAGCGCAGGAACGTCGACTTCCCGCAGCCCGAGGGACCGATCAGGGCAATCACCTCCTCCAGGGTGATGTCGAGGTCCACGTCCCGGAGCGCGTGGTTGTCGCCGTAGAAGACGTTCACGCCGCGGGCGCGCATCTTCACCAGAGCGTCGCCGAGCGCCGCCGCACGCTCGGGCTCGTGACGGCGTTCGGGCTCCTGCGCCACGGCCGGGTAGGGCTCCGCCATCTCGTTCACCAGCGCCTCTCGAAGCGGCGGCGCAACCAGATCGCGGTGCCGTTCATCACGATCAGGAATCCCAGCAGCACCAGGATCGCGCCGGACGTCTTCTCCACGAACGCTCGCTCCGGGCTGTCCGCCCACAGGAAGATCTGCACGGGCAGGGCAGTCGAGGCGTCCCGGAACCCGCCGGGGACGTCCGCGACGAACGCCACCATCCCGATCATCAACAGCGGCGCCGTCTCTCCCAGCGCCCGCGCCATCCCGATGATAGTGCCGGTCAGGATTCCGGGCATCGCCAGCGGGAGCACGTGGTGCAGGACCACCTGGACGGGCGAGGCGCCGAGGCCGCGCGCCGCCTCCCGGATCGAGGGCGGCACCGCCTCGATCGCCACACGGCTGGTGATGATGATGGTGGGGAGCGTCATCAGCGCGAGGGTCAGGCCGCCCACCAGCGGCGCCGAGCGCGGCAGGTGGAAGAAGTTCAGGAACACGGCGAGGCCGAGCAGGCCGAACACGATCGAGGGGACGGCGGCGAGGTTGTTGACGTTGACCTCGATCAGGTCGGTGAAGCGGTTGCGCGCCGCGAACTCCTCGAGATATGCCGCGGCGCTGACGCCGAGCGGAAACGCGATCGTCAGGGTCACGACCAGGGTGAGGAAGGACCCGACGACGGCGCCCCAGATGCCGGCGAGCTCCGGATCCCGCGAGTCGCCCGAGGTGAAGAAGCGCGTCGCGAAGGCCGTCCGCAGGCGACCACTCGCGGCCAGCCCTCCGATCCAGGACAGCTGCTCGTCGGAGAGCCGCCGCTCGCCCTCAGAGAGGTCCTCGGACACCTCGCCCTTCCAGTAGCGGTCCACCTCGTCGTCGGCCAGCACCCACAGCGCATGGGTCGTTCCGATCAGCGACGGATCCGCCGTCACCCTGTCGCGCAGCTCGTCGCGCGCGCCCGAGCTCACCAGGCCGAGCAGCGCGCGCCGGGCGCTGCGTCCCTCGACGTCGGGGAACAGCCGCTCCAGCGCGCTGCGGACCAGCGCGCCGTAGTCGGCGCGGGCGAGCAGCTGATCGCGCTCGTCGGCGGACGCCGTGTCGAGCCCGGCGAAGACCTGCGGGTCGAAGAAGACGTCGAGGCGCAGCTCGGTGGTGCGGAAGGCCTGGAAGCCGTTCGCCCCGACCGTCGCGAGCAGCACGGCGAGGCCGAGCAGCGCGAGGCCGATCGCCGCACGACCGGCGCGCTCGAAGCGCCGCTCCGCGCGATACCGACGCCGCAGGTGCTCCCGCATCTGCGGGGATGCCCAGCGCTCGCCGGGGCTCGTGCGGCCGCGCGCGCCGGTTCCACCGGCCGGCGGCCCGCTGCGCGGGGCTTCGGTCCGGCTGGGGTCAGTCATACTTCTCCCGGTACCGCTTCACGATGCTCAGCGCCGCGACGTTCAGCACCAGCGTCACCAGGAACAGGGTGAGACCCAGGGCGAACGCCGCCAGTGTCTTCGAGCTGTCGAACTCCTGGTCGCCGGTGAGCAGCGTCACGATCTGCACGGTCACCGTGGTGACCGCCTCGAGGGGATTGAGGGTCAGGTTCGCCGCCAGGCCGGCGGCCATCACCACGATCATCGTCTCGCCGATCGCCCGCGAGACCGCCAGCAGGAAGCCGCCGACGATGCCCGGCAGCGCGGCCGGCACGATCACGCTGCGGATCGTCTCCGAACGCGTGGCGCCGAGGCCGTAGGACCCGTCGCGCAGCGAGATCGGCACGGCGGTGATCGAGTCGTCCGAGAGCGACGAGATGAAGGGGATGATCATGATGCCCATGACCAGGCCCGCGGCCAGCGCGCTCTCGGACGCCACCGACAGACCCACCCACGCGCCCGCCTCGCGCACCGCCGGGGCCACCACCAGGGCCGCGAAGAAGCCGTACACCACGGTGGGCACACCGGCGAGGATCTCGAGCAGCGGCTTCGTGACGTCGCGGGTGCGCGAGGTGGCGTAGAAGGTCATGTAGATCGCCGACAGGAGCCCGATCGGGACGGCCACCACCATCGCGATGCCCGTGATCAGCAGCGTGCCGACGAAGATCGGTATCGCCCCGAAGGAGCCCGAGCTGCCCACCTGGTCCGCGCGCAGCGCAGTCTGGGGACTCCAGTGGGTGCCGAACAGGAACTCGGTGGCGGGCACCTTGTCGAAGAAGCGCCCCGTCTCGAACACCAGCGACAGCACGATGCCGATCGTGATCAGGATCGCCATCGTCGAGCACAAGAGCAGCGCCAGGCGCAGCACGTCCTCGACCCGGACGCGCGCCGCGAGCTCGGGACGGACCCGCCGCACGCCCCAGACGGCGCCGGCGACGCCCACCGCGAACACCAGCGCCAGGGTCGCCTCGAAGCCCCGGCGTCGCAGCGCCGCGTAGCGGTCCGCCGCGCGAAGGGCCACCTCGTCCGCGCTCGCCGAGGCGATGCCGCCGCTGGCGATGTTGCGGACGTCGTTGACGAAGAGCTCCAGCTTCGCCGGGTCGTGGGGCAGGCTCGCCGCGGGAACCGACGCGAGCGTCAACGACCTGATCACGGTCGGCGCCGCGCTGAGCCACACGGCCGCCACCGCGACGGCGGGGAGCGCCGACCACAGCGCCGCGTACCAGCCGTAGTAGCCGGGCAGCGAGCGCAGGCGCGCCGGCCCCGCCGCCACCGCCGCCAGCGCTCGGCGACGGGCCATCCAGAAGCCGACCCCCGCCAGGACGGAGATCGTTGCGAGGAGGAGGAGGAGGAGGGACATGGAATCGAGGGGCGACTCCTGGAGGAGGCGGCGCGGCCGGCCCGCACGGGCCGACCGCGCTTGCGATCATTGACCCGCGGCGAGCTTCATCGCGGTCAAGGCCTTGGCGTCGGCCCGGTAGCGCTCGCGCTCGGCCTTCGGCGCCGGGATCAGACCGCGGTCGGCCAGATAGCCCTCGTCGCCGATCGCCTTCTCGCTGGTGAACTCGGCGATGTACTCGCGGATGCCCGGAATCGAGTCGGCGTGGGCGTTCTTCACGTAGATGTACAGCGAACGGGAGACGGGGTACTTGCCGTCGGCGATGTTGTCGAAGGTGGGGTCGATCCCGCCGATCCGGCTGCCCTGGATCCGGTCGGTGTTCTGGTCGAGGAAGCTGAAGCCGAACACGCCGAGGGCGTTGGGATTGGCGACCAGCTTCTGCACGATCAGGTTGTCGTTCTCGCCGGCCTCGATGTAGGCGCCGTCCTCGCGCAGGGAGAGGCACACCTTGTTGAACTTGTCCGGATCGCTCTTCTCGAGCGCCGCCAGCTCCGGATAGGTCTTGCACCCTCCGGCGAGGGCCAGCTCGTCGAAGGCGTCGCGCGTCCCCGAGGTGGGCGGCGGACCGAGCACCTCGATCTTTACGTCGGGGAAGGAGGGGTCGATGTCCTTCCAGGTCTTGTGGGGATTCGCGACCAGCTTTCCGCCCGGAGCCGGGACCTCCTTGGCCAGGGCCTGGAAGATCTGCTGGAGCGAGAGCGAGAACCTCGGCGCCTTCTTCGAGTTGGCGATCACGATGCCGTCGTAGCCGATCTTGATCTCGGTGATCGCCGTGACGCCGTTCTTCTCGCACAGCGCGACCTCGGACGGCTTGATGCGACGCGAGGCGTCGGTGATGTCGGGGGTATCGACGCCGACGCCGGCGCAGAAGAGCTTCATGCCGCCGCCGGTGCCGGTGCTCTCGATGATCGGGGTCTTGTACTCGCTGCTGCGGCCGAACTCCTCGGCGACCGCGGTGGCGAAGGGATAGACCGTCGACGAGCCGACGATGCGGATCTGGTCGCGCGCGGCGGCCGGCGCGGCCACGGCGAGGGCGGCACCGAGCGCGCCGAGGGCGAAGCGATGAACGGGCTTCATGGTCATGGAAGGGTGTCTCCTGAGTGCTCTGGGGCGATCCTGATCGATCTGGCGTGTCGGGACTCTAGGGAGAGCGCGTGGCCGCTCCGGCACGATCCTGTGACGGTACGGTGAACGACCCGCCCTCCCCGAGGGTCGACGGAGCTAGAACTTGAAGTTCAGATCGGCGCGCATCCGGAACCGCTCGGAGCCCGCCACCGAGGTCGCGTAGGGCGCGCTGCCTTCGATGTAGTCCGAGAGGTACGCGGTGTAGACGAAGGTCACGCCCTCGAACAGCTGCCGCTCCAGGGACCAGGCGAACCCCTTGCGGTTGGTGAATCCGTCGAGGATGTCGCTGTCGATGTACATCGAGGGGAAGGCGTTCGCCTGGATGTAGTACCAGCCCATGCCGATCTTCACGAGCACCTTCGGATCGCCGATCGACAGGCCGACCGCGTAGGCGTCGTCGTCGCGCGGAACGCCGGGGAAGGCCCGGGAGCTGCGGGCCGAGAGGTTGTTGGCGTAGGTGCCGAAGAACTGGATCGGGAACAGCTCCCAGAAGTTCAGGTCCAGGAACGCCGAAGTCTCGAGCACCCAGATCGGGTTGTCGTTGCGGGACAGTCCATCGGCGATATTGCCGCCGCTGGCGGCCCGTGTGAAGAAGGCGTCGTCGAGCGAGAAGAAGTCGTAGACGGTGCCCCGGGCGCCGATCGAGATCGCATCGGTGATCTCGGCGACGCCGCCGAACTGCGATGCGAAGAGCCCCGGGTCCTTCGAAGTGGCGTTCTCCTGGATCGCGTAGCCGCCCGTGTGGCTGTAGAGCGTGATCGGGCCCGAGCCCCCGTGTACGCGCAGGCTTCCGCCCTCGAGGGTGATGTCGTTGTCCCAGAGCATGCTGTCCTGGGCGAGCTCCTTCCAGACGAAGGGATTGGGAACCTTGCCGAGGTCCGCCGCGAGCAGGCCCTTGTCGACGCCGGGCAGCTCCGCGTTCGGGTAGGGCGAGATCGTCGCGTAGGCGAGGTCGAGGCGGAGGTCGTCCGTGTCGAAGTCGGGCCCGTTCCCGCCCAGGGTCTGGTTGGTGCTGCGCGGGTCGTCGTCGCCGGACACGGCGCGGAAATAGACCGTCGCGCGGCTCGCCACCTCGCCCTTCACGTCCAGTCGTGCGCGGTAGCGGAAGCGCTGGCGGTCGTCCTTGTCGGCATAGGGATCCTGGTCGTAGAAGAACCCCTCGTAGCGCGCGCGGAAGTCACCCCAGATCGAGACCCGGTCGGTCCAGGAGCGCTTCGCCTGCTCCTTCGCCGCTTTCGCGGCCAGCTCGGCGTGCTGGTCGTCGTCGATCAGCCCGCGCTCGCGCAGGATCTCGACGATCTCGGTGAGCGTCGGCTCGTCCTTGGCCTTCTCCTTGTCCGCGTCCTCGCCGACGGCGGGGACGGCGATCAGGACGAGGACCAGACCGAGGGCCGAGCAGCGCGGGAGCTGGCGCGGAAACATCTTCACGAGGGGGCCTCCTTGGGTGATGTAGCTGCGTCCCCCGGGAGCGTCCGGGGCGCGCAAACCCTACTGGGGCACCGGCAAAGAAGGCGTGTCCTTCGTGTGACAGATGCGTGAAGAATGACGAGACGGCGACGGAATCGTGAAGTGAAATCGCCCCGCTCGTGACCGTCTCTCGACCGAGACGACCGGCCGACGCCCTGAGCGGCTCCTACCCTGGGCACCTCTCGCCCATGCGGCCCATCCTCGCGAGCGTCGTCGCCGTCGTGCACACGATCCGGGTCGGGTTCTTGTGCGTCGCGTGGACGTTCCCGTGGAGCTGGGCGTCTACTACGCGGGCCTGCCATCGTCAGCCGACCGCCCTGCCGTGGGTATGGCTCGCGAATTGTGTTCCCGCTTCTGCGCCGCCAGCACGTCGACCACCTCCTGCAGGTCTCCGTCCGGCGGCCAGGGGCCCTGGTGCAGCACGCGCCCGTTGGGCGTGAGCAGCCCGAGCCACGGGAGCGTCAGCTCTTCGCCCAGGTAGCCGTCGGTGGCCGCGCGGACGAAACGCTGGCGCAGGAAGGGCGTCGTCCAGCCGATCTCGTGGAGGACGCGGAGGATCTCCTCGGTGGTCGTGTCGCCCTGGGCCATGTAGATCACGCGTACGCCGTTCATCGCGTCGACCCGGGCCAGCGGCTCCGCCATCTCGCGCAGCAACGCGGCGTCCAGCGGAGCGGCCACGAGCAGGAAGTCCTGCCCGGCCACCTCCGAGCGCGGATACGGCTGCCAGACCTCGGAGCGCGGATCCCCCAGCGCCCCGCCGATCATGCGCGTCACGTTGCCGATCTTGGACCCGGGCCCCTGCTCCCGGAGCTCGTTCGCGCGCTCGACGAGGTCGGTGACGCCGATCGGGACCTCGTGAATGCCCTGATGGCCGAAGTCGATGCGGGCGAGCTCTGGGCTCTCGACCCGCACCAACACGCCAATCGGGCGAACGGCTTCCCCGCTCTCCGGAGCCCACGACTTCGTCAGGTGGACCTTCTGGGGCCAGTAGTCGTCGCGAAGTGGGAGATTCTCGGCGGTGATCGGCCCGTCGGCGGCGGTATTCCCGCTCGGGTCCGTGCAGCCCGACAGGCCGAAACCGACCGCGAGGCCGAGGAGGGCCCATCGGGCCCGGGCCGAGCGACGGCTCGATACGCTTGCGCTCCCGGGCTTCGTTCGCTGTGTCTTCATCGCGCGCGTCATACCAGAAGGGAGCGAAGGGCCGCCATCTCCGAGAGGTGACGGCCCTTCTCTGGACTCCTCGGTCTTCGGGCTCGTCCTGGAGAGCTACGACCGCCGCGTCCGCCGGCGTGCCAGGCCCCAGAGGACCAGAACACCCCCGCCGAGCGACGAGGCCGCGCTGGGCTCCGGCAGCGGCAGGACCCCGCCGACGCTCATCGCCGTCCAACCGTCGGTGAAGAGCGCACCACCATCGGTCGCACCGCGATAGGTGGCGGTCGCGTCCGGGCATCCCGCGTCCGTCGGATCGATCCCATCGTTGGCCACTGCGATCGGAGTGGGATCGATCGGCGTAGCGAGCGTCCCCACCAGCTTGCCGCGGCCGTTCGACAAGGTCCCCTGCGGATCCCAGAACGGATTCTCGTTCACGAGCTGCTCGGTCGCGGTCTCGATGTTGGCGCCCCCAGCGAATAGGGTGTCGCCGTTCGCGAAGGCCGCGAGACCGCAGGCGTTCACGGCCGGGACATCGGACACCGTGGTGGAGATGATCGAGACCACCTCATCGCCGTCGATGCTGGCGCAGCTGGCTCCGCACACGCCGTCACCATCGTTCGGGCCCGAGCAGGGCTCGACGACTCCGCCGGTGGTGATGTCCACGCCGGCGGCGCTGCCGGTGTTCACGACGATCGAGTTGGCGAGGCGGCCCTGAAACCCGTTGCGCATCGTGAAGCCGCGGTTGGAGCTCGCCGGCGATACGGCGGGGTTCACCTGTCCGTCGCCGCCGTTGCCGACGATCGTGAGGTTGCAGATCGATTCATCGGAAAACACCGCGGGATTGACGTTCGACGGCACCTCGTCCAGGTCGTCGCCGTCCCACTCGCCGCCGCGGTCTCCCGAGGCGGATCCGTAGGCCGAGCCGTCGTTCTGATTGAAGAAGGCCGACAGCACGATCACGTTCTGGACGCTGCCGGTCCAGCCCTGGTCGGTGTCGACCGAGTCGTCGCCGACGTAGGCCATGAGCAGGTGGTCGCACACCGCGTTTCCACCGAACCACTCGATGCCGTCGTCGAAGTTGGCGTAGATCTCGATGTGATCGCAGGTCGTGCCGTCGCCGACGCCGGCCAGGCTGATTCCGTTCAGCTCGTTGCCCTCGCCGATCTCGTCTCCGGCGTGACGCACCGAGAGGTACCGCAGGATGCCCGAGTCGTCGTTGGGGTCGTTGCCTCCGTAGATCTGCGCGGTGGTCCCTTCCACCTGACCGATGCCCGTGCCGAGGCCGAGCGCGTTCCCGAGATTCGTCGGGGCGAAGCCAGCCACCGTGATGCCGCCCCAGAGCGAGACGTTGGCGCCGCCAGCGGTGTTCAGCGGGGCGAGCGGGTTCGTCTTGGGCGTGTCGTCGAGGAAGTTGTTCTCGCCGTCGGCGAGCGTCCACTGGCGCGGCCTGGTGTTGCCACCCCCCACCTCATCCGGCACGCCGTCGTCGTTGGTGTCGACGGCGGCGGTGGTGAAGATGATCGGGTCGGTCGGAGTGCCTTCGGCGTCGAGGAAGCCGCCCTGGTAGATCTGGAGCGAGCCGGGCGCGCCAAGCAGGGGGGTCGCGGCACTGTAATCCAGGTCACGCGGCTGACCGCGGACGATGCAGCCGGGCTCGATGGTCAGCGTGACGCCGTTCGGCACGACCGTGGGACCCATGAGGACGATGGTGTCCTCGTCGTCGCACCAGGTCTGGTTGCCGAGGACGGTTTCTGTATCCGGTGCACCGATCACGGTCAGAACGGCCGAGGCGGCCGTCGAGAAGCCCACGGTGGCCAGTAACAGGCCCAGCGGCGCGAGAGTCTTGTGTCGCATCAGAGTTTCTCTCTTTCTGGTTGCGGTTTGGAAGGAGCGAGGCTGCGCGGGGTACGCTCGAATCGGCGTCCACCCCCCAAGCGCGGGCGGATTGTTCGCGATGCGCAAGGCATGACGGACTCGACGGGATGACCAGCCGGTATCAACTCGGTGACGTTTCAGTGAGGACGGAGGCCGTGTCCCCGGCGCCGTCCGGCGCGCCCCTCTAGGGTCTCGCTCGGCGGGCCGGTAGCGGCTCGCTCGGGCTCGCCTCCGTCGACGCAGTACGCGGCGGGGCTCACTTGGGCCCGCCGAACTCGATCTTGTAGGAGAGCGAGAGCGAGTAGTCCCGGCCGATCGTGAAGCTGCGCTCCTTGATGTCCTTGGCCGTCTGCTCGCGATCGTAGACGTAGCCGCGCGTCGAGTTGGTGAGGTTCTTCGCGCTCCCCGAGAGCGTGAACTCCCCCGGCACGTAGGGAAGCGTGAAGCCCTGGCTGGCCACGAGGTCCAGCTGGTAGTAGCTGTCGATGTAGCGGTCGAGACTGAAGGAGATCAGCTGCCCGGCCAGGTTGTAGTCGGTCGCCGCGGTGGACTCGAGGACGTCGCTGATCGCGAAGACCGCCAGCGTCACCTTCGTGCGCCAGTCCGGCTGGTCGAAGGAGACGTCGGCGTTCGCGATCCACTCGGGCTGGTTCGTGAGCCGGCGCGTCTTGTTGTAGTCCTGGAACTGGACCAGCCCCGCCGCCCGCTGCGCGTCGGTCACGGCGAAGTAGGGGCCGAGGGCGTTGCGCAGCTGCACGGGCTGGTCGACCTCGGCGTGGATGTAGGTGCCGTTGGCGCCCAGTGAGAAGGGCTCGAGGACGTCGGCGAGAACGCCGAGCGTGACGCGGCCCTCGACCTCGACGCCCAGCAGCTGGCCGTCGGAGGGGTTGTTCTTGAAGGTCTGGTAGGTGTCGATCCCCTGGCCGAAGGGATCCCGGACGGTGACGGTCTCGATCGGCTTGTCCACCTTCTTGTAGAAGCCGCTCAGGGCGAACAGGTCGCCGTAGTCGCCCCAGACGTACTCGAAGCGCGCGTCGTAGCTCGTCACCTCCGAGGGCTCGAGCTGCGGATTGCCGAGCTGGACGGTGTCCTCGCTCGGGTTCAGCGAGGCGTAGTAGCCCATCTCGCGGAACGAAGGCCGGGCGACCGTCTGGGAGAAGGCGCCGCGAAAGGTCAGCGGCTTCAGCGCGCGGATCCATTGGCTGTCTCCGCCGAGCCCCTCGAAGCGGTAGGTGAGTCCGACGCTCGGCAGGGTATAGAACTTGTCGATCTCGCCGTTCACGACCTCCCGGATCCGCGGGCCCGTCCGATAGTCGATGTAGCCCGTCGCGGGGTCGGGGGTGACCGAGACGCCGGCGATCTCGTCGTTGTTCACCAGCCCCGGGATGTTCGCGAACACCGACTCCTGCAGGATGTTGGGATTGTCGAGGCGATCGAAGAGCACGTAGACGTCGGGGAAGATGATCGGTCGCGCTCCGGGGTTGCAGAGATTGCCGTCGAAGGGAGCGCCGTCGGTGCAAGTGCCGACGAAGGGGTCGTTGTTCGACGTGATGTGAAGCTGCTCGAGCCGCACCCCAGCGAGCAGGTCGAGGTCCTCGAAGAGTGTGGCCTTGCCGCCGAGGTACCCGGCCACGATCTCGCGCTCGCCCTCGCTGGTATACACGGGGAGGGGCTCGTCGAGGCCGATGCCCCGGAAGATCCGCGCGCCCATCTCCTCGATCGTCCTGCCTTGGATGGTGAAGATGGTGCCGTTTCCGACCACGCCCGGCTCTGAGGTGTCGCCCGAGAACGTGGTGTCGAACTGCGATTCGACGTCGCGCTTGGCGTGTTCGTACCAGACGCCCCCCTTCAGGTCCACGCCGACGTCGGCCAGCGGCTCGAACTCGTAATCGAGGTCCGCGCGGCCGAAGTACTGCTTCTCGTCGACATCGTTGACGCCGTAGACGATGTCGCTGCGCGTCGAGTAGAGACCCGGACCGATCTGCTCGGGCGTAAGGGGCGGAGGACCGGGAAGCACGGTGAGCGACTCGACGTCGTCGGGCTCGTAGAAGTAGCGGACGTTGAGCTGGGTTTCGGTCTGATGGGTCTTGGCGTAGTTCGCCGCCCAGTCGAGGCTCAGGCCCTCCGCAAGGCTCCGAAGGTCGTGCTCCCCGTTCACCTGGTAGAGGTCGAGCTCGCGGTTGCGCTCGAAGGTCTGCCCCTCGTAGACCGGCGCGTACCACATCTGGCCGAAGCGCACCGAGGTCGGCGCGTCCTGACGCGCCAGGCCCACCCATTCCGTGGGGGCCACGAAATTGGCGTAGCGCCCGCCGCCCTGGTCGGCGGCGCTCCGGCCAGCGAAGCGCTCGTACACGTCCGCCGGGAACTGCCCGTTGTCTCGACGCTCGACGCTCTCGTCCTTGCTCCGGGTCAGGAAGACCGTCGCGTCCAGCTTGTGGAGCCCTTCACGGTCGAGATCGAGGCCGGCGCCCACGAAGTAGGACGTCCGCTTGTCGCGGATGCTCTGGGTCAGATCCCAGCGGGCACCGGGAAGGCTCAGCGCTCCCAGGGCCAGATCGCCGGGCCGCGCGAGCCTGGCGGGAGCGGTGATCTGATACGCGGGCTCGTGGTCCTGCTCCCAGCCCTCGAGGGTGTCGTAGTCGAGCTCCCGCGAGTAGCTGGCCGCGAGCCGCAGCTCGTGGCCCCAGACTTTCTGGCGGCCTCCCAGGAAGGCGCCGGCGTCGTACTCGAGGGTATCGGTGCCGTCCTCCTCCTTGCCGATCGGCGTCGGCCCGCCGCCGCCACCGTCGGACTGATAGGCCAGGAACTCGTCCCAGGCCTGACTGTTGAAGCCGGTGCCCCCCCAGATCCTCGCCGTCCACTGGTCCGGGTAGCCGGTGGTGGCGATGTCGATCGATCCTCCCGAGGAGTTGCTCGGGGATTCCGGGGCGAAGGTCTTCGCGATCTCGAGACCGGACACGATGTCCGAGGGGAAGAGGTCGAGCTGCACCGACTGGCGGGTCGGGTCGGGACTCGGCACCGGCGCACCGTTGAAGAGGGTGCTGCTGTAGCGCTCCTCGAGGCCGCGGATGATTGCGAACTGCCCCTCGACGACGTTGACGCCCGCCACCCGTTTGAGGGCGTCGCCCACGTCGCTGGCCGCGTAGCGCGACAGGTCCTCGGCGCTCATCACGTTGAGCAGCTGGTCCGACTCGGTGCGCAGCTCCAGGGCGACCATCATCTCGCCCACCACCTCGGCGTTGGCGACGAAGGGCTCCAGCTCGAGCACCTCGCCGCCCTCTGGGCCGGACTGGGGCGGCATCGGGAAGTCGGCGCGGTTCTCCTGGCCCGCCTTCACCTCGAAGTCGATCATGTCCGAGGCGCGGTAGCCCGCCTTGATGAAGCTCAGCTCGTAGCGGCCCGGCGGCACCGACGGGAACTCGTAGGAGCCATCGCCGGCGGTGACCTGCACGTCCTGCTTCGGCTCGCCGCCGTCGCCGGGATCGGGCCAGATCACGATCACGGTCGCGTTCTCGATCGGCGCGCCGGTCGTCCCGTCGAAGACCTGGCCGGCGATCGAGCCCTCCCCGGGTTTGGGCGCCGTCACGTTCTCGCGTTCGACGGTGCCGAAGCCGCCGAACACGTCCTCGAGCCCCTCCTGAGCGGCGACCGGGATCGCGAGGGCGAGGCATGCACAGACGAGCAGCACCCGCCGGGCGCGCCCCTGCCGGCGTCGGGACGGGCGAGGTCGAGACGCTCTGGCGAAGGGGGACATTCGGGGGCGCACCGTACCGGCAGAGCCCCGATCCGGTTCGACGTTCCCGTGAGCGAATCGAGGCGATTGTGTGAAGGGCGAAGTGCGGTCAGCCGCGCGCCGCATCCTCGACGCGCGCCAGGAACTGCTCCACCCGCGGCTCGGGCTTGATCTCGAGCGCCCGCCGGAGCACCTCCGCCGCCTGGGCGTAGTCGCGCGCCGCGACCAGCAGCTCCGCGCGGACGAGCAGCGCCTGGTGCTCGTAGGCCTCGATCTTCTCGGCGCGCTCCACCATCAGGAGCGCGCGCTCGGCGTCGCCCTTCTCCTTGTAGTAGTCGGCCAGCTCGAGCAGCGCGTCGCCGCGCGTGCCGTCGCGCTCGACGATCGATTCGAGCAGCGGAGCGGCCTCCTGGGCGCGACCCTGCCCGCGCGCCAGCTTCGCCTTCAGCGTCAGCACCTCGAGCTCGTCCTCAGCCGGCAGGTCCGTGTAGCGCCGGTCGATCGAGGCCAGCAGCTGCTGGGCCTCGCCGTAGGAGCGCGTGCGGATCAGGAGCTCCGCCGCCCGGTAGGCGGTCGGAAACTGGGTCCCCTTCTCGTCGCTGCGGATCACCTCCTGATAGGCGCTCTTCGCCAGCTCGTACATGCCGGCGTTCATGTAGATGTCGCCGAGCAGGGTCAGGCTGCTGGTCTGCGCCTTGCCGAGGGCACGCACGGCCTCGAGGTCGACGGCTGCGTCGAGCGGCCGGTCCAGACCGACGTAGGCATTGGCCTGGAGCATCCACACGGTCGTGTCGTTCGGATCGGCCGCGAGCAGGGTCTCGAACAGGGAGGCCGCGTCCAGGTACTTCTCCTGGGCCAGGAGCGAGCGGGCCAGCCCGAGCTGCCAGTCCTTCGTCTCCGGCTCCTGGAGGATCGCGCTGCGGTAGGCCTGCTCTGCGGCGATGTAGTTCTCCTGGTCGAGGTAGGCGAAGCCGAGCAGGCCGTAGTTGCGCCCGTCGCGGTCGCCGAGCTCGATCGCGCGCGACAGGTGAGGGACCGCCAGCGGGAGCTCGCCGCGCTGCACGTGCAGCAGGCCCAGGTTCTTGTGGGCGCGGCGGAAGTCCGGGAATTTCTTCAGCGCGCTCTCGTAGCTCGTCACCGCCGCGTCCAGGTCGCCGTTCTGGAACTGGAGGTTGGCCAGGATGAAGTCCAGGGCGGCGCTGCTCTGCGGGCCCACCTCGCCGGTGAGGCGCGCGGCGGCGGCGCGCGGATTCGCCTGCATCAGGTCGATCACCTCGCGCAGGAGATCCAGCTCCCGCGGCGAGATCTCGGGCTCGGCTCCGGACAGGAAGCCGTAGCTGCCGAGGAAGCGCGCGCGCCACTCCGGGTCCTGGAACACCGACTTCGGCTTCTCCGTCGACGCCGCAGCCGGTGCCGATGGCGGAGCGGCCGCGACGGCCGCGGCCGGCTCCTCGGCGGAGGCGGCGAGTCCCGCGCCGGCGGTCGCGAAGAGCGCGACGAGCAGCGCGACGCGTCTGGGGTCCTGGATCTTCATGATGGGTCCTACTGGATGTGGATCGGGATCGGCAGCCGCGCCTGGGCGCGCACCGGCTGCCCTCCCTTCGTGGGAGGCGTGAACTTCCAGCGCCGCACCTCGCCGACGACGAAGTCGTCGAAGTCGGGCAGGCTCGAGGAGTCGACCTTCGCGCTGATCACCTTCCCCGACTCGTCGAGCTGGATCAGCAGGTAGATCTTCCCGTTCACCTTCTGCTTCTTGAGACGGCGTGGAAAGTTGAAGCCGGAGACGCCGATCGGCCGCGGCAGCTGGTCGAGGTCGGAGAAGTCGACGAAGTCCTCGGTGCCGAGATCCTTCGACGTGGTCGCGATCGTCGGCAGGCCGAAGTCGCCGGTGATCGCTCCGCCGGTGCCCGGATTCAGCGCGATGTCGAGCTGGTCGAGCGAGAGCTGGGGGGGCTCCTCCTCGAGCTCGGGCGGCGGCTCCTCCTCCTCGGGCGGCGGGGGCTTCTCCTCCTCGATCTCGTCCACCGCCGGCGGCACGTAGGCGACCAGCGTCTCCTCGATCTGGTGCTCGGGCGGCTTCACCTCGCCGATCATCTGCGCCAGCGCCATCACGACGAAGAGCACGAACGCGCACAGCACCCCGAGCAGCACGCTGCGGGGCAGCTCCTTCTTCTCGGTCGGCGGGTGGAAGGTGGTGGACATCGAGGGACTCAGTCGTTGCGCGTGGAGACGCTGATCTTCTTGGCTCCGGAGTTCTTCACCTCGCTCCACACCGCCGAGAAGACGCCGTGCTCGGCCTTCGCGTCGGCCTGGATGATCACGGGGAGATCGTCCTTGCTGAGCAGCTGGCGCACGCGCGCGCCGACGCCCGCCACGCCCAGCTCCTTGCCGCCGTAGATCACCTTGTTGTCGGCCGTGACCGCGATGATGATGCTGTTCTTCTCGAGCTGGGCGTCGACCGTCGCGTCGGGCTTGTCGATCTCGACCCCCGGCTCCTCGACGAAGACGGTGGTGACGATGAAGAAGATCAGCAGGATGAAGACGCAGTCGATCATCGGCGCCAGGTCGATGGAGGTCGACTCGTCTTCTTCGCTCACGAGGGTGCGTCGCGACATGGCTCGGGGGGACCGGGTCAGTTGACCGTGCTGAAGCTGAGCGCCTGGGCGCCGCCGCGCTTCGCAGCGTCCCACACGCCGATGAAGGTTCCGTGGCTGGACTTCTCGCTGGCGCGGATCACCACCGGCGTCTCGGGATCGTCCAGGTTCGCCTTCACCACGTTGGTGACGTCGGCGAGGGCGATCTCCTTGCCTTGGTAGAGGATCTTCCCCGCCGCGTTGATGTCGATCGCCACGTTGTTCTTCTCTTCCGGGCTGGCGGCGGCGGCGTCGGGCTTGCTCACCTGGAGCCCCTGCTCCTCGACGAATACCGTCGTCACGATGAAGAAGATCAGCAGGATGAAGACACAGTCGATCATCGGCGCGAGATCGATCTTCGTCTCCTCGTCCCGTTCCAGGATGCTGCGTCGGGCCATCGCGACCTCCTCCTACTCGAAGCGGAAATGGGTGAGCGTGAGCGTCTCCAAGCGCGCGAGCTGGGCCTCGAGCTGGTGGCGCTGTCGCTGCACGATCATCACCAGGAACAGGCCTGGAAGCGCCACCGTGAGACCGGCCTGGGTGGTGACGAGCGCCTCGGAGATGCCCGCGGCTACGACGTTGGCCGTCTCCGCCCCGCCGCTGCTGGCGAGTCCGAAGAAGGTGCGCAGCATGCCGAGCACCGTTCCCAGCAGGCCCAGCAGGGGCGCGGCCCCGACCAGCATGCTGACGAAGCGCGTGCGCCGCTCGATCAGCGCCAGCAGGGAGGAGCGGATCTCGTCGAAGCGGTTGCGCACCTGCTTCGCCGAGGACACGTCGGACTGGGTGTAGCGGATGATCTCGGCGACCCGACCCTGGGCCTGGTCGGGGGAGCGCACCCACTGGAACCACTGCGGAGCCCGGCGATCGTCGAGGCGGACGCGCCGCACGTAGCCGATCAGCTGGAAGGCCTGGGCGTAGAGCAGCACCGCACAGGCGAAGAGCGGGATCATCACCCACCCGCCCGAGAGCCAGATCCGCCAGATCTCAGTCATCGACGCCGCCGGACGCGCCCGCCGGAGCGGCGCGGTGCTTGATCGCCGCGACCCCGTTGACGAAGGCGACCGACAGCTCTTCGAGCAGCCCCAGCTTCCGCTTGGCCATGCGCGACAGCGTCCCGTGCAGGATCAGCACGGGGATCGCCACGATCAGACCCTCGGCCGTGGTGATCAGGGCCTCGGAGATGCCCGAGGAGAGGCTCTTCGCGTCGCCCGTACCGAAGATCGTGATCAGCTGGAAGGTGCGGATCATGCCGACCACCGTGCCGAGCAGGCCGAGCAGCGGCGCGGCGGCGGCGGTGATCGCGAGGAAGGGCAGATAGCGCTCCAGG
This sequence comes from uncultured Spirochaetales bacterium, assembly GCA_964653555.1. Lineage (GTDB taxonomy): Bacteria > Myxococcota_A > UBA9160 > UBA9160 > SMWR01 > JAHEJV01. Next base: position 2,434 of record CAZZFT010000082.1, on the reverse strand, counting down.
ATCGGCCGCACGCGCAGGATCTTCTCGAAGAGCAGCTCCTCGATGACACCGCGCTTCTCGCCCGCGTGCTCCACGCCGGTCACCAGCATCTCGCCCGCGACGCCCTCGACGCGCTGGGCCTGCCAGCGCGCCGCCTCGGTGTTGCCCTTCGCGAGCTCGCCGAGCACGGTGTCGACGTCCTCGGGGTCGGCGACGGGGAAGCGCAGGATCTCGACGCACTTGAAGGCGGTGAGCGCGAGCGCCGCAATCCCGAGCACCACGATCGCGTAGCCGACGGGCCCGCCGTCGTCGATGTGCTGGAGGAGCGTCTTGTGCGCCTTCTCCACCTTCAGCGCCTTGCCGAGGGTGGCGTCGAAGGGGAGGACGCCCTGGCCGGTGCTCGCCAGCTGGGCGATCCCGTCCCCGAGACCCCCCGGAAGCGGGACCACGACGGGATCGGCGGCGTTGACCCGGGTCTCGACCAGACCGGCGACCTCGCCGTCGCCGCTGGCGTAGAAGACGGTCGGGCCGAGGGCGACGAAGGTGCCCTCGGTGAGCACACCGTCGGGGGAGAGCGCCGAGCCCGGGTAGACGTCCCCGCCCAGCTGCCGGTCGAGGCGGTCGAGCGCGACGTTCACCACCTCGAGCTGGGCGCCGCGCTTTCCTTCGGCGTCGAGGTTGGCGTTCTTGTCGGCCAGCTTCGCGGCCGCCGTCGCCTGCTCGTAGCGGGGCAGCTCGCTGATGTCGAGGCGGCTCTCGAAGTCGCGCACGAACTCGTTGAGCCGGCTCTTGACGAAGTCCTCCTGCTCGCCCAGGAGCTCGACATGGCGGCGCAGGGAGGTGAGGTCGATCGTCCGGCTGTCGCGCGCCTTCAAGAGCTGGGTTCGGTCCTGGCGCAGCTTCAGCACGTCGCTCTCGAGCTGGGCGACGGACTTCGACAGCGGGACCTTCTCCTTCGCGATCCGGTCCCGGGTCGCGGCCAGCTCGCGCAGGGACTGCTCCAGGCGCTGGTCGATCTCCTGGCTCGCGCTCTCGAAGCTGGGGGCGGACGCGGCTTCGGCCGCGACGGCCGCCGCGCACAGCGCGGCGACGATCCCGTGAGTCGACAGTCTCTTCATCGGTGGTGGCCGTAGGGGTTGGCGGGTGGCGTGGCTGGGCGTTCAGGACCGGAGAGCGCGGAATCCGTCACTTCGTGGCGACCGGCAGCGGGACGAACTCGATCGCGTCGGTGTTGCCCTCGTAGATGTCGAGCAGCAGCTCTGCGTCGTGGGCGAGGTCGGGATCGTCGACGAACTGCCAGCCGTCGGGTCCCGGCCGTCCGATTCCGGCGACGTCGCCCTGGGCATCGACGTAGATGGCCTGGCCGAGGCCCCAGTACAGCGTGCGCACCGACACCTTCTGCCCGCCCTCGCCGACGGCGCGCGTCTCCCCGACCAGGGTGGCGGTGCCGTTCCACTTCTCGGCCTGGGCCAGCACGCCGAGCACGTTCATCAGACGCTGGCCGAGCTGGATCCGCGTGCGCTCGGGGTCGTCGGGGATCTGCACCAGCAACGGCTCGAGCTTCTGCTGGAGGGGCTCGGGAAGCCGGGGCGCGAGCGCCAGCACCTGCTCCTCCATGACGCGGATCTCCTTCTCGAGCACCGCGCTCGCCTGCTGGAACTCGTCGCGGTCGAGGACCAGCTCGCCGCGCTCGTCGTCGGCGGCGGTGCTCGACTCCCGGAGCTCGGCGAGGTCGGCCTCGAGGCTCTTCTTCTGCTGGCGCAGCAGCTCCCGCGTAGCCTCGAGGGTCTGGCGCTGCTCCTCCCAGCCCGAGCTCTCCTCGGAGAGGATGCGACGCGTCTCGACCCACTTCGCGATCTTCGTCTTGAACGCCCCGACCGCCTCCGCCTCCGGCGCGGCGTGGGAGGAGACGGCGACGAGCGCGATCGCGGCCGCGCACACGGACGCCGCAACGACACGGGAATGCACCATGGCGCGGAGCGTATGCAAGCGCCGATTCACGTACGTGACGGAACCGTTGCGCTTGCGCGGCGATTGAGGGGCTCTCGGGGGCGGATCCGTGACGAATGCGTGAACGCGCCCGCGGTGCCGGCGACCGCCCTAGTCGCGCCAGAAGGGACGCGCGTTGCTCAGCCGGTCCCAGGCGGCGGCCACCGCGTCGAGCTCGGCGCGCGCGATCTGCGCCGTCCACCCCTCCACGAAGCCCGCCGCGCGGTCGTGGGCGGGCGCGCGCTCCTCGCCGAGACGCGCGAGCAGCGTCTCCAGGATCCGGTGGGCGGTGGCCACGTCGTTCATCCGGCCGAGCGATCCCTGGGCCCCGGCGATCCGGCGCAGGTAGCGCTTCGCGTGCCGGTTCGGGAACAGGTCCCGGAAGAACTCGCCGCCGTAGCGCAGCTTCTTGAGCTGGATCCGCAGCGCGTGCCGGGCCTCGTCGGACTCGCCGATCCGCTCGCCG
>CAZZFT010000081.1:0-22644 GCA_964653555.1 uncultured Spirochaetales bacterium | reverse complement strand
GCCACGTTGGCCCTCGAGGCCTAGCACGCGGCGGGAGGAGTCCATCCCATCACTGGACCTCCCACGGAGGCGGACCCCTCGGGGGCGGACACTGGCGTGCCGCGGTCACTCCCCCGCCGAGGCTCCCGCGAGGTGCTTGCGGGCCTCCTCGTCGCCGGGCTCCAGCTCGAGGGCCCGGCGGTACTGCTCGAGCGCTGCGTCGCGCTCGCCCGCCTGCTCGAGCGCGATGCCCAGGTTGGTGTGGGCCTTGGCATAACGCGGATCGATCTCCAGTGCGCGCCGCAGGTGCTCGATCGCGCGCTCGCGCTCGCCCAGCCGAAGCAGCAGGGCGCCCGCGTTGTTGTGCGCGCGGGAGTGCTCGGGGTCGAGGGCCACGGCCTCCAGGTAGTGGTCGAGCGCCTCGCGGAGATCGCCCCGGGTCTCGAGCGCGATGGCGAGGTTGTTGTGGACGCGGGCCTCGGGCGCCCAGGTCAACAGCTTCCGGTACAGCTCGATCGCGCCGTCCAGCTCGCCGCGCTCCTGGAGCACGTTCGCGAGGTTGTAGACCGTCGTCGGCGTGGGCTTCAGGCGCAGCGACTCGCGGTACTGCGCCTCGGCTCCCTCCAGATCACCCTGTGCGCGCAGCACGGCGCCCAGGTTGGCGTGGGCGAGCGCGAAGCGGGGTCGCTGCGCCAGCACCTCGCGGTACTCGGCCGCCGCGCCGGCCAGGTCGCCCTGCTCGCGCAGCGCGTTGGCCAGGTTCACGCGCACCTTCACGTCCTCCGGGCTGGATTCGAGCGTGCGTCGGTACTCGCGGACCGCCTCCTCGGTGCGCCCGGCGCGCTTCAGCTCGTTGGCGTAGTTGAAGCGGATGACCGGATTGGCTCCGGTGACCGCGAGGGTGTGCTCGTAGAGCGCAAGGGAGTTGCGCCAGTACGCGGTCTGGTGCCAGGTCGCGATCCCGAGGACGGCGAGCGCGAGGACCGCCGCGCCCCCGGTCGCCCGGCGCGTCCCGGGAACGCGCCGGTCGAGCGCCGTCACGGCCTCGGCGGCCGCCCACACGATCGCCAGGAAGATCCCGATCGAGGGCGCGTAGGTGTAGCGGTCGGCCCGGCTCTGGAGGCCGGCCTGCACGAGACCGATCACGGGCAGCAGCGTCAGCAGGTACCAGTACCAACCCGTTACCAGGTAGCGACGGCGAGCGATCAGCACCCCGGCGCTGACCGCGGCCAGCAGCGCGGCGGACGCCAGCACGAGCCCGAGCGAAGGCGTCGGAAGGCCGTTCTCGGGCAGGTAAGGGTGCGGGTAGTACATCGCGAGCCGGGCCGGGAAGAGGAGCTGTCCCAGGTAGGCGGTCGCGGACAGCGCCGCGTTCGCCAGCCGCGCGGCGAAGGGGAGCTGCTGCTCCTGGGTGAGGCTGCGGGCCTGGCCGTAGAGCGTCAGCGCGCACACGACGAGTGACATCGCCAGCAGAGGAAGCTTGTCGAGGAGGGTGCGTGCGGCGAGCGGCCGTCGCAGCGGCCAGTGATCGAGCAGGAGCAGCCCGACCGGCAGCGTCACCAGCATCGGCTTGCTCATCAGGCTCGCCGCGAACGCGGCGGCGACCAGCCCATAACGGGCGGCAGACGGACGCCGCACGAATCCCACGTAGGCACCGATCGCCAGCAGGCCGGCGAAGGTGCTGAGCACGTCCTTGCGCTCGGAGACCCATGCCACCGACTCCACGTGCAGGGGATGCAGCCCGAACAGGGCGGCGACCAGAGCGCTGCGCCAGCGCGCCCCCGTCGCCGCGCGCAGCACGCCGAAGAGCGCGACCGTGTTCGCCGCATGCAGCAGGACGCTCGTGGCGTGGTGGCCCGCCGGGTCGAGGGCGAAGAGCTGCGCGTCGAGCATGTGCGACAGCCACGTGAGCGGGTGCCAGCTGCCCATCCAGGTGGTCTGGAGGGCCCAGATCGCGTTCTCGACCGAGAGGCCCGCCTGCACCCGGGCGTTCTCCGTCACGTACTGGGGATCGTCGAAGCCGATGAAGTCGAAGCCGAACGCCCGGGAGTAGGCGGCGAGGGTCGCTGCGACGAGCGCGACGCCCAGCAGCCAGTCGCCGCGCGACGCCGGCGGACACGGGTTCGACGTAGGCACCGGCCGGAGTCTACACGCGGCGGTCGGTGCGCCGGACGTCTCCCGCGATTCAGCGACTGCGCGGGCGCAGCAGACGGATCGTGTCCGGGGACGCGCCGGGTCCCGGCTCCGCGCGCAGGTCGCGACGCGTGAGTGGCATGCCCTCGACATCCGTGACGCGCAGCTTCGGTACGCGCCGGCCGGTGCGGCGGTCCTTCATGACGAGAGGCTCGTGGCCGCGCCCGAACACCCATTCGTCGGACCACTCGCGCAGGGCGGTCAGCACGGTGAGCAGTGCCTCGCCCTTCTCGGTGAGCCGGTACTCGTAGCGATGACCCTCGGTGCCCACGTCGACACGCTCGAAGATGCCGTGGTCGACCAGGTGCTGGAGGCGCGCCGACAGGACGTTCTTCGCGATTCCGAGATTGCGCTCGAAGTCTCCGAAGCGGCGCGCGCCGAAGAAGGCGTCGCGCACGATCAATAGCGTCCACCAGTCGCCCAGCGCCTCGAGGGCCTGGCCGATCCCGCAGTTCATGTCGGCGAAACGCGTTCTCCCCACGGCGCCGGCAGGGTAGCGGAATATGGTTGCGTAAAGCAACTAAACCGGTCATGCTCCCGGCCCATGGATCCGCGGGTGTGCGTCGTGACGGGGGTCGGGCCGGGCACCGGAGCCGCCCTCGCGCGCCGCTTCGCCGCCGACGGCTACCGCGTGGCCCTGCTCGCCCGGGACGCCGAGCGCCTGGAGAAGCTGGCCGCCGAGCTGCCCGGCTCCGCCGCCTTCCCGGTGGACGTCGCCGACCTCGACGCACTGCGCGCTGCGCTCGGTCGCGTGCGAGGCGAGCTGGGAGCTCCGTCGGTGCTGCTGCACAACGCGGTCGCCGGCGGCTTCGGCGGGTACGAGAGCGTGAGCCCCGAGGACCTCGAGCATCGCTTCCGCGTGAACGTCACCTCGCTGCTCGTGCTCGCCCAGGAGCTGGCGCCGGCGATGGTTCGCGCCGGGCAGGGCGCGATCGTCGTCACGGGCAACACCTCGGCGTGGCGTGGCAAGGCCGCCTTCGCCGGCTTCGCGCCCACCAAGGCCGCGCAGCGGATCCTGGCCCAGTCTCTCGCGCGCTCCCTGGGACCCCAGGGAGTCCACGTCGCCTACGTGGTGATCGATGCGGTGATCGACGTGCCCTGGACGCGCCGCGCCTACCCCGATCGCCCCGACGACTTCTTCATCCAGCCCAGCGGCATCGCCGACGCCGTACACCACCTGGCGCACCAGGAGCGCTCGGCCTGGACCTTCGAGCTCGACCTCCGGCCCTTTGGAGAGAGCTGGTGAGGAACCGACGCGCGCCCGTGAGGAGATCTTCCATGGCCGAGACGACCGCACCCTCCCCGAACGGACCTAGAGACTGGAAGTCGACGGCCTGCATCCTGTGCGAGTGCAACTGCGGGATCGAGGTGCAGCTCGGCGGCCCGGAGGGGCGCAATCTCGTTCGTGTTCGCGGAGACGACGCCCATCCCTCCTCGCGCGGGTACGCCTGCGAGAAGCCGTCGCGTCTCGACTACTACCAGAACGGGCCGCACCGCCTGACGACGCCGCTGCGCCGCCGCGCCGACGGCAGCTTCGAGGAGATCGATTGGGACACGGCGATCCGCGAGGTGGCGGAGCGCTTCGCGGCGGTGCGCGACGCCCACGGCGGAGAGTCGATCTTCTACTACGGAGGCGGCGGCCAGGGCAATCACCTGCCCGGCGCCTACGGTCGCGCCACCCGCGCCGCGCTGGGCTCGGTCCACCGCTCGAGCGCGCTCGCCCAGGAGAAGACCGGCGAGTTCTGGGTGGCCCAGCAGATGATCGGCGGCTACTCGCGGGCCGACTTCGAGCACTGCGAGGTTGCGATCTTCCTCGGCAAGAATCCCTGGTTCTCCCACAGCATCCCGCGCGCCCGGGTCACCCTGCGCGAGATCGCCAAGGACCCGGAGCGCTGCCTGATCGTGATCGACCCGCGGCGCACCGAGACCGCCGAGATCGCCGACGTCCATCTCCAGGTGAGGCCCGGTACCGACGCCTGGCTGCTCGGTGCGCTGTGCGGCGTTCTGGTGCAGGAGGGGCTGATCGCGAGCGCATGGCTCGCCGAGCATGCCGAGGGTCTGGAGCAGGTGCTCCCGCACTTCGAGGCACTGCAGGTGGCCGACTACTGCGCGGCCTGCGGCGTTTCCGAGGAGACGGTGCGCGCGGCGGCGCGGCGCATCGCACGAGCCGCCAGCGTAGCCACCTTCGAGGACCTCGGTGTGCAGATGAACCGGCATTCGACGCTGGTCTCGTATCTGCACAAGCTGCTCGTGCTGCTGACCGGGAACTTCGGCAAGCAGGGCGCAGCCTACGTGCCGGTCCCCTTCGTCCCGCTCGCCGTCGGCAAGGAGGGGAGCGGCTCCGCCGGCCGCACCCCGGTGACCGGCGCGCGCGTGATCGGCGGGCTCACGCCGTGCAACGTGATCCCCGAGGAGATCCTCACCGACCACCCGAAGCGCTTCCGCGCCCTGCTCGTGGAGAGCGGCAACCCCGCCCACTCCCTCGCCGACAGCGCGCGCATGCGCGAGGCGATCGCCGCCCTCGACCTGGTTGTGGTGATCGACGTCGCCTTCACCGAGACCGCGCGCCTGGCCGACTACGTGCTGCCGGTGGCGAGCCAGTTCGAGAAGGCGGAGGCGACCTTCTTCAACTTCGAGTTCCCCCACAACTACTTCCACCTGCGCAAGGCGCTGATGCCGCCGCTGCCCGGGCTCTTCTCCGAGGCGGAGCTCCACACGCGCCTGGTCGAGGCGCTCGGCGCGCTGCCCGCCGATGCGGTGGCGCAGCTCCGTGCCGCCTGGCAGGAAGGGCGCGCCGCCTTCCGTGCGAGGTTCTTCGAGCTCGTCGGCGCGAACCCGGCCCTGCTCGGCATCGCGCCGGTGCTGCTCTACCGCGCCATCGGCGACCTGCTGCCCGAGGGTCTGAGCGAGGCGGCCGGCGTCTGGGGCCTGTGCCAGATCGCCGCGCAGCGCAGCGGGAGATCGCTCGCGCGCGCCGGCTTCACCGGAGCACCCGGCGACGCCGCCGACGCGCTCTTCGACGCCCTGCTCACGAGCAAGAGCGCCGTGGTGTTTGCGATCGACACCTGGGAGGAGACCTTCGACCGCGTCGGCACGCCGAACCACCGCGTCCAGCTCGCCGTACCCGAGCTCTTCGAGGAGCTCGACTCGCTGGCGGCGGGACCCGACACCCGCGCGGACTCCGACTTCCCCCTCGTCCTCTCCGCTGGCGAGCGCCGCTCCTTCACCGCGAATACCATCATCCGCAACCCCGAGTGGCGCAGGAAGGACCGGTCGGGCGCCCTGCGCATCCATCCCGACGACGCGAAGCGCGTGGGCGTCTCCGACGGCGGGCGCGTGCGCCTCTCCACGCGCCGCGGCAGCGCCGAGGTGATCGTCGAGCTCTCCGACCGGATGCAGCCCGGTCACGTGTCGCTGCCGAACGGGCTCGGGCTGGACTTTCCCGCCGCCGGCGGGCGCGCCGAGACGACGGGGGTCGCTCCCAACGACCTCACGCGCGGCGAGGATCGGGACTGGCTCGCCGGCACCCCCTGGCACAAACACACGCCGGCGCGGGTGGAGGTGCTGTGAAGGGCCAGCCGAGCGCCGTGGTCGTCGGGGTCGGCGCAGAGCTGGGCCTCGGTGCCGCGCTCTGCCGGCTCTTCGCGGCGGAAGGCCACCACGTGTTCATCGCGGGCCGTACGCCGGCGAAGGTCGAGCAGGTTGCCAAGGCGATCGCGCTCGCGGGCGGAAGCGCGGAGCCGGTGGCGATGGACACCACGCGCGAAGCCGACGTCGTGAGCCTCTTCGATCACGCCATGGCGCCGGGCGCTGGCCGGGATCCGGTCGACCTCGTCGTCTTCAACGCGGGCAACAACCACCGCGCGGATTTGCGCGAGCTACCGGCCGCGCTCTTCGAGGGAATGTGGCGGGTCGGCTGCTTCGGGGGATTCCTGGTCGGGCGCGAGGCTGCGCGTCGCCTCGTGCCGCTCGGGCGCGGCACCGTCCTCTTCACCGGCGCCTCGGCGAGCCTGCGCGGAAAGCCGGGCTATGCGCAGTTCTCCGCAGCGAAGGCGGGGCTGCGCATGATCGCGCAGAGCATGGCGCGCGAGTACGGGCCGCTCGGCATCCACGTCGCCCACGTGATCGTCGACGGCGCGATCGATGGGCAGCTGATCCGCGAGCGCTTTCCGCAGGCTGTCGAACGCCTCGGCGAGGACGGGCTCCTGGGCATCGACGCGATCGCGGAGACCTATTGGCACATCCATCGCCAGCTCCGTTCGGCCTGGACACACGAGGTGGACCTGCGTCCGTTCAAGGAGGGGTTCTGATGACTCCTTCGGTAGCGCGATGAGCGCGGCGCGGGGTCTCGCGCCGGCGCTGCGCATCTTCTCGTATCTGCCGAACCCCCGTCTCGCGAAGGCGACGATCGCCGCGCGCCTCGGCGGCGTCGCGCTCGAGGTGCGCGGGGCGCCGCCGCCCGAGCTCGCGGCCTGGCTGTGGGACTTCGACGCGCGACCGCTCACGGCCGAGGAGGTCGAGGCGGAGAGCCCGGAGACGGCGCGCGCCGCCCGCACCGGCTTCGCCGGTACTCTGCACAAGACCGACGCCTTCCTGGCGGCGCATCCCTTCGGCACCGTGCCCGCCGCCTTCAGCCCGGACGGCGCCGTCGGAATCTTCGAATCGAACGCGATCGCGCGGGCGGTCGCGCGTCTGGCAGCGCCGGACTCGCCCCTCTACGGCGGGGACGCCTACCGCGCCTCGCGCATCGACGCCTTCCTCGATGCGAGCCTCGTGTTCGCGCGCGAGTCCCAGGTCTACCTCCTGGAGCTGGCGAGGCGCGGCGTGCGACCGGGAACCCACGAGCGCGCTGGTGCGGCACGCGACGCGTACCTGGGCGGTATCGAGCGGGCCCTCGCGCCCCAGCGGCGCTTCCTGGTGGGAGACGAGGTCACGCTCGCCGACGTGGTCTACGCGACCGAGCTCGCGCTCTTCTCGGCGGAGCGCGTCCACCGCGCGAAACGCGAGGCGGCCGGGTTGTTACCGCTCTGGGCCGCGCCGGTGCTGCGCGGGTCGTATCCCCGGGCCCTCGCCCACTTCGAGCGGCTCTGCGCGCACGCCGCCTTCGCGCCCGATCTCGGGCCCTACCTGGAGAAGCTCGATGGTTGACGCGGGAGTGGTGCGCAGCGAGCGCGACGGGCGTGTCGCCGTCATCACCGTCGATCACGTCCGCAAGAAGAACGCCTTCACACCGGAAATGATGCGCCAGCTCGCGGAGGCACTGACCTCCTTCGACCGCGACGACGCGCTGTGGGTCGCGGTGCTGTGTGCGGCCGGCGAGGACACCACGGCGGGCCTGGACATGCCGAAGTTCTTCGGTCCGACGGCGCAGTCGCTCGAGCTGCCCGAGGACGGGGTGGATCCCTTCGCCCTGCATCGCCGCACGCTGAAGCCGGTGGTGGCGGCGGTGCAGGGGCTCACGCTCACGGTGGGCATCGAGATGATGCTCGCAGCCGACATCGTCGTCGCCGCGGAGACGGCGCGCTTCTGCCAGATGGAGGCGAAGCGCGGGATCGCGCCCTTCGGCGGCGCCCACTTCCGCTTCCTCAGCCGCACGGGCTGGGGCAACGCGATGTACCACCTGATGCTCTGCGACGAGTTCGACGCCCGGCGCGCCCTCGAGATCGGTCTGGTACAGGAGGTGGTGCCCGCCGGTCAGCAGATCTCCCGCGCCATCGAGCTGGCGCAGCGGATCGCGAAGAACGCTCCCCTGGGCCTGCGCGCCACCAAGGAGGCAGCGCTCCGCTACGTGGAAGCGGGCGAAGCGGCCGCGATCGCCGCGATCCCGACGATCCGCGCCCGCGTACTGGGCACCGAGGACGCGGCCGAAGGGATCCGCTCCTTCGTCGAGCGTCGCGAGGCGCACTTCCGAGCCCGCTAGCCGAGCGCGTTGCGCCTTGCGGTCGTGGTAGAGTGCCGCGCGCCCCCAGCCAAGAGGAGGTCCCCGTGAAGTTCTACAACTCGATCGGTCCCAACCCGAAGCTCGTGCGCATGTTCGCGGCGGAGAAGGGATTCGCCTTCGACGAGGTGGTCGAGGTGGACCTCGTGGGCGGCGAGAACCGCCGGGGAACCTACCTGGAGAAGAATCCGGCCGGGCAGGTGCCCTGCGTGGAGCTCGCCGACGGCCGGGTGATCGCCGAGACGATCGCGATCTGCGAGTGGATCGAGGAGCGCAAGCCCCAGCCCGCGCTGATCGGGGCCACGCCCGAAGACCGCGCCGAGACCCGCATGTGGGTGCGCCGGATCGAGTGGAAGATCACGCAGCCGATGGCCGACGGCTTCCGCTTCGGCGAGGGGCGGCCTCTGTTCGAGAGCCGCATCCGCACGCTGCCGGAGGCGTCGGACGGCCTCAAGGCGATCGCCCGCGACGGCCTCGTCTGGCTCGACGGCCAGATCGCGGACCGCGACACGATCGTGCCGGGCCGCTTCACCCTCGCCGACGTCACGCTCTTCGCCTTCCTCGAGTTCGGCGGGGCGGTCGGGCAGGCGCTCGACCCGGCGCTCAAGAACGTGGCCCGCTGGCTGGAGAAGACCTCGGAGCGCCCGAGCGCGAAGGCCTAGTGCCCAGCCGCTTCAGTCGAGCAGCCGCGCGTCGCCTACGGCGAAGCCCGGACACTTGTGCGCGGCGCGCGGGAGGTCCTCGCGCGCCAGCGGACGGGCGATCTCGGCGCGGGTCGGGCCGACGCGCGCGGCGATCGGCGCGAGACGCGCGAGGTCGAAGCCGTAGAGCCGGGCGGCGTTGCCTCCGACGATCTGCTGGATCTCGTCCGGGGGCACGCCCGCGAAGGTGAGACGCAGGAGCTCCCGCGTATAGGGATGGGAGCCCTCCACGTGGGGATAGTCGCTCCCCCAGAGGATCCGGTCGATGCCGATCTCGTGGCGCAGCGCGCAATCGTGGGCGGGCAGGAAGCTCGCGCCGATGTGGCACTGGCGCGCGAAGTACTCGGAGGGCCGCAGCGACATCTTCGCGACCGTGGGCCCGCCGAAGATGTGCTCCGAGCACTGGTCGTTGTGCTTCATGCGCAGATAGAAGGCGTCGAGCTGGGCGAGCACGCGGGGCGCCCAGGAGACGCCGGTCTCGGTGAGCACGAACTGGAGCTTCGGATGGCGCTCGAACACGCCGCTGAACATCAGGTGCCAGAGAGCGCGGTGCGCCCACCAGGTCACCTCGAGCATGAACATCGCGAGCGACTGGGGGAGATAGGCGCCGAAGTCGGGCGTGGCGCCGCCGGCGTGGTGGTTGAGCGGCATGCCGAGCTCCTCGCACACGGCGAAGATCGGCTCGTACTCCGGGGCGTAGAGCGGAGCGATGCCCGAGCCGGGCGGCGCGCCGGGCAGCAACACGCCGCCGGTGAGCCCGTTCTCCTTCGCCCAGCGGATCTCCTCGACCGACTCTTCGACGAAGGGCAGGAGGATCTGGGCGATGCCCGCTCGGCGCCCGGGCGCCTCCGCGCAGAAGTCGGCCAGCCAGCGGTTGTGCGCGCGGATCCCGGCCCAGCGCCGCTCCTGGTGGCTGCCGACCTCGGCCTCGCCGAACTCGGTGAGCATCGTCGGTGCGAAGGGGGGCGAGGTGTTCGGGAAGATCACCTCGGCGACGACGCCGTCGGCCTCGGTCTCGCGCAGGCGCCGCGCGTTGTCCCAGTTGCGGTTGCCGTCCACGTCGGGGTCGCCGTCGACGCCGATGCTGCGGTCGCCCATCACCTGGCGCATCGCCTTGGCCACGTTCTCGCTTTGGACGAGCCAGTCGCGAAAGTCGTCCTGCCACTTACGCTCGAGGTAGGGGCCGTAGCCCTCGGGATCCGAGCCGGCGTGGGTATCGGCGCTGATCAGCAGGTAGCGGTCGAGTCCGGCGAGCGGATCGGTCGTCATGCTCTCCCCTCCTCCCTCACGGGCCGTCCCATTCTACTCTCGAGCAGAAGTCCAGCGAGCGCTCGCGGTCCACGAACACCTCCTCGTCGGCGATCGCCTTCGGGCCGATATCGGACTTCGCGATCGCGGCGAGGAAGATCTCGACCGAGTCCAGGTGCAGCTCGGAAACGCTGTCCACGCCCCACACGCCGAGTCCCGCCTCGCCGGCGAGGCTTCGCGAAGCCTCCGGATCGACGTGGAGCTGCGTGTAGCCCCGGATCCCCGGGGTCGCGAGACCGAAGCGGGAGTGGATGTCGCGATAGCGCGTCAGGTACCCGGCGTGCGTGAACGAGGCGTTGCGTCGCATCAGGTACTGGTAGCGGACCGGCGCCCGGTCGCAGGCGATGAATACGACCTCCTCGCCCACGAGCAGCGTCGCCAGGTCCGCGTGCACCACGTCTTCGACACGCGCGCCGAGGCCCTTCAGCCAGCTGGCCAACGCCTCGGGAGAGAGACCGGGGCCCCTGATCTCGAGCGTGGCGCGCCAGGGCGTGTGGCGGCCCATCGGATCGCGCGCGACGCGGGTCATCGCGTTCACGGCGATCTCCCGGCCCGCGGCGCGGGCGCGCAGCTCTCCGGTGAGCGCCCGCATCCGATGGCCGAAGGCGGCGCCGGATCCGGCGCGGGGCGCGAAGTGGAGGAGAGCCTTCATGACGAGAGTTCCGGCGCTGGAGGGTCCCCATGCTACCGGGCGACTACTCGGTCTCGTAGCGACACGGATAGCGGTCGTTAGCAGGCGCTCGGGCCCCTGTGCCCTTCGATCGGCACCGTCGAACGTGATCTTTGCGCGGCACAGCGACACCTGCTCTAGCTCGAGGTGCGCATCGACGGCGACGTGCCGGTCGACGAGACGACCGATCCGGAGATCTCCTCACCTGGCAGCACCACCCTGATCAACGTGCACCACCGGGAGGTGTTCTTCCAGCGAGGAGACGACGCCGACACGGAGGCGTGCGGCGTCCGGCGAAGCGCTAGCCGCACTCCTCCAGGCAGCCGTCGAGCCGATCCTGACAGGTCTGCCCGCAGGCGATCGGACTGTCCTCGACCGTACAAGCGTCGATGCAATTGTCGTAGGCCTCGTAGCAGCCGCTCCGGCAAGGATCGGAATCGATCAGCTGCGCCCGGGTGGCGAAGCTCCACAGCGCCAACGCGGTTCCCAGGACCAGGAGTCCGAGCGTCCTTCCCCTCATCGCAGGGCCGGCTCGCTCCGCCTAATACGACGGATGGAAGGGACCCGGACCCGCGGCAAAGCAGCCGTCGCCGCCCTCGGGGCAGATCACCACGAAGGTCTTGCGCTCGTTGCATCCCTTCACGCCGATGGTGTACTCGGCGCGCATGACGCCGCCGACCCAGGGACCCTGGAGTGCGGGCTGGACCATCTCGCGGGAGATCACTTCGCCGGTGGCGCCGGGGCAGTTGAGCTCGAACTGACCGCGCTTCACGGCGGTCTGGACCGCCGCGGCTTGCTTGTCGTCGAGCATCTGCTGCTGAGTGGCGCAGCCGCTGCCGACGAGAAGGGCCAAGGTGCAGAAGAGTCCGATCGATCGCCGCATGCGTCCTCCTGTTCGCTTTGCGAGGGCCCTCATGATCCAGGAAGTCGAGGCCTCTCGCTTGGCATTTCGCGCCGCCCCGCTCGTTCTCTACAGAGGGGGATTCACCCCGGCGTCCTCGACGAGGGTCGGGTCGCTGAGGCTGCGCTTCGCTTCCTAGAATCTGCGACCGGTGCTCGGAATCGTCACCGAGGCCGGGCAGGGGACCGCCGACCAATGCGGAGAACGCGCGAGAGCGTCCACTCGACCTATCTCTTCCCCGCGATCGTCATCATGCTGATCGCCCAGCCGGTGGTGGCCAGCCTCTTCGCGGCCGCGTCGGAGCTTCTGGCCCTCCCGTTGATCGTGACGCTCGTCGCGATGATCTGGAGCATCGACGGGTCGGGGAGGTGGCTGCGCCCAGGCATCGCCCTCGGAAGCGCCGCGTTCGCCAGCTTCCTGGCGGGCCATATGCTCGGACGCTCGGAGCTGGAGATCACGAGTGGCGTCTTGACAGCCCTGCTGGGCGGACTGTGCGTCGTGCTCGGAGTGATCTCTCTGTTCCGCTCCTCCGAGATCACCTTCTCGAGCCTGCTGGTCGCGATGAGCGTCTACCTGCTGATGGGCGCGATGTTCGGTCTGGTCTTCGACCTGTGCCATCAGGTCGAGCCGGCGTGGTTCCACGGCGTGACCCCCGCCGGCCGCGCGGCCGTGACGGCCGAGCTGATCTACTTCAGCCTGGGCACCCTCACGGGCACCGCCTACGGCGACATCCTCCCCGTCCAACCGATCGTGCGCGCGCTCACCAACGTCGAGGCCGTGGTGGGTCAGCTGTACATCGCCGTGCTCGTGGCGAGGCTGGTGAGCAGCTACGTGGGCGAGCGGGACGAGCCGAACGGCTGAGCCCGCCGCGGCGCCGTGCGTTGCCCGTAGCTGGCCAGGTGGACGCCCCAGCTGGGCGAGTGCCCTGGTGCCGCCGGTCCGTGATCCGATTCGGGCCCGCCATCCGACTCCCTGAGCAAAGGGGCAGCCGGGTCCCGCGCAGCGCGGCAGCCGAGGCGCCCTCAGGCAGGAGCCCGTGATGACGCACCGAATCCTCGTCGCCTTCCTGGCCGTGATCGCTCTCTTCGCGGAGGGCTCGGCGGGGTCCGCCGAGACCATTTATTTCGAGGAGCCGGCCCCGAGCTGCAACGATTCGAACAGCCACTGGACGGACAACCCGGACGGCACGGCGGACTGCACGTGCAACCCCGGCTTCGACGTGTGGGGCATCGACGACGAGGGTTTCGTCGAGTGCGTGCCCCACTTCGATTTCTACGAAGAGGCGTGTTTCTACGATCCGATCTTCTGCGGTCAGTGGTACCCCGTGTACCCGGGTCCTCTACCGGGTGGAGATCCCGTCCCCGACCCGGATCCCGAGGAATGCAGCGCCAGGTACGCCGACTGGACTGCCTGCCAGGATCTGGTGGGCTTCAAGTCGGGCGCTTGCATGAGCGAGCACCGCCGGATCGCCCAGAATCATTGCGAGATCGGGGGTCGCTACCCCGACGGCTCGACGTTTCCCCCTGCGGCCGCGGCCGCCGAGTGCGCAGGCTTCGCCGACACACCCTTCGAGAAGCCCTGCAAGGAGCGCTCGAACCAGCGCTATCTCGAGGGGTGCGTCGACGCCTGGATGAACGGAACACCCGACACGACCATCGTGCTGACCGAAGCCATCAAGACGGCCGCCACCTTCATCGATCCGGAGGAGAGCCTCTCGAGCAAGCTCTCGGCGGGGATCGACTTCGGCCTGGTCGCGCGCGAGGGCGAGGGATTCGCCGATCAATGCGAGCAGGCCGAGCGCGTGAATCGGAGCACCTGTGAGAAGGAGGCGCCGAAGCCCGATCAATGCGAGGGCGCGTCCACCACGTCGACCCAGGCCAGCACCTACGGGGAGCCCGCGTGGTTGCTGAGCGGCGGCGTGCAGGTGGAGGTCGCGCGCCCGCGCGTGGACGGCTACCGCGTCGATCAATGTCGCACCTGGTCGAGCGACTGCGGACAGCCGGCTGCCGACTTCTACTGCGAGGAGCGCTACGGAGCGGGCTCCTACGCAACCGCGTTCGAGGTGGTCTCCGCCACCGAGCCGACTCTGGTGCTCGGCGACGACCTGGTCTGTGACAACGGATCGTGTGACGCCCTCGAGCACGTAACCTGCCTGGCGCGGGCTCTCCAGGAGACCGTGGAGCAGCCTCGCCTCGACGGGCGCCGCATCAGCGGCGCATGCGAGGTCGGAAGTGGCGACTGCGGCCAGCAGAATGCCGACGGCTACTGCCAGGCCCTCTACGGCCAGCGCAGCTACGCCTCGGAGTGGCAGCGCTCGCTCGTGGGTCCCTTGCTCGAGCGGGTCACCTGCAGCTCCCGCGACCTGCTCGAGGTGATGGCGAGCAGCGTTCGCGACTACGACGGCGACGGCAGGAGCAACGCCGGCGACAACTGCCCCTACCAGCAGAACGGGCCCCTCGCCGGCGACGCACCCCAGAGCGACTTGGACTGGGATGGCATCGGCGACCCCTGTGACACCCACGACGGCCGCGACCAGGACGAGGACGGCGTCGTCGACCTGGAGGACAATTGCCCGATCGATGCCAACCCCGGTCAGGAGGACGGCGACGGCGACGGGCTCGGGGACGCGTGCCCAGACGGGCCGTTCGCGCGACTGCAGTCGGACGTGAGCCTCTGGGCGCCGGACGTGACCGGCTACGAGAGCGGACAGGACAGCGACGGAGACGGAACACCGGACTGGCTCGACAATTGTCTGACGATCCCGAACGTGGGTCAGGGCGATCGCGACGCGGACGGCCATGGCGACGCCTGCGACGGCGACTTCAACCAGGACCTGGCGGTGGACGGCTCGGATTTTGCCCTCTTCTTCCGGCCCGACTTCTTCGCCGGAACCGACGCCAACGGCACCGGTACGGACATGAATGGCGACGGCGCCGTGGACGGCACCGACTTCATCCTGTTCCGTGCCATCTTCACGGGCTCCGGCGTCCCCGGCCCGTCGGCCGAACCCGTCGCGTGCATCGATCTGCCCGAAGGCGAAAAGAGCTTCTACGGTCCGGTTGCGTCGGTCGCGAATGGCCTCGGCTACGGCACCGCGATCTCCGTCGGCGACCTGAACGGCGACGGGCTCGACGACATCGCCATCGGCACGCCGAAGCTCACCTACGTGTCGGGATCCGAGCTCTGCGATCAGGATCAGGACGGCCAGGACATCCTGAGCACCTGCACGAGTTACCGGGGAGGAGGAGGAGTCCAGGTGTTGATGAGCACGCCTTGCCACCACGTGAGGGAGAACATTCTCATCGACGGTGGCTACCTGCTCTACGGCGCGGGCTACCCGGCCGGCGACCTCTCGGCCATCGACGACGACTCTGCCGGTGCGGCGCTCGCAATGGGCGACTTCGACGGAGACGGAAGCGACGACCTCGCCATAGGCGTCCCCCAGCAGGACATCGGAGGTGCGCTGCAGGCGGGCCGTGTGATCGTGATGCCGGGGCGGAAGGGCATGCGGCCGGACTTCTGGCGCTCCTACGCCCTCGAGCAGGGCATGGGCGCCGACGCCCCGGAGACGGGGGACCACTTCGGCAGCGCGTTGGCCGTGGGGGACTTCGACGCCGACGGCTACGAGGACTTGGCGGTGGGGGTGCCGCACGAGGACCTGAACGGAGCCACCGATGCGGGCGCCGTTCACGTCTTCTTCGGCGGCCCCAACGGACTCGGCGGCCGCGAGTGGATGCTCGGCCAGCACCTGTCGTGGATCTGGGGTGGGCCCGAGACCGGCGACGTCTACGGAGCCGCGCTGGCAGCGGGCGACTTCAACGGCGATGGCTTCGACGACCTCGCTGTGTCGATCCCGCGCGAGGACCTCAACTACAGCGTGACGGGCACCACCATCGTCGACACCGGCTACGTCCATCTCTACTGGGGAGGGAGCGGCGGCTTCACGAAGACCATGCGCGACTTCGCGACGACGACCCAGATGCCGGGAGCGCCGGAGAGCCGGGAGAACCTCGGGATCAGCCTCACGATGGCGGACTTCGACGGCGACGGCTTCGACGATCTGGCGATGGGTGCTCCGGGCCACTCCTGCAGCGGGATTCTGCGGGCGGGCCAGGTGTTCGTCACCTACGGCTCGGCCAGCGGCGGGGGGCGAAGCGAAGCGTGGAACCAGGACAGCGCGAACGTATCCGACGCCTGCGAGGCATCCGACTACTTCGGCTACTTCCTGACCGCCGGAGATTTCGAGGGCGACGGCTACGCCGATCTCGTGATCGGAAGTCCCTACGAGAGCTATACGACGCCGCTGTACCAGATCCCGGCCGGAGCCATCGTCAGCGAGACGGGCACGGTCCAGGTCCTGCGCGGCGGGCAGGGGGGGCTCACGGCCATCGGGAACCGCGCTTTCAGCCAGGCCGGGACCGAGATGCCGGATGCCCCCGAGGCCGGGGACCACTTCGGTCGAGGGATCGCCGCCGGCGATCTCGACGCCGACGGGATCGACGATCTACTGATCGGCGCGCCCGACGAGGATCTCGACTACGGAAGCGCCAAGCAGGACTACGGCGTGGTGCACAAGCTGCTCGGCAGCCGGAAAGGGCTCGACGCCTCGCGGAACTGGATCTTCCGGATCCGTTGAGTCACACGTCAGAGCGAGCGCGCCGCCCAACGCGCCCGCGAGGGCTGGTCCCTCGCGGGCGCGTTCAGCTCCCCGCCGCCAGCTCCCAGCGCATCGGAGCGCGCTTGATCCCGCCGACGAAGCTCGAGCGGACTCGTACCGGGGGGCCCGTGCGCTCCATGGACACGAGGCGCTCGCGGAGCTGGGCGTACATGGTGTGGAGCTCGAGGCGCGCGAGGTGCGCCCCCAGGCATACGTGCTCGCCGCGGCCGAAGCCCACGTGGTCGTTGGGCTTGCGGTCCACCCGGAACACGAAGGGTTCGTCGAAGATCTCCTCGTCCCGGTTCCCCGAGGCGTAGTACAGGCACACCGACTCGCCCTCGCGGATCTTTCTGCCGCGCAGCTCCATGTCGCGGGTAGCGGTGCGGGTGAACTGGATCACCGGCGTGATCCAGCGCACGGTCTCCTCGACGGCGCTCGCGACCAGAACCGGATCGGCGGCCAGCTTCTGCCACTCTTCCGGGTGGTCGATGAAGCACTGGATGCCGCCCGTCATGGCGTTGCGGGTGGTCTCGTTGCCGGCGACCACAAGTAGGAAGTAGTAGGAGAGCAGCTCGAAGTCGTCGAGCGCCTTGCCGTCGATCCTTCCCTGCACGACCACCGAGAGGATGTCGTCGTGCGGATCGCGACGCCGCTTCTCGGCCAGCTCCTTGAAGTAGGTGAACAGCTCGATCCGGGCGGAGTCGATCGTCTCCTCGGCTGTGCGCCCGCGCATGAACTCGGGATCCTCGGGGGCGATGATCTCGTTCGTCCAGCGGAAGAGGAGCTTCCAGTCCTCGCGCGGGACTCCGAGCATCAGCGCGATCACGGCGATCGTGATCGGCGCCGAGACGTCGGCGACGAAGTCGATCTCGCCCTTGTCGCCGGCTGCGTCGAGCACTTCGCGCGTGACGCGCTCGATCTTCGGTGCCCACACCCGGACCGTGCGAGGCGTGAACCACTTCGAGGTCAGGTTCCGGTAGCGCCCGTGGTCGGGCGGGTCCATCGTGAGCAGATGGCGCGTGGTCGGCTCGGGCGGAATGTCCCGGGTGAACACCGCGAGCCTCGGCTCGATGATCCAGTCCCGGGGATTCTTGCCGATCGCGACGATGTCGGCGTGCCTGGTGACCGCCCAGAACGGATCGCACCACGGCGACTCGTACCAGTGCACCGGGTCGTGCCGGCGCAGCCAGGTCCACTCGGCGTGCGGATAGCCCTCCCGCTCGTACTTCTCCGGCGTGACGATGTCGAGGGTGCTGGGATCGACGTCGGCCGGGATCGATCGGATCGCGCTCATGGACGACCTCGGGGCGGTGGGCGGCCCCACAATCCTACCCGATTGCCGGGTTCGGGTGGCCGCCCGCGGAGCGCGCGGGGGCCTCAGGCGTCGAAGACGATCACCTGCCGAGCGGCCTCGCCCCGGCGCAGGGCTTCGAAGGCGTCGTTCACGTCCTCGAGGCCGATCCGGGCGGAGATCATCTCGTCGAGCTTGAGCCGGCCGTCGAGGTAGAAGTCGACGTAGCGCGGCATGTCGAGGCGGAAGCGGTTCGATCCCATCAGCGATCCGACCACGCGCTTCTCCTGGAAGGTGATGTCGGCCGCGTGCAGCTCGACCATCTGGCCGAGCGGAACCAGGCCCACCAGCACGGCGGAGCCCGCGCGCTTGAGCATTCCCACCGCCTGCTGCACCGTCGCCTTGCTGCCCAGGCACTCGAAGGCGTAGTCGACACCGCCGCCCGAGAGCTCTCTTACCAGCGCGACCGGGTCGCCCTGGCTGGCGTCCACGACGTCGCTGGCGCCCAGTCTGCGGGCCAGCTCGAGCTTCCAGGGCTGGTTGTCCACGGCGATGATCCGGCCGGCCCCGGCGATCCGACAGCCCTGCAGGGCCGCGAGGCCGACTCCGCCGCAGGCGATCACGGCGCAGGTGCTGCCGGGCTCCACGCGCACGGTGCGGAGCGCGGCGCCAAGGCCGGTGGTGACCCCGCAGCCGATCAGGGCGGCGCGGTCGAGCGGCATGTCCTCGCGGATCTTCACCAGCGATCGCTCGTGGGTGAGCATCTTCTCGGCGAAGGAGGAGAGGTTCGCGAACTGGGGGAGGGGAGAGCCGTTCACCGAGAGGCGGGGAGGGGCTCCGGCGGGGCGCCGGAGCGAGGCGCCTCCGCACAGGTGCGGCTTGCCGCGCAGGCACATCTCGCACTCGCCGCACCAGGCGGAGATGCAGCCGATCACGTGGTCGCCGGGCGCGAAGCCCGAGACACCCGCGCCCACCTCCTCCACGACGCCCGCGGGCTCGTGGCCGAGGATGCAGGGCGGAGGTACCGGCAGCGTTCCCTCGACGACGTGCAGATCGCTGTGACAGACGCCCGAGGCCACCGTCCGCACGAGCACCTCCCCGGGGCCCGGCGAATCGATCGACACCTCCTCGATCTGGAGCAGCCCGCGGCTCTCGCGCAGGACGGCGGCTCGCATGGTGATCTCCTCCTGGTGGCCGCGCGAGCGTAGCCCGGCGGGCCCCGGCCTTCGCTCGCCCACCTTGCCGACTTCGCTCGGCTTCGCCTTGCGGTGCACTTTCGGGCCTGTGGGCTCGCTGCGCGTCGGACCGACGCTCGCGACGGCCTCCTTGCCCGGGCGCTCCGATCCACCCGCGCTGCTAGCGTTCCCGGCCATGACCGCGAGCGCCGAGCCGGCCCCGGACCACAGGGGTGAACGCAGGCGGACGATTCAGCGCCGAGTCACGAAGGAGATCCGCCGCGCTCTGATGAAGCTCGGCCTGTACACCGTTCCCTATCTCTACGTGGCCTACATGTGGCTCGTCTATCGGACCAGCCGCGTGGAGGAGCTGGGCTTCCGGCCCGACCGGGTGCGGGCAGAGCTGGGACGGGGGGTCTTTGCCCTCTGGCACGACGAGGTGTTCTTCGTGGCCTGGTCCTTCGGGAAGTACCGCCCCGACACCCTGGCCAGCCAGGGCGACGGGGGCGAGATCATCGCGAAGATGCTCGAGCTCTGTCACTTCAGGGTGTTCCGTGGCGGCTCGTCCTCGAGCGGTCGCCGGCGCTCGGTGCACGTGGTGAGAGAGATGATCGCGCACATGCAATCGCGCCCGGGCGTCATCTACGGGATCACGACGGACGGCTCCAAAGGGCCCGTCTACCGGATGAAGAAGGGCGCGGTGGCGATCGCCGCCGTCGCCGGGGCGCCGCTCTGCGTCGAGAAGACCTGGTGCAGGCGCTACCTGCGGCTTCCCACCTGGGACCGCTCGCTGGTTCCGCTCCCCTTCAACCACATCGTGCACGTCTACGCGGGGCCGATTTGGCCGTCGCCGGACGGCAACGGTCGGCGTCGTCTGGATGCGCTGTGCGCGGAGGTCGAGCACCTGCTGTGCCGGGTCACCGCCTATGCGCGCGCTCGGGTCGAGGGCACGCCGCTCCCCGACGACTGGCTCGCGCTCTTCCCCCCGGCCTACCGCCAGGAGATGGCCCGCGCGGAGGAGCCCGAGCTCTTCCTGTCCCGCCCGTGAGCGCCATGAGCGCGACGACCGATGGCGACCGCGCGCTTCGCGATCGCAGTGTGCTGGTGACGGGATCGAGTCGCGGGATCGGACGCGAGGTCGCGCTCGCGCTGGCGGCCGCGGGGGCGCGGGTGGCGGTGAACGGGCGCCCCGACGCCCCCGGGCGATCGCGCGCGGCGGAGCGGGTGGTGCGCGAAATCGAGTCGCGCGGCGGCACGGCAGTGGCGTGTCCGGGTTCGGTCGCCGAGGACGAAGCGGCGGGAGCGCTCGTGGAGCGCTGCGTCGCGGCCCTCGGCGCGATCGACGTGCTGGTCAACTGCGCCGGCGTCCCCGAGCCCGACGGCGCGTCGATTCTCGACCTCTCTGCCGAGGCCTGGCGAGCGGTGATCGACGTCCACCTCGGCGGCACCTTCCACTGCTGTCGTCATGCGGCGCCCTACATGGTGGAACGGCGGTCTGGGGCGATCGTGAACACGAGCTCCCACGCCTTCCTCGGCCTCTACGCCGGCGTGGCCTACCCGGCGGCGAAGGGCGGTATCAACAGTCTTACTCTCGCCCTTGCCGCCGAGCTGCGCGAGCGCGGCGTGCGCGTCAACGCCGTGTGTCCGGGGGCGAAGACGCGCCTGTCGACGGGCCCGGCCTACGAGCGCCACGTCCGCGCGCTCCACGCGCGCGGCATCCTGAGCGACGCCCTGCGTGACGCCTCCCTGGATCCCCCGGAGCCGCGCTTCGTCGCGCCTCTCTACGCCTACCTCGCCAGCGACCTGGCCGGGGACGTCACCGGACGGGTGTTCTCGGCCTCGGGAGGCTACGTCGGCGTATTCGCCACGGGTGCCGAGACACCGATCGCCTATCGTGATCACCGCCGCGCCGAGCCCTGGACCGTCGCGGAGATCGCCGCCGCCGTCGCGGCGGCGGAGAGGAGAGGAGTGGCATGAAGGCATGGTTGGTTCGCGGCACCGGGAGCCCGCGCGAGGTGTTCGAGTGGAGCGAGGCACCCGAGCCCAGCCACGAGGCGATGCGCGCCCTCACCGTCGACCTCGCCGGCCTGCGGCCGCGCGGCGAGGGCGAGCCCCCGGCGTCGGCCTACGTCTTCGTGCGGGTCCTGGCCGCTGCGCTGGCGACGCCCGACATCACGATGGCGACCGGCGAGTATCCGGTGCCGATCCCCCGCCCCTACGTCTCGGGCCAGGAGGCCGTCGGGATCGTGGAGGAGACGTCGACCGGGCTGGAGGGATGGCTCGGCAAGCGCGTGATCGGTTTCACGCCCCAGCCCTTCGGCAGCTTCGCGCCGAAGGCGGTGATGTTCCCTCCCGTGATCTACGAGGCGCCCGAGACGCTCTCCGACGAGGACGCCGCGGGATTCGTGATCCCCTCGCACACCGCCTATCACGCCGTACATCGGCGCGGACAGGTTGGCGCAGGGGAGACGGTGCTCGTGCTCGGCGCCGCGGGGGGCGTCTCTTCCTCGGCGGTCCAGCTGTGCGTCGCGGCGGGGTGCCGCGTGATCGCGGTGGCGGGGGGCTCCGACAAGGTTGCCTTCTGCAAGGAGCTCGGCGCACAGATCGTGATCGACCACCAGCGGGAGGACTTCGTCGAGGCGGTGCTGCGCGAAGTCGGACCGGCGCGCGTCGACGCGATCATCGACTTCGTGCAGGGCGTGCCGGGCAAGCGCGCCCGACCGCTGCTGGCCGTGGAGGGACGCCACGTCCTGGCGGGCCACGCGGCGGGCCTGATCGAGATCCATCCCAACGAGTTCTACCTCCAGAACTGGACCCTGGTCGGCACCTGCATGGGCTCGGGTTACGGCCTCCAGGGCCCGGCCCTGGAGGAGACGGCGCACGCCCACGTGCTCGGTCTGCTCGAGCAGGGGCGCTATCGCCCCACCACGACGCGCGTGATCGCCATGGAGCAGGTTCCCGACGCCCTGGAGGACCTGCACGCGCGCCGCACGTGGGGGCGCGTCGTGGTGCGACCGTGATCGGCCGGCCGTTGCGGGTCGCGGGGGTGGCCCTCGGCCTCGTGGCTCTGGCCCTGTTCGCCGCCTGGATCTACTGGGTGCACACGCCGCCGGTCGAGCCTCCCACGCTCTCCGGGGAGCTGCTGGACGGAACCCTGCGCGTGGGCGACCTGGACCGCCACTTCCTCTACTACCGGCCGAAGGAGCGCAAGTCGTCTCCGCCGCTGCTCTTCGTCCTCCACGGCTCGATGGGCGACGGACACCAGGCGCGGCTGTCCACCTTCTACGAGTTCGATCGCCTCGCCGATCGACACGGCTTCATCACCGTCTACCCCGACGGCTTCGACGGGCACTGGAACGACTGCCGGGCGGCGGCTCCCTACCGGGCGAACACGGAGGACATCGACGACGTCGCGTTCTTCGCCGCGATGGTCGACCACTTCGTCGCCACCGAAGGGGTGAACCCGGAGCGCGTGTACGCCGCCGGGATCTCGAACGGCGGCCAGATGAGCTACCGCCTCGCGCTGGAGGCGCCCGAGCTGGTGGCGGCGGTGGCGGCGGTGGCCGCATCGCTCCCCGACGACGCCAACCTCGACTGCGAGAAGTCGGGCCGTCCGGTGGCGGTGATGGTGATCAACGGCACCGCGGATCCGATGAACCCCTTCGACGGCGGCACCGTGGCGCTCTACGGCCTGTTCGGCAACCGCGGCACCGTGCTCTCGACCCTCGCCACGATCGACTACTTCGCGCGCCTCGCTGGTCACCGGGGCCCGCCGCTCGTGACGCCCTTTCCCGACGCGGCCAAGCACGACTCCTCGCGCGCCGACCTGCG
>CAZZFT010000080.1:0-22721 GCA_964653555.1 uncultured Spirochaetales bacterium | reverse complement strand
GCATCCGCCTGGCCCACGGCATCCGCCAGGTGATCCCGAACTACAACCATCCCGCGCGCACCGCCGAGGGCATCGCCACCCTCGACCTGATCTCGAACGGGCGCGTCGACTTCGGGATCGGCGAGGGCGCCACGCGCCTCGAGCTCGGGGGCTTCGGCATCCCAGCGAAGCGCAAGCGCGCGATGTCGCTGGAAGCGGCCGAGCAGATCGCCAACATGTTCGTGATGGACCCCTATCCCGGCTACGCGGGGGAGTCCTTCTCGATGCCGTGTCGCAACGTGCTCCCGAAGCCGCTCCAGAAGCCGCATCCGCCGATGTGGATCGCCTGCACGAACCGGGAGACGATCAAGCTCGCGGCACGTCTGGGCATCGGCGCGCTCGGCTTCTCCTTCCTCGACCCGGACGAAGCAAAGACCTGGGTGGACATCTACTACGGAATCCTCCAGAGCGAGGAGTGCGTTCCGATCGGTCACGCGCTGAATCCGAACATCGCGATGGTGACCGGGTTCTCGGTGCACGCCGACCGCGAAGAGGCGATCCGCCGCGGCCAGGAGGGCTTCGAGTTCTTCGGCTACGCGCTCAATGCGCTCGTCGCCCACGACACCGTTCCCGGTCGCACCGACCTGTGGAGCGACTTCCAGCGCGAGCGGGGCGACCGGCGGACCGAGGAGATCGTCAAGGCGGCCCTGGGTGCCGGCGGCGACTACGCCTCGGGGATCGGCACACCCGAGGACATGCGCCGTCACCTGCGCGCCTTCGAGGAGGTGGGCGTCGACCAGGTGATCTTCATGCAGCAGTGCGGGCGCAACCGCCACGACCACATCTGCCAGTCGCTCGAGCTCTTCGGCCGGGAGGTCCTGCCCGAGTTCGCGGAGAAGGAGCCGGAGCGCGAGGCGCGCAAGCGGGAGCGCCTGGCTCCCTGGGTCGAGGCGGCCCTCGCCCGCAAGCCGCGCATGCAGCCGCTCGCGGACGACCAGATCCCCGTGGTGCGCGCCTCGGTGACTCACGCCGTCACCTCGGCGAGCCCGGGCAAGGATCGCTGAGGTCGGACGGCGCGGTGCGCACCGGCTCGGGCGCTGCCCGCCCAGGGACGCCCCTGCTAGAGTGATCGCGCGCCCTTGGAGCCTCTCATCCTGGTCATGCCCCGTCGACGCCGCGCGGTCGCGCCCCTGGCCGTGTGCGGACTGCTGTCGTCTCTCGTCCTGGGCGCATGCGGCGACTCGGGCGATGCCCGACCCGCTCCTCCGCCGGTTCTCGTGCAGGTGGTCACCGCCACGCCGCGAACGCTGCCCCGAACGATCACCTCGGTGGGCTCCCTCCAGAGCCCGGCCATGACGACCGTGGCGGCGGAGATCGAGGGACGGATCGTCGCCCTCGACGTTCCCGAGGGCCGCCGCGTCGAGGCGGGCCTCGTGCTCGTCCGGCTCGACGACGCCGAGTACCGGGCAGCGCTGAGCGTCGCCCGGGCGCGGCGCACCAACGCGCGCGACCGCCTGAAGCGGCTCGAGAACCTGCGTCGGGAGAGCGTGAGCTCGGAGCAGGCCTACGACGACGCGCGTTCGGAGTTCGACGCCGCCACCGGAGCCTTCAACGAAGCGGACACGCGGCTGGAGAAGACCACGATCACCGCGCCATTCGTCGGGGTGTTGGGCCTGCGCCAGGTGAACGTCGGCCAGTACGTGGAGGCCGGCGACCCGATCGTCGAGCTCACCCGCGTCGATCCCCTCGAGCTGCGCTTCGCCGTTCCCCAGCGCCACGCCGGAGAGCTCGCCGTGGGCCAGGAGGTGCTGGGCCGGGTCGGGAACTGCGGGGCCTCCTTCCAGGGCGAGGTGACGGCGGTCGACCCGCGCGTCGACCCGGCGACGCGCAGCATCCACCTGTTGGCGACGGTGCCGAATCCCGACGGCGGGCTCCTTCCCGGCATGGCGGTGTCGCTGCGCCTCGTGGTGGGCGAGATCGAGAACGCACTGCTGGTCCCGCAGGAGGCGATCGTCCGCCAAGGCACGAAGCACGTCGTGTACACGCTCGACGCGGAGGACAAGGCCGAGCAGCACGAGGTGGTGCTGGGCCAGTTCTTCGTCGACGGCGTGCAGCTGGCGAGCGGGATCTCGCCCGGCGCGCGCGTCGTCGCCGCGGGCCAGCAGAAGCTGCGGCCCGGCGCACCCACCCGGCCCGAGCCCTTCGAGCCCGTGGACAATCCCAATCTCGACCTCGGCCGCTTCGGGCCCGAGGGCGGCTGCGGTCCGGGCGCATGAGGCTCTCCGACCTCTCGATCGAGCGGCCCGTGCTCGCCACGGTGATGAGCCTCTTGATCGTGGTGGCCGGGGGCGCCTCCTTCTTCGCGTTGCCGGTCCGCGAGCTGCCCGACGTGGACCGACCGCTGGTTTCCGTCTCCACCACCTACCTCGGCGCCTCGCCGGAGACGATCGAGTCGACGATCACCGAGCCTCTCGAGGAGGTACTGAACGGGATCGAGGGCATCCGCAGCATCGATTCCCAGAGCGCCTTCGGCTCGAGCTCGATCAACGTCGAGTTCGAGGCGGGCACCGATCTCGACATCGCCGCCACCGACGTCTCGAATGCGATCCTGCGGGCCGTCGATCGACTCCCCGACGACGCCCGTCGGCCGGTCGTGCGCAAGGCGGGCGCGAACTCGCGACCGATCATGTTCATCAACGTGTACGGAGATGCCTACTCCCCCGTCGACCTGACCGACTTCGCCGATCGGATCGTCCGCACTCCTCTCCAGCTGCTGCCGGGAGTCGCCCAGGCGATCATCGGCGGTGAGCGGCGCTATGCGATGCGTGTGTGGCTGGACCCCGCCCGGATGGCAGCGCGCGGCGTGGACGCGCTCGACGTGCGCAATGCCATCCGGGAGAGCAACCTCCAGCTCCCGGCGGGCGAGCTCGAGGCCGAGGGCCGCAAGTTCACGATCAACGCCAACGCGCGCCTCCACGATCCCGAGGGCTTCGAGCGGATCGTCATCCGCGAGGACGACGGCGTGCCGGTGCGGATCTCGGACGTCGGGCAGGTGGAGCTGGGCTCCGAGAACTACCAGGCGATCACGCGCCACACCGCCCGGAACGTGGTGGGCGTGGGCATCGTGCGTCAGTCGCGCGCCAACGAGCTCGAGATCTCGGAGAAGGTCCGCGCGATGCTGCCCGAGATCGAGCGAGCGATGCCCGAGGGTGCGCACGTGGACGTGGCGGTCGACTTCACCCGCTTCGTGCGCCAGGCGCTGCGCGAGGTGATCTTCACCCTGGCGATCGCCTTCGCCATCGTCGTGGTGGTGACCCTGGCCTTCCTGCGCTCACCGATCACCACCGGGATTACCGTCGCCGTGATTCCAGTGGCGCTGGTGGGGACGCTCGCCGGCCTCCAGGCGATGGGCTTCTCGATCAACATCCTCACCCTGCTCGCGCTCGTGCTCTCGGTGGGTCTGCTCGTGGACGATTCGATCGTCGTGCAGGAGAACATCTACCGCCGCCAGGAGCTGGGGGAGCCCATGCGCACCGCCGCGGTGCGCGGTGCCCGCGAGGTGGGCTTTCCCGTGATCGCGACCAGCGCGGCCCTGGTGGCGGTCCTGCTCCCCCTCTCGCTGATGACGGGGAACACCGGTCGGCTGTTCCGCGAGTTCGCGATCTGCATGGCGATCGCCATCATCATCTCCACCTTCGTCGCGCTCACGCTCGTTCCGATGCTCTGCTCTCGCTACCTGCATCTGGAGGCCGGGGCGGAGGCCGCCCGGGCGCTGGGGCGCGCCGGGCGCGCCGCCTCGCGCTTCGGCCGGGGCTTCGAGCGCCGGCTGGGCGCCGTGCGCGACGCCTACACCCGCATCCTCGAGCGCGCGCTGGAACGCCGGGCGCTGGTGGGTCTCGTCCTGCTCGGCGTCTTCGCCGGGACCTCGCTGCTGTTCCTGATCATCCCGAAGACCTTCCTGCCGATCGAGGACCGCGGGAGGATCTTCGTCGTGATCCGCGCGCCCGAGGGATCCACCTCGGCCTACACGAAACGCGCCCTGAGCCAGGTGGAGAAGGAGCTGCTGGCGACGCCCGAGATCGAGGGCTTCTTCGCCGCGATCGGCCTCGGTTTCGGCACGCCGTCGAGCTCGTCCCTCGGGATGGTGTTCACCACCATGACGCCCTGGGGCGACCGCGACCGCAAGCAGCAGGCGGTGGTCGCGGAGCTGCTTCCGAAGTTCCTGAGCATTCCCGAAGCCCTGGTCTTCCCCTTCAGCCCGCCCTCGATCTCCCAGCGCAGCAACAACGACCTGGAAGTCGTGATCAAGAGCTCGAGCGCGAGTCTCGACGAGTTCGCCGAGGTGAACGGGGAGATCCTGGGCGCGGTGCGCGAGGTGCCGGGGCTCGTCAACGTCGACAGCGACCTGCGACTCGAGAACCCGGAGGTCGACATCGTCTTCGACCGCGAGCGGGCCGCCGACATCGGCGTGCCGGTGAGCGCCGTGTCCGAGAGCCTGCGCCTGCTCGTCTCCCAGGGACCGGCCGACGACTTCATCCTGCGCAACAAGCGCTACGACGTGGTGACCGCCCTCTCCTCGCCCTTCCGCAGCGTGCCGGACCACCTCGGCGAGGTGCACGTGCGCGCGCGCGACGGGTCGATGGTGGCGCTGTCCGGCTTGATCCGGCCGGTTCCGCGCAGCGCGCCGAGCTGGCTCAACCACTACGACCTGCAGCGCTCGGTGACCTTCAGCGCGAATCTGGCGCGGGGCGCCGCCCTCGGCCCGGCTCTCGAGCAGGTGCAGGCGATCGTCGACGCCAAGCTGCCCGCGGGCTTCACCAGCGCGCTCTCCGGCACCGCGCGGGAGTTCGCCGAATCGGGGACCCAGATCTACCTCGCCTTCCTGGCATCCCTGCTCGTGATCTACCTGGTCCTCGCGGCGCAGTTCGAGAGCTTCCTCGACCCGTTCACGGTGATGTTCAGCGTTCCGCTCGCCACCCTCGGCGCGCTGTTCAGCCTCTTCATCCTGCGCAAGCTCTGGGAGTGGACCGGGGGGGCGCTGGGAGGGGACTTCACCCTCAATCTCTACTCCCAGATCGGGATCATCCTGCTCGTCGGCCTGGTTACGAAGAACGCGATCCTGCTGGTGGACTTCGCCAATCAGGAGCGCGCGCGCGGCACCGACCTGGTCCCGGCGCTGCTCGAGGCGGGCCGCATCCGCTTCCGACCCATCCTGATGACGAGCGCCACCTCCGTGCTGGGCGCGGTGCCGCTGGCGCTGGCGGGCAGCGCAGGCGCCGAGAGTCGTCAGGCGATCGGCGTCGCGGTGATCGGCGGCCTGCTCTTCTCGACCGTGTTCACGCTCGTGATGATCCCCGTGGTCCACTTCGTGGTGATCCGCACCGCGGAGCGCTTCGGCTGGGGTGGGCCGCCACCGCTGGTGGAGCTCGGCGAGGACGCGTAGCGGCGGTCGGGCGCCGACTCGACTGGTAAGCTCTGCGGCGTGTCTCCGGCATCGCCGTCCGGTTCGTTTCGACCGATCGCATCGACGCTTCTCATCGGCATGGCGCTCTGGGCGTGCTCTCCCGGGCGTCCCGATCCGGTTCCCTGGCAGGAGACCTGGACCGCGATCCGCGCTCGGGTTCCCGACGCGACCGCCCTCTCGGCGCCCGACGGCCACCCCGCCTGCGAGCAGCTGCTGGTCGCGGCGCGCAGAGCTCGCGCGGAGCTGCTGCCGACCCCGGACCCGGCGATGGACGCGGCCGTCGCCCAGTGGATCGACACCGCCGGGGCAATCGCCTTCGACTGTCCGGGCGAGTCGGGACGGGTCCAGACCGCACTCGAAGAGCTGCACCTGATCGAGGCCGAGGTCGATGCGTCGCTGGCGCTGGTGCGCGGCGCTCCAGGTGCGCGCGAGGGTGGCGAGGGGGAGCCCTGAGCGAGGCGACGCGATCTCCCGCGCCGCAGCACGCGATCGGCCTCCTCGCCCTGGGCGTCGTGTTCGGTGACATCGGCACGAGCCCGATCTACGCGTTCCGCGAGTGCTTCGCCGGCGAGCGTCTCCCTCCCAGCCCCGAGAACGTGCTGGGCGTTCTCTCCCTGGTGACGTGGTCCCTGCTGATCGTCGTCTCGCTCAAGTATCTCGCGTACGTGCTGCGCGCCGACAACGGCGGCGAGGGCGGCGTGCTGGCCCTCCTCGCCCTGCTCGACCCCTGGTCGCAGTCGCACCGCCGGCCGGTGCTGGCGGCGCTGGGAGTGTTCGGCGCGGCGCTCCTCTACGGAGACGGGATCCTCACTCCCGCGATCTCGGTGCTGAGCGCGGTGGAGGGTCTCGGGGTCGCGACGCCAGCACTCGATCGCTTCGTGCGGCCGATCTCGGTGCTGATCCTCGCGGCCCTGTTCGCCTTCCAGCGCCGCGGAACGGCGACCGTCGGTGCGCTCTTCGGTCCGGTGATGCTCGTCTGGTTCGCTTCGCTGGCGGCGCTCGGAATCTCGGGGATCGCCGGGAACCCGGCGGTCTTGTCCGCGCTCTCCCCCACCCATGCCGTCTCCTTCCTCCTCCACGGAGGTGCGCCCGCCTTCGCGGTGCTGGGAGCCGTCTTCCTGGTCGTGACCGGTGCCGAGGCCCTGTACGCGGACATGGGTCATTTCGGCGCGTCGGCCGTGCGGCGCGTCTGGTTCAGCGTGGTGCTTCCGGCGCTCCTGCTCGACTACTACGGACAGGGCGCGCTGATGCTAGACGGCGAGGCGTCGGCGAGACAGCCCTTCTTCGAGCTGGCGCCCGACGGACTCGTGCTGCCGCTGGTGCTGCTCGCGACGTGCGCGACGGTGATCGCCTCCCAGGCGGTGATCAGCGGAGCGTTCTCCCTGACCCGTCAGGCGATCCAGCTCGGCGAGTGCCCCCGGCTCCGCGTCGAGCAGACCTCCGCGCGCGCCTTCGGTCAGGTCTACGTGCCGACGGTGAATGCGCTCCTGTTCATCGCCACGGTCGCGCTGGTGCTCGGCTACGGATCCTCCTCGCGCCTCGCGGGCGCCTATGGCATCGCCGTGGCGACGACGATGGTCGTGACCACGATCCTCGCCGGATTCGTGAGCGTCGAGCGCTGGGGGTGGAACCCGGTCGTCGCGGTGATCCTCGGTCTCGGATTCCTGTCGGTGGACCTACCGTTCCTGTCGGCGAATCTGCTCAAGATCAACGACGGAGGCTGGATCCCGCTGCTTGTCGCCGCGGCGGTGTTCACGCTGATGACCACGTGGCGTCGCGGCCGCGAGCTGCTGGCGCCTCGGCTGTTCGCGGCGACCGAGCCGATCCACCAGTTCCTGCACCGCATCGAGGAGCATCCACCTCGGCGCATTCCCGGCACGGCCGTCGTGATGACCGACGGCGGTGGCGCCACGCCTCCGATCCTGCTGCACCAGATCGAGCATCTCGGGGTGCTTCAGGAGAGAGTGGTATTGCTGACGGTCGTCACGGATCGGGTCCCGCAGCTCCGGGACGACGAGCGGGTCCACGTCCTCGAGCTGCGCAGCGACTTCTTCCGCGTGGAGGTCCACTACGGATTCATCGAGCGCCCGGACGTGCCGGCAGCCCTGCGCCTGTGCAGCGCCCAGGGTCTCGAGATCGATCCGCTGGAGGCCAGCTACCTGGTCGGCCGGGAGACGCTGATCGCGTCGCACCGACCGGGCATGGCATTCTGGCGCGACAAGCTCTTCGCCTTCCTCAGCCGCAACTCGACCACCGCCACCAGCTACTACCGGATCCCGCCGCAGCTCGTGATCGAGCTGGGCATCCAGATCGAGATCTAGTCTGGCGGGAGCCCGCCTTCGCTCAGGACGATTTCACCCAGGCGGGCTTGCGCTTCTCCGCGAAGGCGGCCATTCCCTCGGCGGCCTCCGGCGAGGCGAAGATGGCGGCGATCTTCTTCTCGGCGAAGGCGAAGGCCTCGTCCTCGGGAAGGGCGGCCACCGTGCGCACGAGCTGCTTCGCCTCGCGCAGGGCGATCGGGCCGCCCTGGGCGAGAGCGTCGATCTCCTCCGCCACGGCGGCCTCCAGGGCGTCGGCCGCGACGACCCGATGCAGGAGCCCGTAGTCCAGAGCGCGCTGGGCGCCGAAGCGCTCGCCGGTCAGGAACAGGCGCATCGTCTGGTGCTGGCCGAGCTTGGGCAGCACGACGACGGAGATCATCGCCGGGATGGCGCCGATCCGGACCTCGCTGAAGCTGAAGACCGCGGAATCCACCGCGATCGCGATGTCGGCGGCGGCGACCAGTCCGATTCCGCCGCCGAAGGCGTGGCCGTTGGCGGCGACGATCACGGGCTTCGGTCCGTGGCGCATGCCCTTCATGATGTCGACGAAGGGATTGCCCTTCTCCGTCTCTCCCATGCGACCGCGATTCTTGAGGTCGGCGCCGGCACAGAAGGCCGGGCCCTCGCCGGTCAGCACCACCACCCGGGCCGCGGTGTCGTCGATCGCCCGCCGCAGGTGCGCGCCCAGCTCGGACACCAGCGCCGTGGAGAGCGCGTTGCGCGTCTGGGGCGAGGCGAGCGTGATCCACGCCGCCGGCCCGCGCAGCTCGTAGCGCACCACTTCGTCCGCCATCGCATCCTCCCCCTGACCCGCTAGAAGCCGAGCTGCTTCGCGAGGTAGTGGATCATCGTCTCGTCGGAGCCGCCGCCGATCCCGATCAGCCGGCTGTCCACGTAGGCGCGCCCGGCGACGCTCTCCTTCATGTAGCCGTAGCCGCCGTGGAGCTGGATGCAGTCGTCGGCCACCTGACGTGCGACGCGACCGCAGAAGAGCTTCGCCATCGTGATCAGCTGCGTGGCGTCGCGCCCGGCGTCCAGCTCGCGCACGCAGGCGTAGACGAGCTCCCGCGCCGCGGTGATCTGGGTGAGCATCTCCACGAACTTGAACTGGGAGACCTGCATCTTCGACAACGGCCGCCCGAAGAGCACCCGCTCCTCGGCCCATTGGCGCGTCGCCTCCCAGGTGTCGCGGGCCTGGGCGATGCTGCTGATGCACCCGACCAGGCGTTCGTCCTGGAACTGCATCATCTGCTGCTGAAAGCCGCGGCCGATGTCCCCGATCGTGTTCGCCACGGGCACGCGCACGTCTTCGAACCAGAGCTGGCCCGTGTCCGATCCCCACATGCCGATCTTCTCGAGCAGGTCGTAGCGGAAGCCCTTGGTATCGGTGGGGACGATGATCTGGGTGAAGCCTCCGTAGCCGGCGTCCGGATCGGTCACGGCGAGCAGACACAGCCAGTCGGCCACCGCGGCGTTCGTGATGTAGAGCTTCGATCCGTTGATCACCCACTCGTCGCCGTCGCGGACCGCCCGGGTCTGGATCCCCGACACGTCCGACCCGGCGGCGGGCTCGGTGACGGCGATCGCCGACACCATCTCGCCGGAGATCGCGGGCACGAGGTAGTGCTGCCTCAGCTCCTCGCTGCCGAACCGGTGCAGGGAGGGCGTGGCCATGTCCGTGTGGACGCTGATCCCCATCGCCACGCCGGCGTTGTCGCAGCGGCCGATCTCCTCGAACAGGATCGTGGTGTAGGAATAGTCGAGGCCGGCGCCGCCCCACTTCGGGTCGTAGCGCAGCCCGAGCAGGCCGAGATCGCCCATGCGCGGATACAGACTCTTGTCGATGCGCCCCAGGGCGTCGAACTCCCTCGCGCGCGGCCGGAGCTCCTCATCGACGAACTTGCGCACTGTGTCGCGGAAGAGCGCGTGCTCGGGCGTCGAGAAGAGATCGCTGGCCATGCGGGGGTCCTCGGTTGCGCGGGCAGAACGTAGCCGAGCGGGCGCCTCTCAGCGGGCGCGGTCGCCGTGGCGCCGCACCAGGTCGAGGATGTCCTCGCCGAAGCGCTCGATCTTCGCGGGCCCGAGGCCGGGGATCTTCGCGAGGGCGGCCGGCGAGTCGGGCTGCTCGCGGTCGATCGCGAGCATCGTGGCGCGCTGGAACACCATGTAGGTCTTCCACTTGAGCGCGCGCGCCGTCCGCCGCCGGTAGTTGTCCAGGGCGCGGGCCACCGGACCGCCGTAGCGGCGGCTGCGCGCGAGCTCGGTGCGGCGGCTCGGTGCTGTCGGGCGCTGCGGACGCACCGGCTTCCCGGGCAGCCACACCGTCGGATACTTCGCGCCCGTGCGCCGCAGCCGACCCTGGACGAGCAGGTCCTCGATCGCGGCCGCGATCGCCGCCTCGGGATGCTCGGCCAGGAGACCGTGCTCGGGCATGGCGAGCAGCCCGCCGCGCTCGAGCGCGCGAGCGCGGCTGCCCCGCAGCGCGCGGGCCAGGCTGCCCTTGCCCACCGGACGGGTGAGATGGCTCACCGCGCGCACGATCGTCTCGACCGCATCGTCGGACAGCGTCCCCGCGGCAGCCCCGGCGCGCCGGCTCGGAGCGGGAGAGGCGACGATCACCGCCTCGCCTCGGCACACGTCGCAGACTCCACAGGGAGGCGGAACCTCGCCGCGCGTGAAGTGCGCCACCAGCCCCTGCCTCCGGCAACGAGACTCGGTCGCATAGCGCTCGATCGCCGCCAGGGCCTGCTCGCGTCGACGTGCGACGAAGGAGCCGGCGCTCGAGCCCGCGCCGAGACGCCGTTGCGTGACGAGATCCGCCGCACCGAAGAACAGGACACAGCGCGCGGGGTCGCCGTCGCGACCGGCGCGTCCCGCCTCCTGGTAGTAGGCCTCGACGCTCCCGGGTGTCTGGAAGTGCACGATCAGACGGATGTCGGGCAGGTCGATCCCCATGCCGAAGGCGTTCGTCGCCACGAGGACGCGCGTACGGCCGGCCTCGAAGGCGCGTTGCGCGCGCTCCCGCGCGAGGGACGTTCGGCCGGCGTGGTAGTGACCCGCGCCGATCCCGGCCGATCGCAGCTCCCCGGCCACCCGTTCGGTCACCTTGCGGGTGCTGCAGTAGACGAGCGCGCGGCCGGGACCGCGTCGGTCCAGCAGGCCCGCATCCTCCAGCTGCGCGCGAAGCGCCGCGAGGCGCTCGGCGTGGCCGCGCAGCGCCTGCACCGCGAAGGCCAGGTTCGGCCGGTCGAAGCCCGCCCGCACGATCACCGGCGCACGCAGGGCCAGCCGGTCCTCGATCTCGGCCAGCACCGCGGGCGTCGCGGTGGCGGTGAGGGCCACCATGGGCGCGCCGACGATCTCGCGCAGCTCGTGCAGACGCAGGTAGTCGGGGCGGAAGTCGTGGCCCCATTGGCTGACGCAGTGCGCCTCGTCCACGGCCAGGTGCGCCACGCGCCCGCGGGCGAGCAGCCGCCGGAAGCCGGGCGCGGCAGCCCGCTCGGGCGAGACGTAGAGCAGCGCCAGCTCACCGCTCGCGAAGCGGGCCACGACCGCGCGCTGCTCCTGCGGGTCGCCCTGACTGTGCAGCGCCGCCGCGGCGACGCCGCGGGCCTCGAGCGCGCTCACCTGGTCGCGCATCAGGGCGATCAGCGGCGAGACCACGAGCGTCGTTCCGCGGCCGGCGCGACTCGCGGCGATCGCGGGCACCTGGTAGCAGAGCGACTTGCCCGAGCCCGTCGGAAGCAGCACCAGCGCGTCGCGCTGCGCCAGCGCCGCGCGGACCGCCTCGTCCTGGCCCGGGCGGAAGTCGGCGTAGCCGAAGACGCTCTCCAGGACCTCGCGCGCAGCCACCCCCGTCGCCGCGTCGGACATCGCGCCAGTGGGTACCACGGCGAGGCCATGTGCGCAGGGGCTCGCGCGCTGCGATCCCTGCGCGTCAGAAGACGGCCAACGCCTCCCGGATGATCATGATCGCCAGGGCGATCCAGCACACGCAGAACAGGGCGAAGCGGATCAGGATGATGTTGACCGTCGCCTGGACCAGGGAATGAGCGATCCGCACCCCGGCGAACACCCAGGCGCAGGCGACATGGATCGGGTCCACGTGCCCGAGGACGGCGATCAGGAGGGCCATCGCGTAGAAGAGGGTCGGCTGCTCGAAGAGGTGGTTGTAGTTGTCCGCCACGCGCGTCACCTCCGGCGGGAGCGCATCGAGCGCGCGCTTGCCCTGGCGGGCGGCGGCCTGGGGATCGATGCCGGCCCGGGACATCGCCGGGATCCGCGTCGCGTACATCCACACCGTCATCGCAACCGTGAGCAGTCCCATCACGATCACGGGCTGAAGGATGGCGATGGCGTCCATGACACCTCCTGGGTTCGGGCGCGGGGCCAGGGTACACGCGGGGGCCGCCGGTCAGGGGG
The DNA here is from genome assembly GCA_964653555.1 of uncultured Spirochaetales bacterium. GTDB lineage: Bacteria > Myxococcota_A > UBA9160 > UBA9160 > SMWR01 > JAHEJV01. Next base: position 10,535 of record CAZZFT010000080.1, on the reverse strand, counting down.
CGCCAGCGCGCCGATCGGGAGCCGAAGCGAGCATCGGGGCGAGCTGCGCGCGCAGCTCCCTCGTCGACCCGGCGAGTGCGCGTAGGGTCCGGGTCCTCCCCTGGGGGTCGCCAGGCTGGCCTGGGCGAGAGCCCATAGGCTTAGTAGTGAGATGACCACTAATTTAGTAGTCTGAATGTCACTATGGCCTACTTGTACCGGCGCCCGAGAGGGCGGATCGAGATCCGAGAGGCCCACGGCACGCCCCGCGGACCCCGCTCCCGCACCCTGGTGAGCTTCCGGGGTCCCCTGACGGCGGCACATCTCGACCGGGCCGAGGCGGCCGCCCGCCGTCCCTTCGATCGCGAGTCCCTCCGGCGACGGGCGCGCGAGCTCGGGGTGGCCACCCGCGAGGCGAGCGCGGACCCGGCGGCGCGCGAGCTGCTGGCCCGGCTGCGCCGCGGCAACGCGATCGATCCGACCCTGGTGACCCTGCTCCGCGCGCGCCTGGCCAGCGCACCCGCCGCGCCGGTGCCGGAGGAGCTCGCCGAGGTCGCCGAATGGATCGGTGTCGGCGACCTCGAGCGGGGACGCGCCCTGCGCGACGTCCTGCGCCTCTACGGCGCGATCGCCCGCGCGCGCGAGCCCGTGCGCGAGCTGCCGCGCGTCCGCTTCCCGCGCTTCCACTCCCGATCCGAGCGGCAGGCCTCGTGAGCCTCGCCCTCGACGAGAAGGTGGTGGCCCTCGAGCGCGCGCTCCGGGCCGCGGGCATCCCCCACGCCTTCGGGGGCGCGATCGCCCTCGCCTACTACGCCACGCCGCGCGGAACCCAGGACGTGGACGTCAACCTCTTCGTCCCCGCGAGCGATCTCGACCGCGTGCTCGCCGCGCTGACTCCCCTCGGCGTCGACGCGGCGACGGCTCAGGCGCGGCGCGCCGCCGAGCGCGAGGAGCAGGTGCGCCTGTACTGGGATGGCACGCCGCTCGATCTCTTCTTCGCCTACGACGCCCTGCACGAGGCCTGCCGCGAGCGCCGTCGGCTCGTCCCCTTTCCGGGCGAGCGGATCTCGATCCTGAGCGGCGAGGACCTCGCCATCTTCAAGGTGCTCTTCTCGCGGGAGAAGGACTGGCGCGACCTGCGCGAGCTGCTGTACGCCCAGGGCGAGCGCTTCGACGCGGCCTACGCCACCGGCTGGCTCGACCGCATTCTCGCCTCCGACGACGAGCGACTCGCGCGTTTCCGCGCGCTCCTCTAGGCCGCCGGCGATGCGCCGCCGAGCAATCAGGAGTCCTTCGCGTCCGGTAGCAAGGACGGCGGTCCCAGGCCCCACGCCGTGCCCTGCCCGCGCTGGGCGCGCTCCGCCTCGTGATCCTGCACCGCCTTGGCGATGCCGCCCATCATGGCGCCGATGAAGCGCTCGCTGTTGGCGTGGGCCCAGTCGAGGCTCTCGCCGCGCGCGCGGTTCATTCCGTTCACCGCCGGCATCACGTAGCGGGCGAAGAGCTCGTAGCTCTTGAAGGTGGCCTCGCGGTTGGCGCAGTTGTGGGCGAGCAGCAGCACCGTGCCGAAGCCTCCCGACTGCCTCTCGAGGCGCGCGATCGTCTCGATCGCGTCGTCGGGGGTGCCCAGGGTGAGCCTTCCGAAGACGACCAGCCCCTTGCCGGTCCATTCATCGAGCATCGCGTCGGTGGAGGAAGCGTAGGCGGGCAGGCTTCCGCCGAGGCGCTCCTGGTAGCGCGCCAGGCGGAGCGTGCCGTGCTCCATGTCGGCCCGTGCCTGCTCGCGCGTCTCGGCGAGGTGCATGGGCACGACCAGGCGCCAGTTGCGGCGGTCCACCGTCCGACCGTGTTCCTTCGCCTTCTCCTCGCACACCTGCCAGTGCTTCGGCAGGTCGTCCGCGGCGCCCGGAAGGCTGGCCGCCAGGGAGAGCAGACCGATGCCGTGCGTCCCGGCCGCGCGCGCGCCGGTGGGGGAGATCGCGCCGGCCACCGCGACCTCCAGCGTCGGGTCGGAGTAGCAGGGCAGCTGGAGTCGCGCCTCCCGCAGATCGAACCAGTCGCTCTTGCGGGTCACGGTCTCGCCGCGCAGCAGCGCCAGGATCACCTCGAGCGACTCGTTCATCCGCCGCCGCTGCTGTGACACGTCGATGCCGAGCATGAAGGCGTCGGTGGGAAGCTGCCCGGGCCCCACCCCGAGCATCGCGCGGCCGCGCGTCTGATGGTCGAGCTGCATCATGCGCGCCGCGACCATGAACGGATTGTGGTAGGCGAGTGATACGACCCCGGTGCCGAGCCGGATCTGCCCCGTGCGCGCCGCGGCCTGGGCGATGAACAGCTCGGGCGAGCCGATGATCTCGAAGCCCGCCGAGTGGTGCTCGCCGATCCAGGCCTCGTGGAAGCCGAGGCGGTCGAGATGATCGACCAGCTCGAAGTCGCGATGGATCTGCTCGGTGGGACTCTCGTCGTCCGGATGGAAGGGGGCGATGAAGGCGCCGAAGCGCTTGCGGTGCGTGGCTGCGGACACGGACCCTCCTGGTCGGCGCGGATGCGGACGCGCGGCGGACAGGCCACATCGCTCCCATCGCCACTCGCACGGCGCGCCCTGAGCGCCCCCAGGGAGGCAAGCGACGGTGGAACCGATTCGGCGCCTCTTCGTCACCGGCGCGAGCACCGGGCTCGGGCGGGGTCTGGCGGAGCACTACGCCCGGGAGGGCGCCCATCTGGGTCTAGTCGCCCGTCGCGAAGCGCTGCTGCGCGAACTCGAGAAGGAGTGGACCGCGCGCAGCGCCCGCGTCGAGGTGTACGCCGGGGACGTGTCCGATACCGACTTCATGACGCGCAGCGCCCAGCTCTTCTTCGACGCGGCCGGCGGCACCGACCTCGTGTTCGCGAACGCGGGCGTGGGCATCGCCAACCGGATCCTCGAAGGGGAGTCGCGGGAGATCGCGTGGCTCATGGGGATCAACGTGATCGGCGTGACGAACACCGTGGTCCCATTCGTGCCGCACCTCGTCGCCCAGGGCTCCGGCGTGCTGTGCGCGGTGAGCTCCGCCGCCGGCCATCGCGGGCTGCCCGGCCGCGCCGCCTACTCCGCGTCGAAGGCGGCCGTCACCACGTTCATGGACGCCTTGCGCATGGACCTCGCCGACACCGGCGTCCACGCGATGACGCTCTGCCCGGGCTTCGTCCACACCCCGCTCACCGAAGACACTCCGGCGATGCCCTTCCCGATCGAGCTCGACGAGGCGGTTCGCTACATGGTGGGCGCGATCGAGCGACGCGAGAGCACCTACACCTTCCCGTGGCAGATGAACCTGCTGAAGGAGGTGATGACGCGCGCGCCCGAATCGCTGCTGCGCCGGCTCGCGCCCGCGCCCCGCACGCGGTCGTCCCGGTAGCCCACGGGCGGGATCCATCCCCGGGCCCGGCTGCCCGTCGTCCGACTTGCGCGTCGGCCTCCTAGCGTGCCCGCGCCGCGAGCAGGGCGATCGCCACCGCGGGAACGTCGGCGGCGATCGCGCAGTCCACCTCGCCCCAGTCGCGGTGGGGGTCGAGCAGCACCGGGTGCACGCCCGCGCGGCGAGCGCCCGCGACGTCCGCATCGTAGAGGTCTCCCACGTGGAGCACGCGTTCGGGTGCTGTTCCCGCGGCCGCCAGAGCGGCCCGGAAGATCCCGGGGTCGGGCTTCTCGGAGCCGACGCGATGGGAGTCGAGCACCGCGTGGAAGGGATCCCGCAGCCCGAGGCGTTCGAGCGAGTGCTCGACGGTTCCGTCCGAGTTGGAGACCACGACGAGCCGGTAGCCCGCTTCGCGCAAATCCGCGAGCGCTGCGGGCACCCCGGGCAGGACGCGGCTCCACAGGCGCCAGGCCCGCCCCGGCCACTCGAGCGCCAGGGCGAGCTCCCGGGCGAACGACTCCAGAGCTGCGCCGTCGAGGGCGGTGCAGCCTCGCACGATCAGGCCGAGGTACGCGCGTTCCGCGTCGCCGGGCTGGAGGGTGCGGCCCGCCAGGGTCCGACCCAGCCGCGGCCGCGCGGTCGCCTCGGCCCGCGCGACCCGCTCGGCGTCGCAGGCATGGCCGCGCGCGGCGAGCTCCCGGGCGATCCACTCGTAGTCCATCGAGATCAGCGTGTTGCCGACGTCGAGGAACAGGGTCTCGATGGCGGCGAGCGGAAGGCGTCGCATGGGTGTGATTCTCGCGCGGCGGCCCGCGCCGCGCCCGGCGCGCGGTGAACGGCGCCTCGGATCAGCCCTGCGCGGCCTCCCAGCCGACCACCGCCTTCGCCTCCAGGAACTCCTCGAGACCGAAGACGCCCCACTCGCGCCCGTTGCCCGACTGCTTGTAGCCGCCGAAGGGAGCGGCGAAGTCGGGGGCGGCGCCGTTCACGTTGATCTGACCGGCGCGGATACGCGCGGCAATCGCACGCGCCCGCCCGAGGTCGCTGGAGGATACGTAGCCCGCCAGTCCGTAGGGCGTGTCGTTGGCAATGCGGACCGCCTCATCCTCGTCGTCGTAGGGGAGGATCGAGAGCACGGGGCCGAAGATCTCCTCGCGGGCGATCGTCATGTCGTTGCGCACGTTCGCGAACACCGTCGGGCGGACGTAGTAGCCGCGCTCGAGGCCCTCGGGCCGGCCGGGACCCCCCGTGACCAGGGTCGCGCCCTCGTCGATCCCCTTCTGGATCAGGCCCTGGATCTTCTTCCACTGCGTCTCGCTCACCACGGGACCGATACGCGTGCCAGGAGCGGCGGGGTCGCCGACGGCGATCGATTCCGCGACCTGCTTCGCGATCGACACCGCCTGGTCGTGGAGCCGCCGCGGCACCAGCATCCGCGTGGGCGCATTGCACGACTGGCCGCTGTTCATCGCGCACCCCATCACGCCGCCGCCGACGGCGGTCGCCAGATCGGCGTCGTCCAGGATGATGTTGGCGGACTTCCCTCCGAGCTCCTGGGCGACGCGCTTCACCGTCGCGGCGGCGGCGCGCGCCACGTCGATCCCGGCGCGCGTGGAGCCGGTGAACGAGACCATGTCCACTTCGGGATGCTCGGAAATCGCGCGCCCCACGGTCGGCCCATCGCCATTCACCAGGTTGAACACGCCCGCCGGGACCCCCGCAGCGTCGAGGATCTCGGCGAAGAGCATCGCGTTGAGCGGCGCGACCTCGCTGGGCTTGAGCACCATCGTGCAGCCCGCCGCCAGCGCCGGTGCCACCTTGCAGGTGATCTGGTTGAGCGGCCAGTTCCAGGGCGTGATCATCCCGCAGACCCCCACCGGCTCGCGCCGGATCAGCGTCGTTCCCCGGCGCTGCTCGAAGGGATAGTTCTCGAGGGCCTCGATCATCTGGTTGAGATGGCCCAGGCCCGTGGCCGCCTGGGCGGCCTTTGCGAGCCAGAGCGGCGCGCCCATCTCCCGCGAGAGGGTCTCGACGAGCTCGTCGTAGCGCACCTGGTAGGCGGAGACGATCGACTTCAGCAGCTCCTGGCGCTGCTTCGGCGTGGTCGCGGAGAAGCTCTCGAAGGCGCGACGAGCCGCAGCGACGGCGAGGTCGACGTCCTTCGCACTGCCGAGCGCGATGCGGGCGATCGGCTCCTCGCTGGAGGGATCGATCACGGCGTGCGGGCGCGCCTCGCTGGGATCCACCCAGCGCCCGTCGATGTAGAACTGGAGTCGGTCTTGCACGGGATCCTCCGTCGTTCGTCTGGGGTCGTGCGGACTAGCCGCGCGGCGGCAGGATGATCGACTGGTACTCGGTGTACGGCGCGATGCCCTCCGGTCCGAGCTCGCGGCCGATGCCGGACTGCTTGAAGCCGCCAAAGGGGCCGCGGAAGTCGAGCAGCATCGGTGAGTTGATCGGGACCGTGCCGGTGCGCAGTCGCTCGGCGACGCGCGCGCCGCGCTCCGGGTCCTGCGTCCATACCGAGCCCGACAAGCCGTAGGGGGAGTCGTTCGCGATGGCCACGGCCTGGTCCTCCCCCTCGTAGGGGATCACGCACAACACCGGTCCGAAGATCTCCTCGCGCGCGATCGACATGCCGTTGTCGACGTCCGCGAACAGCGTGGGCTCGACGAACCAGCCGCGGTCCAGCTGCTTCGGGCGCCCCCCGCCGCAGGCGGCCCGGGCCCCCGCCGCCACGCCGGCCTCGAGATAGCCGAGCACGCGATCGCGCTGGCGCTCGGCGACCAGCGGCCCGATCTCGGTCTCCGGGTCGAGGGCGTCACCCACCTTCTTCGCTCCGACGATCGCCGCGAGCGCCTCGACGATCTCCGCATAGCGCGAGTGCGGCGCGAGGATGCGGGTCTGCGCCGCGCAGGCCTGGCCGTTGTTGAGCAGACCCGAGGCCAGCAGGGGTGCGGCCTGGGTGGTCAGATCGAAGTCCTCGAGCAGGATGGCAGCGGACTTGCCGCCGAGCTCCAGCGTGCAGCGCTTCAGACCCTCCCCGCAGAGCGCGGCGACGCTCCGACCGGTCGCGCTGCTGCCGGTGAAGCTGACCTTGTCGATCCCGGGGTGACCGACCAGGTACTCGCTCGCCTCGCGTCCCGCCGAGACGATGCTGATCACGCCGGGCGGGATCTCGGCCTCGGTGATCGCTTCGGCCAGCAGGTAGGGATCCAGCGGCGTCTCGGGCGCCGGCTTCACCACGACGCTGCAACCCGCCGCCAGCGCCGGCCCGAGCTTCATCGCCATGATGAACAGCGGGACGTTCCAGGGCGTGATCGCGGCGCACACGCCGACCGGCAGGCGGCGCACGCGCAGCGGGTTGCCGAGAGCGCCGGTGCGCTCCTCAACCCAGCCGAAGCCCTTGGTGATGTCCGCGTAGACGTCGAGCACCATCGTGGCCGCGAACACCTGGGTTCCGATCGCCTCGCGCGCCGGGCAGCCGTTCTGGCGGCTGATCAGCTCGGCGATCGCCGGTGCGCGCTGTTGCAGGGCGCGGGAGAGGCGGCCGATCGCGTCGGCGCGCTCCTCGGGGCTCCAGCGCGGGAAGGGGCCGTGGTCGAAGGCCGCGCGCGCGGCGGAGACGGCCCGGTCGATGTCACCGCGGGTGGCGTCGGGCACGCGCCCGATCACCTCCTCCGTCGACGCCGAGCGGACCTCGATCGTCCCGGTCGCCCCGGAGGCGACCCACTCGCCCCCGATGAACAGATCCCGCCGATCCACGATCGGCCGCCCGGATCCCGCCACGCGCACCTCCCTCGGGAGCCTCCCGCTCCCGCTATTCCTTTTGGGGTACAACGAGACGGTAGCGGGCGTCGGCCCGTCCGTCTCCCGTGCAGCGACCACCCGACCGCGTCACTCCTCGCGGATCGGCTGCCCGGAGCGCACGCGCTCCAGACTGCGCGCGAGCATCTGCTCCACGACCGGCGGACGACCCTGATCGCGTGCCACCTTGATGGCGCGGCGGAGCGTGTCGGCGGCGCCGGCGAAGTCGCCGCGCTCGGCCTGGGCAGCGGCGAGGGTGTCCAGGATCTCGGGCACCTCCGCGCCGCCGGCGGCGAGCGCGCGGCGAGCGAGCGCTTCCGCCCGCTCGCCGTTCCGCAGCGACTCCGCCGGGCTGGTGGCGAGCACCCAGGCGTCGTTGTTGAGCAGCTCGGGAATCTCGCCGCAGCGCTCGATCCCCTCGGCGAGCACCTGCTGTCGGGCCTCCTGCTCGCCCATCTCCGCCAGCAGCTGGGACAGCGTGACCCGCTCGGTCGCGGCGCAGCGCGACAGCTCCACCGCACGCTCCAGGGCCGCGCGCGCCTCCTCCTTGCGTCCGAGCGCGAGGAGCGCCTGCGCGTGGTCGCGCTGCTGCGTGGCGTTGTGCGGGTAGCGCGCGACCAGCTCGGCGAGGATTCTCTCCGCCTCCTGCGCCCGACCCACGCGCAGCAGCGAGAGGGCCTTTCCGCTCAGATCGACGTCCGCCATCAGCTGCGCGGGAGGCGGCCCGCGCCACTCGAGGCCGTCGAGCTCCGCGGCCTCGGCTGCCCCGTCGGTGGGGACGGAGTAGCCCAGAGCGACCAGGCGCGCCCGCTGCTCCGGTGTGATCTCCGAAACCCCCGCGTCGGTTCCGCTCGCCCCGGCGAGCAGGGCCTCGAGCTCCGCGCGCAGCGCCGCCACCCGCTCTGGATGCTCCGACGCGACATTGTGTTGCTCCCCGGGATCCTCCATCAGATCGTAGAGCTCGGGCTCGGGGTGGTGCACGTACTTCCAGCGCCCCCGCCTCAGGAAGCGCACGGGCGCCGCGTCGAACACGGTCGCGAACTCGATCGACTCCCCGTAGGCGGCCAGCTCCAGATCGTCGCGCTGCCCCAGCACGAGCGGCATCAGGCTCTGGCCCGTGACGCCGGCGGGTACCGGAACCCCGAGCCAGTCGAGGGCGGTCGGCAACACGTCGATCGTGCGGACGAGGGACGGTACGCGACGTCCGGCCGGAAGCTCGCGCGGCCCCCAGAGCAGGAAAGGAACCCGGATCGTGGATTCGTACACGAGGAAGGAATGAGTGCTCTCCCCGTGTTCACCGCGACCCTCTCCGTGGTCGGCGACGAGCACGACGAGCGTGTGATCGCGCAGGCCGGTCGCCTCGAGGTGATCGAGGAGCACGCCGATCTGCACGTCGGTGTAGAGCACCTCGGCGAGGTAGTCGTCGCCGGGGATCTTCCGCTGGTATTCGGCTCGGTGCACGTGGAAGACGTGTGGGTCGAAGTAGTGGAGCCAGAGGAAGAAGGGCTCGTCCCGGTGCGCGTCGAGGAAGCGCAGCGCACCGCGCGTGATGTCGGCCGCCGGTCGCTCGTCGAGCTTCACCTCCGGGTTCCCCGGCGCGTCGCTCTGCGTCACGATTCGCTGAATTCCCGCTGCGTGCAGGTCGCGGTACTGCTCGAAGCCCTGGGAGAGGCCCATCGCCGCTTCGAGCACGGGTGCGGCGATCTCGGCCGCCGTGCGGTACCCGCGGCTCCGGAGCACCTCGGCCAGCGTCGTGCTCGCCTCGGGCAGGCGGTAGCCCGCGTTCGCGCGCACCCCGTGCTCGAAGGGATAGCGGCCGGTGAGGATGCTCGCGTGGGAGGGCAACGTGCTCGGCACCGACGTGGAAGCCTGCTCGAAGAGCACCCCCTCGGCCGCCATCCGCGCGATGTTGGGCGAGCTGGGCAGCACTTGACCGTAGGGCGTCAGCGCATCGGCGCGGGTCGTGTCCATCGTGATCAGGACGAGGTCGCGCGGCGGAGCGGCGGCGGGAGCCGGCGCGTCCGGCACCTGCGCATCGCCGCAGCCCACCCCCACGAGCGCCACGAACGCGAATCCCGTGGCGACCCCGACCCGCCGCCTACGGAGCGATCGCATCTCTCATCGCGCACAGCTCTCCGGGTACGTCCGGACCCATCGCCGCGTACACGATCTCCGAGACCCCCTGTGCCTCGTAGGCTGCGACCCGGTCGCGCAGCTGCTCGGGCGTCCCGGTGAAGGTGGTCGCGCCGAGAGCGGGGTGGATGTGACGGCGATCGCGTTCGCTGAGCTCGTAGATGTGACCTTCGTGAACGTGCAGGTGCCGGACCGACTCGGGAAAGCGCTCGATCTCTTCGCGCCATCCGGGTCCGCCGGGCAGCGCATCGACGGCCGCGGCGCCGCCCGCCTGGTAGGCGCCGTGGTAGACGACGGCGATTGCCGGCCCGATCGCGTCGAGCACCCGCGGAGACTCGAAGCTCTCGCCCTCGCGCAGCACCGTCCCGAAGGTGAGCAGGTGAGCGTCGCGCACGCCCTCGGGAATCACGCCCGCGCACATGATGCCCTCGCTGAAGCCCAGCGCGCGCATCTCCTTCGCGATCGCCAGGGAGCGCGCGCCGCCGACGGCGATCACGAGCGGCGTCTCGATCGGACGCTTCGCGATCACGCCGTCCGGATGGATCAGCTTGCAGGTCGCACCGTCCACCACCGCCTCGTCGCCGCGCAGCAGCGTCCGAAGCGCAGTCACGTACTCGCGCAGCTGCGCCCAGGGGATCGCCTTCTTGCCGAACAGGGCGCGCCCGGTGAAGCCGGTGCCGATCGCCACCGCGAGGCGCCCCGGTGCCTGCGCCTCGACCGACCCGATCGCGGCGGCCGTGGTGACGACGTGGCGCAGGCTCGGCACGAGCACCGCCGTCCCGACGCCGATCCGCTCGGTGCGGTCGAGCGAACGGGCGATCGCGATCCAGACGTCGCCATAGAGGGCGGGAGAGTCGTAGAACCAGGCGCGGTGATAACCGAGCTCCTCGGCGAGCGCGGCGATCTCCGGGGCGTTCGGAGCGGGAACGATGCCGCAGGAAAGGCGCACGGATCAGCCCTCCAGGCCGAGTACGCGCAGCGCGTTCTCGCGCAGGAACTTCGGCCAAACCTCGTCCTTGAACGGAACCTCCGGGAGCTCGCGGAAGATCCGCTCCAGGGACAGCCCCATCGGCCAGTAGCCCGCGTAGATCACCTTCTCCGCGCCACGCGTGTTGGCGTAGTCGACGATCGCCTTCGGGTAGTGCCTGGGGGCGAAGGCGCTCGTCGAGTAGTAGAGGTTCGGCCACTTGAGCATCAGCTTCACCGCCAGATCCTCCC
>CAZZFT010000079.1:0-22789 GCA_964653555.1 uncultured Spirochaetales bacterium | reverse complement strand
GAAGCGGCTCGTCAGGTTCTCCGCCTGGAAGGCGAAGATCAGGACGAGCGTGGCCAGGAGCGCAATCGTCGTGACGGGCTGGAACCGTGGAAGGAACCGCTCTTCGAACCAGGCGCCTCCCTTCCGGCGCAGCAGGACGACGCGGCTCAGGCTCCCGAGCAGGAGCGGAACCACGATGAAGATTCCGACCGAGTAGAGCAGGACGTCGAAGGGCACCGCGAGGCCGCTGGCACCCGTCACGAGGAAGGACACGATCGGGGCGAAGAGCAGCAGCATGAGGAGATCGTTCAGTGAGACCTGGACGAGCGTATAGGCCGGATCCCCGTCCGTGAGATACGACCAAACGAACACCATCGCGGTGCAGGGCGCGGCCGCCAGGATGATCACGCCGGCCACGTACTGGTGGGCCAGGGGAGCGCCGATCCAGGAACGAAAGAGATGCTCGAAGAACAGCCATCCCAGAAACGCCATCGAGAAGGGCTTCACGAGCCAGTTCACGAACAGCGTGACGGCGATGCCTTTCGGCCTGCGGCCCACTTCGAGCACGCTCGCGAGGTCGATCCGGAGCATCATCGGATAGATCATCAGCCAGAGGAGCACCGCGATCGGAACATTGATCTGGCTGCCCTCGCCGAACTCGAGGCGCCGGAGCGCGTCCGTCAGGCCCGGTAGGAGCCAGCCCAGCGAGACGCCCGCGACCATGCAGAGGGCCACCCACAGGGAGAGCCAGCGCTCGAAGACGTTCAGTCGCTTCGGTGCCTCGGGCAGCACGCCCGTCGCGGTCGACGCCTCCGTCATTGCCCGCTCTCCGGCCGAGCTTCCGCCTCTGCGAGCCCTTCGATCCGCGATTGGAGGCGCGAACGGTCCCAGTCTTCGGTGCAGAGGAACAGCATGTGATGGATCCGATCGGTCGAGGTTTCGCGCCTCACCGCGTTATTCGCAGCGACGGCGCGGCTCGATCTGCGCCAGACGTTCTTGGTCGGCGCGCAGATCCTCGAGCTCGCCGAGGCAGGTTCGTACGCAGCGCAGGAGCGCGCGATGGAGCGCCGTCTTGGGCTCCGCGATGGCGTAGAACTTCCACTTGCCCTCCGAACGGACATCGACCAGGGCGGCGTGGCGGAGGACGGTGAGGTGGCGCGACACCTTCGGCTGCGCCTCACCGAGGACTTCGCAGAGATCACAGACGCAGATCTCCTTCTGTTCGAGGAGCAGATTCAGGAGCCGGAGACGGATCGGATTCGCTAGAGCGCCGAACAGGGCGGACGCTTTCATATGCGATTTCTAGCATACGTCTGTACCCCACAGGCGCGGTCTTGCCGCGCCGGCCCCCGCAAACGGAGGGAAGGGGGTGGAGGGAGCGGGGTCGGACGCGCAGCCGTGGCTTGGCGCTCGACCAGGCAGCCGCTAATATGGGTGACCAGTCACCCATTTATGAGACCTCCACTGAGCCGTTGCGGAGGGAAGGAGCCCGGACCGGATGGCGCGAATCACCGCGGCGACCCGCGAGAAGGTGCGGAAGCAGCTGCTGGAGACGGCCGCCGAGCACTTCGCCGAGCGCGGCCTCGCCGGCGCTCAGGTGGACGGCATCGCCGTCGCGGCCGGCTTCGCGAAGGGGACGGTCTACAACTACTTCGCCAGCAAGGAAGCGCTGTTCGCGGAAGTGATCACCGAGGGCTGTCGGGCCGCGGTCCAGCGCTACGCGGCGAGCCGTCACGAGGGCAGCGTGCGCGAGTGCCTGCGCGCGCTGGCTGCCGCGGACGTGGCGGTGATGAGCGAGCAGGAGAGCTTCATGAAGGTCGTGGTCCGCGAGGCCATGAGCTTCGACCCCCGGACCTACCCGCTGATCGTGGAGCACCTGGGCCCGTACCTGGAGCAGGTGCAGCAGATCCTCACCCGAGGCGTCGCCGCCGGCGACGTCCGCGACGACCGGCCGGTCTCGCAGCTGACCCTGGCCTTCGTCGGAGTCCTTGCCCTGCTCTACGTCCAGCACTGGGGCTCGGGAGGGGCTTGGCCGGCGTTGGACGAGGTCCCGGATCTGGCGGTGACGCTCTTCCTCGACGGCGCCGCCGCGCGCGGGAGGCCGCGATCGATGGGGAAGAAGACTCCGTGAGCACCTACGTGCTGATGCGCATCCTCGAGTCGGCGCCTCGCCGCTACGACCTCGGCATGCGGCTGCTCACCTTCGGCGCCCTGGGGCGCGCCTACGACCGGCTCGCAGACCGCGTCGAAGCCGGTCGGCGGGCGATCGACCTGGGCTGCGGGACGGGCGCTCTCACCCTGCGCATGGCGCGGCGTGGCGCGCGCGTGAAGGCGATCGACCGGAGCCCCGAGATGCTCGAGGTGGCGACGCAGCGCGCGCACGAGCTGGGACTCGAAGATCGGATCACGTTCGCCGAGATGGGCGTGGCCGAGCTCGACGGCGAACCGAGTGACGGCTACGACGTCGTGAGCAGCGGCCTGTGCTTCTCGGAGCTCAGCGACGACGAGCTCGACTACACCCTGCGACAGGCGCTGCGCATCCTCGTGCCCGGTGGCATGCTGCTGATCGCCGACGAGGTGAGGCCGCGCAGCGTTTTGGCTCGGGCGGTTCGCTGGCTCCTCCGTGCGCCGCTCACTGCGCTCACCTGGATCGTCACTCAGCAGACCACGCACGCGGTCGCGAGCCTGGCGGAGCGCGTAGCGGCCTCGGGCTTCGAGATCGTCGCGGCCCGACGCAGCGGCCTGGGCGACTTCGCCGAGATCGTGGGGCGACGTCCGGAGGAAAGCTCTCCGTGATCCTGCGGGTCCTGCGCCGGGTGTGGATCGAGGCGGTGCAGACGGCGCTGCGCATGCTGCCGTTTCCGTGTCGAACGGGCCTGCGCGTCCTGGGAAGACCGGGGCGCAGCGCGCCGGTCTTCCTGACGGGCAACTTCGGCCTCACCGTGGAGCGCGTGAAGCGGGCGCTCGCCGGCATCGACGGCTATCTGCTGGTGGCGAACAGTCGCGGCGTCAACGTCTGGTGTGCGGCGACCGGAGGTCTCCTCACCGATCACGACGTGGTGTCCGTTCTCAAGACGAGCGGCATCGAGCGCCTCGTCGATCACCGCCACGTGATCCTGCCGCAGCTCGCCGCGACGGGGATCGACGCCAGGGTGATCCGGGAGAAGACCGGCTGGAAGGTGGTCTGGGGCCCCGTCGCCGCCGACTCGATCGAAGCGTTCCTCGGCCGGGGCATGAAGGCGACGCGCGCGATGCGGAGCGTCCGCTTCCCCTGGCGGGCGCGGCTGGAGATGGCGGTCGCCTGGGCATTCCCGATCTCTTTGCTGGCGTGCCTGCTTGCGCCCCTGTGGCCGCAAGGAGCGCTGTCCCTAGTCGGTCTCGTGTGGGGCCTCTCCCTTGCGCTCTTCCTCGCCTTCCCGCTCTACGAGCGCTTCCTGAAGCCCCGCGCGCCCCGCGTGGGCTTCGTCCTCTTCGACTTCGGACAGGCCGGCGCCCTGCTCCTGTTCTGGGCCGCCTTCCTGCTCGCGCTGGTCGCCGGCGCCGTGCTGGCGGGAGGCGTGCCCTTCACCTTCCTGCTGCGCTGGGGCCTCGCGTCGCTGATCGTGCTGCTGATCCTCGGCCTCGACCTCAGCGGCAGCACGCCCGTGTACAAGAGCGGACTGCACGAAGACCGCCTGCTCGGCATCGAGCTCGACGAGCAGCGTTGCAAGGGCGCCGGCTTCTGCGAGACCGTGTGCCCGAAGGACGTGTTCGAGGTCGACCACCACCGGAAGCTCGCGAGCCTTCCGCGCTCCGACGAATGCGTCCAGTGCGGCGCCTGCATCGTTCAGTGCCCCTTCGATGCGCTCTTCTTCCGCAGCCCGGACGGTGCCGTAGTCGAGCCCGACACCGTCCGCCGCTTCAAGCTCAATCTGATCGGCACCCGGAAGGTCGCGGTGGGATCACCGGGATCGTGACGACCGCGGATCGCGTTGCGCTTCGGTTCGGGTTCCCGAGCCATCGCGAGGGCCGCGTCGACGGGTGCCCTCGCGGTCGGCAGCTCAGGGGAGACGGCGCACGACTTCGATGACGCGCTGATCGTAGTCCTCGGGGAAGGTCCACCAACGAAGCCCGTCCCGTCGATTCTCGATGAGCCCGCGTTGCGCGGGACGCGCATGGAACAGGAATTGGATCAGCACGTCGCTGCTCACCCAGGCGTTGTCGTACCAGAAGGAGTGCGAGCCGCCGGAGAGTCCCGGAATCTTCGATGGATCGACCGAGATCACGTCGAACTGCGGCCGGTTGGATGCCTCGATCACCCACCGCGTCTCCTCGGCCGTGAGCTCGTCCGGATCCGGGCGTCCGGCCCTCGACACGCCGTGATGGGACTCGGCGAAGGCGAGCACCGAGTCGTCGACGTTGACCGAGAGCGTGACGTTCCGCACCAGGTCGATGTAGCGGGGAAGCTGCTCGACGAAGGCCTTGAAGTCCACATCCGGGGCCGCGTAGTAGACCTCTCCCAGCCGCAGGCGTTTGCGCGACGCCTCGGGCGACCCACCGGCGGCGCGTTCAGCGACGAGAGAGAGCCCCGGACTCACGACCTGCGCGCCCGCGCTGTACGCGAGGACGTTGATGTTCTCCGCCTGCGTGTGCCGCGCCAGTAGCTCGATCAAGCGGGCGAAGACCGGCACCGAGCGGCGCGCGTTCTCGACGTCGGTCGCATACCGCAGCAGACTTCCCGCCGACGGCCACGCAAAGGTCACCACCACGGAGTTGCGGCCGGTGAAGTGGCGATACTGGGCTGCCTGCGCCGTGGCCCGATTCATGTCGTTGTTGGCGCCGTGCACGTAGACCATCACGTCCTTGTCTCGGGACTGTGCCAGCACCGCGTTCAAACCGTCGAACGCCTCTTGCGCTTCGGCGGGGAGCCTCTCGACGTCGTCGTCCGGGTCGAGGCGAGCGACCTCCCTGAGGTTCTCCAGCTCGATTCTCGGGCGCTCCGCTTCGTCCGGGCTGGTGGAAAGCGCGTACAGATCCTCCCACGTGCTTTCCTCGCTGCCGATCCGAAGCGTCGCCACGCCGAGGCGCAGCGTGTCGCTCGGCAGGTTGGTGTAGGCGCGCGCCTCGGGCAGCCCGATCGGAAGCCGGTTCGTCGCGTAGACCACTTGCACGCGATTGGTTCTATCCAGGCGCGGGTTGACCGCGAACGGGTCGTGCTCCCCGGTACGCAGCGCGGCCGGCGTGGGCATGAGATAGACGCTCGGCTGGCATCCGGCCAAGGCAGCGACCGTGAGAATTGCCCCGATCGGGAACGCGCTCGAGCGCAGCGAACGCCGGATCATCGCTGCGAATTCTATCTCAAGGCCGGGACGCGAGACGGGACGGTCCAGGACTGGCTCGGCGAGCGATGCCGGCGCGTGCGGCGCCGTCGGGCTCGCAGTGGCCTACCTTCTGGTCCTCCTTTCCTGTGATACGGAACCGAGGACGAGGAGGGATCCGATGACACGGACATCTCGGGAGACGATCCGTCACGACGGCGGAGCGTCGATGCGCGCCTATCTCGCTCTTCCCGATGGAGAGCCGCCGGCGGAGGGCTGGCCGGGCGTGATCGTGATCCACGACGCCTTCGGCTTCTCGAGCGACGTGCGGCGGATCAGCCGACGCTTCGCGGACTCGGGGTACGCCGCGATCGCGCCGGCGCTCTACGACGGCGCGGGGCCGCCGGTGGTCTGCGTGGTGCGCACCTTCGGCGATCTCACGCGCCGCCGCGGCGCGGCCTTCGAGCGCATCGAGTCGACCCGGCGCTTCCTGGCGGATCGCGACGAGGTGAACGGAGATCGGATCGGCGTCACGGGATTCTGCATGGGCGGCGGCTTCGCGCTCTTCTACGCCGCAGGAGGGGGGGTCCAGGTCTGCGCGCCCTACTACGGGGACACCCCCGCGGAGGCCGAGACCCTGCGCTCGGTCTGCCCGGTGGTGGCGGGCTTCGGCGAGCTCGACGAGTCCTTCGCCAGGCAGGGGCGACGCCTCGAGGAGCACCTGAGCAGCCTGGGCATCCCGCACGACGTCAAGATCTACCCCGGCGTCGGCCACGGCTACATGAACGACTTCGGCTCCGGACCGCTGGTCCGCCTGATGCGCCACACGCCGCTCCACGCGGGCTACGACGAGGAGGCGGCCGAGGACTCCTGGCGCCGCATGCTCGCGTTCTTCGAGAAGCATCTGTAGCAGGCGCGCCGAGTGCGTCACGAGCGGGGTCCCGTGCAATCTGTCGATTGCAGACGCGGAGAGGTAGCCGAGCGATCGAAAGGAGCTCGACGGGTCCGCGGAGGTGCGGAGTGAGTCCCGATCGAGCCCTGCTCGCAACGCACATCGAAACCTCCCCCGCCTCCGGGGCGGAGCCGTTCGGCCTCTGGGGGCGGGCGTTCCGGCCCTTCTTCCTGGGTCTGGCGATCTACGCGGCGCTGGCGATCCCGTGGTGGACGCTGGTGTGGCTCGGATACCTTCCCGCGCCGAGCTGGCTGATCCCGATGTGGTGGCACGGGCACGAGATGATGTTCGGCTTCGTGGCCGCAGCGATCGCCGGCTTCCTTCTCACCGCGTCGCCCGTGTGGACTGGAGGCCCGGCGCTCACGGGGAGGCCTCTGGCCGCCCTCGTGACCCTCTGGGTCTTCGGACGGGTCGTTCTCGCGGCGGCGGGAGTCCTGCCGGCATGGCTGGTCGCGGCCGTGGATGTCGTCTTTCTCCCTGTGGTGGCGATCGCGGTGGTGCGAACGCTGTGGGGATCGGGCCAGCGCCGAAACTACGCCGTCGTCGGAATCGTCGTGGCGCTTGCGGGAGCCGATGTCGCGATGCATGCGGAGGCGCTCGGTCTCGTCTCGGGTGTCGCAGGGCCGGCGTTGCGCTTCGCTGTCGATGCCGTGGTCGTGCTGATCCTCGTGGTCGGAGGACGCATCACGCCCGCATTCACGCAGAATGCGCTGCGGCGCCGAGGGATCGAGCGAACCGTCCACCCCGGACCGTGGCCGAGCGCGTTGGCGATCGGAGCGGCCGGCGCCCTGGCCTTGGCGACCCCGATCGCGGGACGGACGCATCTGACCGGTCTCCTCGCCACGTTCGCCGGTCTCGCCGCGGCCGCGCGCCTGGTCGGCTGGCAGACCTGGTACATCCGCTCCGATCCCCTCCTGTGGTCGCTCCACGCGGGATCGGCCTGGGTGGTCGCAGGTCTCCTGCTCGTCGGAGCAAGCGACTTCGGCGCACCGATCCCCGCGGCGGCAGGCCTCCATGCCCTCACCGCCGGAGCGATGGGCGCCACCATCCTGGCCGTGATCACGCGGGTCGGCCTCGGGCACACGGGGCGCGCCCTGGAGCTGCCCCGAGGCGTGGTCTGGAGCTATGCCCTCGTGCACGGAGCGGCCGCGGCGCGTGTGGCGGCGCCCTTCGTCGCCGGAGACGGTGAGCGGGCGCTGCTGCTCGGAAGCGGCCTTTCCTGGGCCGCGGCCTTCGGGCTCTTCGCGGTCCGCTACTGGCCGATCCTCACGGCACCGCGGCCCGACGGGAGACCGGGATAGGGCATGAAACGCCATCCCTCGCTGCAACCGCTCTCGGACGATCACCACCGCGCCCTCGTTCTCGCTCGCCGTCTCCGGTCTTCGAGCGATACGGCTCCGGCCGCGCTCGCAGCGCTATCACGCGAGGTTCAGCGGACGTTCGAAGCGGAGCTCGAGCCGCACTTCCAGGTGGAGGAGAGACGGTTGCTTCCAGCGCTCGAAGGCAGGGGAGGCGCGCTGCTCGTGGAGAAGACCGCGGAGGATCACGCGCGCCTGCGCGAGCTCGTCCGCGGTCGCTGGTCGGGAGAAACCGCTCGGGAGATCGGCACGCTTCTCGAGCAGCACGTGCGCTTCGAGGAGCGCGTACTCTTTCCGAGAGCGGAAGCGCTCTTGTCGGACGCGGAGCTCGCCTCCGTCCACGAAGCGGCGACGAACCGGGATCATTCGAACGAGGCCCGCCGCTGACTCCATCGCAGCTGCAGTCCCCGGCGAGGACGGCGCCTGCAGGAACGCCGCCTCGAGAAGCACCTGAGCAGCCTGGCGCGCGAAGCACCGAAGCGCGGGTCAGACTCTTCCGGCCCGGATCTCCCTCACGTAGACCTCGGCCTGCCCGAGGTCCCAATCGAAGTGCTGCCGCGCGAGCGTGACGGCTTCGATCGAATGGCCGCTGGCGACGAGCTTGCGGATGCGCGCCTCGACGTCGCTCGCGCTCGAGAGCCCGATCAGTCCGCGGATCCGCTCGGCGAGCGCGATGCTTTCGCTCTCGTTTCGCAGGTCGACGACGGAGAGCGGGATCCATCCGCCCGCGGTGTCGAGGACGATCCGGTACGAGACGATCGGACGGCCCCGATCGCTCTGCGTGCGCTGCGCGACGACCTGGACGGCGCGCACCTCGGAGAAGGGGATCTGCCGGTCGCGGGCGCCGAGGAGCCGCGAGCGTCGCCAGCGGATGCGCTGCGCCCACGGAGCGATCTCGATCGTGGTCGTCGGAGCCCACAGGGCGCCCGCCGACGACGCCAGCCCCACGCCGCCGAGCACCAGCCACTCGCGCGTCGCCAGCGCCACCTCGACGGCGCCCGAGGTGAGTGCGAGAGCCCCCGCCCCGATGGCGAGGGCGCACACGACGAGGCTCCAGCGCAGCAGCGCCAGGCTCTCGACGATCGCCAGAGATCCGTCGGCCCGACGCTCGATCCTCACCGCGGAATCGTCCGGCTGACCGGGTCCACCCGGAACGGGCCGTCGCAGCCCGTTGCATTCGGGGGAGTCTCGATCGGCGAGCGCGTCACGGCGCGATTCTGCCCGTTTCCCCGGACGAGCGAAACCGAGATCTCGCTGCTGCACGAGGCTCCGGTCTCGCGCGTGGCTGGTCCGGCGTTCACCGCCGGGCCAGCCACGTCGACGTCGACCCTCTTCCCAGTGGATCGAGAAGGAGTAGAGCGCGTTGTTGAGCGTGCCGAAGCCGAAGTTGGCGTAGCCGGGACCCCAGTAGAGCGAGCCGTTGGAGATCGCGGCGCCGGACGGGCACGAGCCCCGAGACGGTTCGCCTACTCACCGGGCTTCGTCAGCACCGAAGGGAGTTCGTCGATCGCGGATCCTGGAGTAGGTCGGCACGTTCCCCGTCCTCCTTCGAGATCGCGTCGGCACGATCGATGCTCACGCGCAGTATAGGCGCCGGTCGAGACCATGGGGAAGCCGAAAGGCGAGCCGAGACGGCCAAGTGTCGAACTATCAGCACCTCCCGAGCCCTCGAACCTTCGCTCGTCCAGGCCGACCTGCTATGGGTTTGTAACCACGGCTATGCGGGAGCTGCTGATGAGATCGAAACGGCGCTGTGTCGACGCGGGGATCGTCCTCGTGGCGGTTGTGGTAGTTGGCTTGCTGGGGACTGCGCCCGCAGAGGCCGGGAATCTCCTCTCGGTGTCTCCAGGAGGCGGGGTCCGACCGCCAGACCCCCTGCTCAGGACCGTCGATCCGACGGATGGCTCGACGGTGTCCGGGGCGAGCGTCTCGATGAGTCTCGCGGGCCAGACCGTGATCGGCGCAACCGGACTTGCGCGGGATCTCCAGAACGGAGACCTCTACGCCCTGCTCAAGCTGCAGGGGACCTCGTTCGTGAGGTTGGTGAAGCTGGACGAACTCACCGGCGTCGCCACCGACATCGGGGACACCGGCCACCGATTCGCCGCAATGGCCTTCGCCGCGGATGGAACGCTGTATGCGGTGACGGGAGATGGCGACGGTTTGCCCGAATCCCTGTTCACACTGAGCACCGCAGACGGGACTCCGACGCTCGTCGTGGAGCTCGGAGCCGGGTCCGACGGCGAGACGCTCGCGTTCAATCCGGACGACGGGCTCCTGTACCATGCGTCGGGCATCGGGACCCCGAATCATCCCAACGGCGAAATCTTCGAGACGATCGATCCCGACACGCTCATCATCACGAACGTGCCCCTCTCCGGGTTCGACTACGAGGAGCTCGTTTCGCTGACGTATGTGGACGGGGCCTTCTTCGCCGGAGATCTGGGCAGCCCGTCGACGGACATGCCGCGCTTCTTCCAGATCGGTACGGACGGTCTCGTCACCTACCTGGGCGACATGGACCACGTGAGCAAGGGCCTGGTGCCGACGAAGCCCGCATCGGTATCCGCCCTGTCCAGACCGGCGCTATGTGCCCTGGCCCTGGGCCTCCTGCTCTCCGGCGGAATCGGGATCGCGGCCGCGCGCACGTGACCGGCTCGGGATCCCGGCGCGATCCCTCCGCGGCGTGATCCAGGGCTCCTGGCAGGCCGTTCGGGGCTCGAAGCCCCCAGGGGCGGCGTGGCGGGCCGCCGTCGGCTCCCTCCGCCCGTCCGGGGCGACCCAATGGCGATGCCCGGCCCGCGTGCTGTCGAAATCCGCTCGCCTCGTGCGTCATCGATGCGAGGCGCCCAGAACCGCGGCGCCGAAGGAGGAAACCCATCGTGACCGACCAGCCTTGCAACGACGTTCGAGCCGTCTCGCCGCATCTCGTCTGCCGAGGTGCCGCCGCTGCCATCGACTTCTACCGCCAGGCCTTCGGCGCCACCGAGATGATCCGGCTGCCCGCTCCCGACGGCACGCTGATCCACGCGTGCGTCCAGATCAACGGGTCGCCGGTGATGCTCGTCGACGAGAACCTCGAGATGGGGAACGCGTCGCCGACTTCGCTCGGGGGAACACCCGTCACGATCCATCTGATGGTCGACGACGTCGACAAGGTCGCCGACCACGCGATCGCGGCCGGCGCGAAGGTGATCATGCCCGTCGACGACATGTTCTGGGGCGATCGCTACGGCGTGGTCGAGGATCCCTTCGGTCATCGCTGATCGATCGCCACCCCCAAGCGACAATTGACCGAGGACGAGCTCCGCGCGGCGGCCCGCGCGGCCTTCGAGAGCTGATGGCCGCGGGTGCCGGGACGGCGACGCGCTGCGAACGAGGTCACGATGGCTCTGACGCTCTATGCCCACCCCTTCTCTTCCTACAGCCAGAAGGCGCTCATCGCGCTGTACGAGAACGGGACTCCGTTCGCGTTCCGGATGCTCGCGCCGGACGACCCGGAAGCGACGGCGGAACTCGAGGCGCTCTGGCCGCTCAAGCGCTTCCCCGTGCTCGTGGACGCGGGTCGCACCATCGTCGAGGCGAGCATCATCATCGAGCATCTGGCGCTGCATCACCCTGGGCCGGTGCGCCTGATCCCGGAAGACGGGCGCTCGGCTCTCGACGTCCGCATGATGGATCGCTTCTTCGACAACTACGTCTCGACGCCGATGCAGACGATCGTGGCCGACCGCCTTCGCGCTGCGAAGGACCGCGATGCCCTCGGCGTGGCTCGAGCGCGGGAGATGCTCGACACCGCGTACCGCTGGCTCGATCGGAGGATGGAGGCACGCGAATGGGCGGCCGGCGACGACTTCTCGCTGGCCGACTGTGCCGCCGCCCCCGCGCTCTTCTACGCCGACTGGACGCATGGGATCGACGAGACCTTCTCCAATGTCCGATCCTATCGACAGCGCCTGCTGGCGCGGCCGTCCTTCGCCCGTGCGGTCGACGAGGCGCGGCCCTATCGACCGCTCTTTCCCCTCGGCGCCCCCGACCGCGACTGACCGGATGATTGGAGTCGATCGATGAAGTACCTGTGCCTGGCCTATGAGGAAGAGAAGAAGCTCGACGACCTGTCGCGAGACGAGTGGGACGCGCTCCGGGGCGAGACCCTCGCCTATGTCGAGACCCTGCGGAAGAGCGGCCACCTGATCCTCACCAACGCCCTGCAGAGTGCCCGGACTGCGGCCACCGTGAGCGTCCGAAGCGGCGAGCTGTCCGTTCTCGATGGACCCTACGCCGAGACCAAGGAGCAGCTGGGCGGATTCTTCCTGATCGAGGCGAGGGATCGGGAGGAGGCGATCCAGGTGGCTTCGCGATGGCCGTCGGCGCGGCTCGGGAGCATCGAGGTGCGGCCGGTGGAGGAGGTGCTCAGCGAGGAACGGCGCTCCCGCTGACCCGCCATGGTCAAGCTCCCGATTCGGTCGCGCGCGCGGACCCAGCTCAAGTAGGAACGCGGAGGAACGAAGGCCAGCACGAGGAGCACCGCCTGCGCAAGCCCGGTGCAGCTCGAGAAGAGAAGGATCCAGGGGGTGCTGAACACCTCCACGTGCAACGCCATCGCCACCGAGTTTGTCATCACGCCTGACGCGACGACGATCGCCATCAGTCCCCAGAGCAGGAAACGATCGCTCACTACCGCGTCCGCGAGAGCGAGCTTCACGCGACGGCGCATGAGCCCCCGTGGTAGCGAAGCGACTCCCATGCGGTCCAGAGGTAGGCGACCATCACGGGTCCCGTCTGCAGCAGGCTCTCGCTGAGGGGCTCGTCTGCGACGCGGGGGACTCCATGCGTGTAGACCCCGACGGAACGCTGCAGGCCCGTCGCGAGCAGCGTGATGACGCCCGCGGCGGTGAGGACGCGCGCCCAGGCCGCCTGCGACTGGAACACGCGCCAGGTGAAGACGAAGAGCAGTGAGAAGCCGACATTGATGGCGAGGGTCGAAACCACGAAGAACGTGCCCGCCCACTGCGGGCCGACACGGTCCGTCGCGATCAGCATCGGATAGCCGACCCCGACGGAGAGAAGGAGCATCCCGCCGAGCAGGAGCTCCGGGGCGGCGCCCGTCCGCCGGTGCAGCGCGAGCAGGCGGATCGCGACGACGATCGGCACCGCGATGAGAGATGCGATGGCCGCGCCGGCAATCGCTTGCATGGCTCCCCCCTCGCCCGGATCTGGAGCAGCCGATCGGTGGGCCTCGAGCCGAACTTGAGCAGGGAGCCCAAGGCCGACCCCGCGGAAGACCAGCGCGGCGGAGATCGTCGAATCGGGCTTGCATCGCGCTCCGAGACCTCCCCTTGGCGCTGCGCTACGGCGCCACCTCGATCATCACCTTCCCCGCCACGGACGGGTCGCGCGCCACGTCGAGCGCCTCGTGGAATCGCTCGAGCGGGAAGCGGTGGGTGATCATCGGGGTCAGGTCGCGGCGGGCGAGCAGGTCGATGCCGCGCGCGAAGTCGTCGGGATACTCCATCGCGCCGTTGATCTGAAGCTCGCGCATCAGCACGAGCAGGAAGTTCACCTCGATCGGCTTCCGGTGCAGCGCTACGATCGAGAGCCGTGCCCGGCGGCGGGCGTTGCCGATGACCTGGGTGATCACGGTCGGCGCGCCCGATGCCTCGACGAAGACGTCGGTGGCGGCGACGGGCCTGCCGAAGAAGAGCGTCTCGCCGTGGAGCGCCCGCAGCTCGCGCCAGACGTCGACCTCGCTGGCATTCAACGTCGCACGTGCGCCGAGAGAGCTCGCCAGCTTCAACCTCTGCGGGGAGAGGTCGATCGCGACGATGTCCTCGCAGCCGCGGTCGCGAAGCGACGCGACGGCGGCGAGGCCGATCGGCCCGGCTCCGAACACGACGGCCTTCTCGTGCGGCTCGACGTGGAGCTTGTCGACGGCGTTCATGGCGACTCCCAGCGGCTCGGCGAGCGCGGCCAGATCGAAGGACATCGAGGCGGGGAGCTTGTGAAGCCGGCGGTGGTCGGCGCTCCGAACGAGCAGCCGCGGCGCGAAGCCTCCTTCGGGCCTGCCGCTTCCGATCACCCCACCTTGCGGGTCACGCGGATCGAGCGCAACCCGGTCTCCGACGGCGAGCGTCTCGACG
The DNA here is from genome assembly GCA_964653555.1 of uncultured Spirochaetales bacterium. Taxonomy (GTDB): domain Bacteria; phylum Myxococcota_A; class UBA9160; order UBA9160; family SMWR01; genus JAHEJV01. Next base: position 9,063 of record CAZZFT010000079.1, on the reverse strand, counting down.
CCGGGCCCGACCTGCTCGACGATGCCCGCGAGCTCGTGCCCGATCGACATGGGTTCGGGCATCGGCCCCGCGACCCCGCCGAGCGCGATGTAGCCGAGGTCGCTACCGCAGATGCCGCAGGACTGCACGCGCAGCACGACGTCGCCGCGGCCTGCAATCGGCTCGGGCACCTCGTCGAGACGGACGTCGCCGGGACCGTGGATCCGTGCTTGGAGCATCGTTACTCCCCTCCATTCGCATTGCGCCCTTCGCCGTTCGGCTGTCGCACCGGGTGCCTACCTCGCCATGAAGCCGCCGTCGACATAGAGGGTCGCTCCCGTGATGAAGCGCGCCTCCTCGCTGGCGAGGAAGAGATAGGCCGGTGCCACCTCGTTCGGGCGACCCCAGCGCCTCATGGGCACGCGATCGAGCTCGGCGCGCTCGATCGCCTCCATCCCCTTCGTCTTCATGATCGCGGTCATGTTCGTCTCGATCAGACCCGGCGCCACGGCGTTGACGCGCACGTTGTCGAGTGCCCACGCGGCCCCCATGTTGAGCGTCATCTGGACCAGCCCGGCCTTCGCGGCGCCGTAGCCGGGAACGAGCGGGACGGATCGGAACGCGGACATGCTCACGGTGTTGACGATGCTGCCGCCGCCGGCGAGGGGACTCGCTGCGAGCAGTGGCTTCAGCTCGACCGCGAGCGTGAAGGCGCTGATCAGGTGCAGCTGGAGGGCCTGCGCGAAGGTCTCGGGCTTCCACTCGTCGAGGGCGACGAGGTTCGAGCCGGCGTTGTTCACGAGCACGTCGACCGCGTCGAGGTCCGCGGCGATCGCGCGGAGCGAGGCTGCGTCGGTCATCTCGGCCTGCCGATAGTCGAAGCGGGAGAGATCGGCGTCGTATTCGCGTGGCGTCTCCCTGCGACCGGTGATCGTGACGTCGGCGCCTGCGTCGGCAAACGCGGTGGCGATCCCGAGGCCGATCCCGGAGCTCCCACCCGTGACGAGCACGCGGCGCCCGGAGAAGTCGAAGGTCGTCGTCGGCATGGGGTGCGCCTCTTCGCTAGCCCAGGGCCGCGCGCCAACGCGCGATCTGGTGGCGCAGCCAGCCGCTCTCCCAGAAGCTCTCGTCGCCGGCCTCGAGCAGCGCTTCGTGGGCCGCGAGCATCAGCTCCGTCGCGCCGCGATGCTCGCGGCGCGCCAGCACCGCCTCGGCGATCCGAATCGCGGTCGCTGCATCGCCGGCGGCGAGTCGGGCGCGCGCGAGCACGAGCACCTCCTCCGGGTCGAGCAGCCCGGCGAGCACCGCCGTGGCCTCCGCCGGGTCGGCCGCGTAGAGGTCGGCCGTGGAACGCCGCTGGAACCAGCCCGTATAGGCCTCGAAGATCGTGCGTGCCCCCCACTCGACCTTTCCGTAGCCCTGACCGACCCGGAGATGCGGCGGGAGCGACACGCTGCGCATGATCTCGTACGGGCTCTTGTGCTCGTTGATCAGTGCCAGCGTCTGCTCGTGGACGTGCTCGACCGCGCCGCGCATCCGGGCGAGACAGGCGTCGATCAGCTCGGCGCCGAGGATGGGCAGGTGTCGACCCGTGACGAGAATCTCGGCCCCGAGCTCCCGCACGCGATCGACGTTCTCCAGGTAGGGAACGGGGAAGCGGTAGAGATCGCCCCGCAGCGTGTTGAAGTTCGGGAAGTGCGGGAAGAGCGGGCCGAACAGATTGCTCACGAGCGCCACCCGATGCTCCGGAATCCAGACCACCAGGCTGTCGATCGTCTCGCCGCCGGGACAGTGGATCAGCTCGAGGTCCAGGTCGCCGGCCCGGAGCCGCATGCGCGTCTCGAAGGTCACGTCCGGCGTGGGGACGTCCTGCACGGGCCTGGCGTCCGGATAGCGCTTCAGGAGGTCGGCGATCTTTCTCGGGAGCTCGGGAAACCAGGTGAGCGCCGTGCCGGCGCGGAACTTCGCGATGCGTTTGTCGTCGGTCTGGCAGCGGGGATTGTTCGCGTGCGCGACGTAGAGCGTGCCGGGCTCCCGGAATCGCGAGACGCCGCCGACGTGATCGACGTGCCCCTGGGTCGTGATGATGTAGCGGGTCGGACCCTTGTGCACGTTCGAGAAGAGATGCTGGTGGTGCGGCGCCTCGAAGCCCATGCCGCAGTTGACGATCACGCGCTCGTCGCCGCAGTCGACGAGATAGCTGGCGGTCGTCCCCGCCGAGCGCCAGATGCGGTCGTGCACCTGCACGGCCGCCTCATCGTAGGGCGCGTGGAGAAGCTCGCGGCCGGGCCGCTCGTCGATCAGCCGATCCACCTCCTTCTCGATCTCCGCACGAGCCATCACATCACCTCGTTGTGGACCGCGAAGCGCTCGAGATAGAACCCGAAGGGCTCGCGCACCCGGGCCGGCTCCGCGCCGAAATCCTCTCTCAGGTCGTAGACCACGCGCCCGTGCTTGCCGCGGGCGTGGTCCTCGAGGTGCGACCGGATCTCCCGGCGCGCCCCTTCGGTCATCGGGAGGCCCGCGACGTCGTAGATCCGCTCCATCATGGCGAAGTCGTCGGCCATGAACTCGTGGAAGAGCACGTCGATCGTCCGATCCTCGGGCAGCCGATGCCGGTCGCGCACGGAGGCCGAGAGGAGCTGCCAGGTCCTCCGCGACCAGTAGTCGAGATACCACTCGGGGTCCGTCGTCTTGTAGCTCATGCGCGCGCCGTAGCAGGTGATGGTCGCGGCCGACTGGATCACCGCGACCGGGTCGCGATGGGTCACGACGAACGTTGCATCCGGGAAGGTCTCCACGAGCGGCCCGAGCTGCTCGAGGTGCTGGGGACACTTGAGGACCCAGCGCTCGCGCGGCAGGTACCACTGGAGGATCTGGAGCCCGGTCTTCAGGTACGCGTAGTGCGGACGCTGGTCGTGGGCGTGGTAGTACTCGACCCACCTCGGCACCCGCCCCACCCACTCCTGGTTGTAGCTGGAGAAGTCCGGGAGCATGAGCTCGAGCTCTTCGTGCACGTGATCCGGGTTCATCGGGTGCATCGCGGAGACGAGCGGGGAGGCGGCCTGCATCTGCTCCCACGCCTGCTGACAGCGGATCCAGCGCGGATCGTTCCGGTCGCGTGTGGCGTTCTCCTCCGCGACCGGGGCCTGGCCCTCCCAGAGCGGCATCGAGCGGAGTCGACGGTCCGCGGCGATCAGGTTGACGAGATGGGTCGTCCCCGAGCGGGGCAGACCGACGACGATGATCGGCGCCCGGATCTCGACGTCGTGGATCTCGGGATGCTCCTTCAGGAGCTGGCGGATGCGCAGCCGCGTCGCCGCGTAGCGCACGCAGTCGTTGAAGAGCATCAGGCGGCCGAGGTTCGTGCGATCCGGGTCCCGGTCGGGCTCCGAGAGCCACAGGGCGAGCCGCTCGCGGAAGTCGTCCGGTCCGAAGTCGTCGAGCCGCGTCACCTCCGATGCCTGGGTCAGGACGCCTTCGACGCTGAGGTCGTGCTCGAGCCGGTCGGCATAGGCGAGCGCGCCCTTCTGGAAGTCGGAGAGCTCGGGCTTCGCGAGGTCGCGGATGCGGATGATGTCGCCAGCCATTGCTCCTCCACGCCGCGGTCGTAGCACCCGCCCGTTCCCGCTGCGTCGTCGGCCCACTTGCCCGGTGTTGTCGCCTAGTTAGTACTCACATACTATCTACCGTGCGTGCCCGCAGCAAGCCCGATCCGCAGCGACTCCGCCGAGACCCGCCTGCGCATCCTGCGTGCCGCGGAGGCCCTCTTCTCCGAGAAGGGCGTCGACGGCGTCTCCCTGCAGGCGATCGGCCGCGCCGCGAAGCAGCGGCATCGCTCGGCCGTCCGCTACCACTTCCAGGACCGGCTCGGCCTGCTCCGCGCGATCCTGGCGCGCCACGCCCAGCCCATCGCGGTCGCGCGCAGCCGGCTGATCGACGCGATCGAGGCAGACGGGGCGCAGGCGGATGTGCATCGAGTGGCCGAGGCCTGGGTACTGCCCATCGTGAAGGAGGCGGAGAACGCCGATGGCGGCATGCACTTCGTCTGCATCAGCGCCGAGCTGATCGGCCATCCCGGCTGGTCGTCCTTCTACTTCTCCCGCGTGGACGATCTCGTCGCGTCGCGACGGCTGCTGGATCTCGTCAGCGAGGCCGGACCCGGGGTACCGGCCGAGTACCGCAGGCCGCGCACGATCGCCTTCGCCGGCTTCCTCTTCCACGCCATCGCGGACTGGTCGAACGCCAGCGCCCGACTCGGAGAGGCGAGACGAGCGCGCGAGTGGCGAGCCCTGAAGCACTATCTGGTCGACGCCACGGCGGCGCTCTGGTCGATCGAGCCCTGGCGCTGACCGCGCCGATGAGCGGCATCGAGAGCCCGCAGCCCTTCTACGCGCGACGGCGAGGACGCCGATCTCGACGTCGGCGAGCCGTCGGTCGACCCCGGCCCGTCGGTCCGCCGCAGTGCGGAGCTGCGAGGATCTTGCTTCCATCACGCGCTGGGACGACCCTTACCCGCGGAGAGGTGGCCGAGCGGTTGAAGGCGGCGGTCTTGAAAACCGCTGACGCGAAAGCGTCCGTGGGTTCGAATCCCACCCTCTCCGCCACTCCGTGTGGGGTGACGGGCATCGACCGGGGAACGTTCGAGCCGCTGGAATGATCGGCGGAGTCCTGAGCGCTGTTCCGTCCTGCTTCTGTCCTCTGCAGGATTGCCCTCGTGAACTAGCGGATCAACCCCTCCTTGCGCAGCGCGGCGCCGACGTCGCGGGTGGTGTCGTCGATCAGGTCCTTGACGTCCTTGGGGTTGTAGTTCTTTGTGGTGCCGGACCAGAGCAGCTTCTTGTCCGCGACGTCGTAGATGTTGGTCTGGACGAACACGACGGTGTCGGTGCGCATGTAGCCCGGGTCGTACAGGGTCCAGCCGTAGCCGTAGCCGTAGCTTGGAGTCCCGGGGACGTACTCGACGCGCTGCTGGGAGTCGAGGACGGAGACGACCGCCGCGCCGTCGAAGCCGGCGGCCGCCAGCTTCGCCCGCGCGCGCTCGGAGTCGGCCAGGTCCTGGGAGTCGAGCAGGGTGTAGGAGGGCACTGCCTCGACGCCGCTCTTGCCCTCCGCCCCCTCGCGGATCGCCCGGGCGAGCTCGTCCTCGGCTACCCGGCGCAGGGCGCCGTCCTGGAGCAGCGCCACCGCCGCCACCTTGTGGAAGTCGAAGGGCTTGCCGACCGCCGCCGGGTCGGTCCAGGTGTTCTCGACGCGGCTCGTCGCACAGGCGACGAGTCCCCCGCCCAGCCAGAGCGCCGTGAGGAGCGCCGCGACGAGCGACGATGCGATAACGCGATGCATGTTCGGACCTCCCGCACGGCTTCCGCGCCGCGTGCGAGCGGCCAGCTTACACCCGCGCGACGCGGCCGCCGCGCCTCACCCCCGTTCGATCGCGAAGCGGTCCACCCGGCGGCGCGGGCCCCCCGCCTCGGAGACCCCGACCATCTCCAGCTCGAGGCGGCGACCGTCCACGCGCAGCCGGCCGAAGTGGTGGCAGGCGTCGCTGCGCGCGGCGATCACCGGCGGCGCGGCGTCGGCGAAGCGCGAGAAGTCGCCGCCCCGGCTCGAGCGCTTGCCCGCCGGGCTGATCTTGGCGTAGACGACTCCCGCACCCGCCGCGATCCGCGCGCCGCCCGCGCGCGCGGAGATCGCCACGCGCGTCCCGCCTTCGCAGAGCGGATGGGTGCGCTCGTAGCTCTGGTCGTGCCCGGAGAGGTGCAGGTCCACGCCGTGGCGCTCGAGGATCGGCACCACCGCGTCGCGCACCTCCGTCCGCGCCGGGTGGGAGCTGCCGTGGGCGAAGAGCGCGGCGTGCTGATACACGATCAGCCAGCGCGCGCCCGCGGCGCGGGCCGCGGCGAGGTCGCGGTCGAGCCAGGCCAGGTGGTGCGGCGGCGGCGCCTCGCCGGGCGCGAACAGCGCGCAGAAGTGGGCGCCGCCGACGTCGAAGGAGTAGCTGCGTCCCTCCTCCCCACCCTCGGGCAGCGCGAAGCGGGGCGCCCACTCGGCGAAGCCCTCGCCGAGGTGGATCTCGTGGTTGCCCCAGGCGGGCAGGAAGGGCGCTCGCGCCAGCAGCGGCTCCAGGTGCTCGAACCAGGCGTCGATCGCACGCGCCGGATCCACGAAACGCGTGTCGGTGTCGGCATAGGCGTAGTCGCCGGCGCCGAGCGCGAAGAGCGGCGTATCCGCCGTCATCTCCGCGATCAACCGGGCCCCGACGTCGGTGGTGCCGTCGGGTCGGCCCGGGATGCCGGTGTCGGCGAAGAACACGGCCTCGAAGGCGGCGTCGGGGCCGACGGGTGCGGTGCGCGCGCGGAAGGATCGGCTCCAGGGCACGGCGAAGCGCGCGTCGCAGGACGCGCGGTACTCGTAGGGCGTATCGGGGTCGAGACCGGCGAGGCGGGCCGTGTGCAGGAAGCCGCCGGGACCGGGTGCGGGCGCGGTCTCCGCGCGCACCTCGCTCCAGGGCGTCGTCCCGGCCCGCCGCACCTCGACTCGCGCGGGGGCGTCGGCCCGGGCGGTCCGCCAGCAGACGGTCAGGCTGCACGAGGGATCGCCCGTCCAGGAGAGGTGGATCTGGGAGGCCGGGGCGGGTGCTCGGGGGCGCCGTCGCAGCAGCGGTCGCAGGGCGCGCGCCAGGGCGATCTGCCCCTTGCGCAAGCGCCTCTGTACCCGCCGTCTGCCGCCAGGGCTCCACACCGACTGCTCCAGGCCCTCCCCTCTTCGCGCGCGTCGAGTAGCCCGCCGCTCTCGGGCGCGCAACGGGCCGACGCGGAGGCCGGTATCCTGACGTGCGCCGTCCCCTATCCTGCTTCGGGGGCGTGCGGAGGTGCCGTGCTCCACGACAAGCTCACCCGCGAGATCCGCGAAGGTCCCTCGGGCCCCCAGATCGCCGCCTTCTTCGACGTCGATCGCACCCTGCTCGCCGGCTTCTCGGCCATCGCCTTCCTGCGCGAGCGCATCGCCCGCGGGCGCGCCGGGCCGACCGAGCTGGCCCAGGGGCTGCTCGGCACGCTCTCCTTCGCCCTGGGCCGCACCGGCTTCTCCGGCTTCGTGGCCGCCCACACCCAGGCCTACCGCGGCCTGCCCGAGGCGTCGCTCCACGAGCTCGGCCGCGAGGTCTTCGACAAACACCTCGCTACGCAGATCTACCCGGAGTCGCGGGCGCTGGTGAGGGCCCACCACGAGCGTGGACACACGATGGCGATCGTCTCCTCGGCGACGCCCTACCAGGTCGACCCGGTGGCGAAGGAGCTCGCGGTCCCGCACGTGCTGTGCACGCGGCTCGAGGCCAAGGACGGCGTGCTCACCGGCAAGGTGATCCACCCCACCTGCTTCGGGCGCGGGAAGCTGCTGGCGGCGGAAGACCTGGCGGAGGAGCTCGGACTCGATCTCGACGCCAGCTACTTCTACTCGGACAGCATCGACGACCTGCCGCTGCTCGAGAACGTCGGTCACCCGCGTCCGACCAACCCCGACAATCGCCTCGCCCAGATCGCGAAGGAGCGGCGCTGGCCCGTGCAGCGTTTCTCGAGCCGCGGGCGCCCGGACCTGATGCAGATCGCGCGCACGGCGCTGGCCTACGGAAGCCTGGTGCCGTCGGTGCTCGCGGGCGTGGGCGTGGGCCTGCTGAACCACTCCCAGCGCGAGGCGATCAACATGATGGGCTCGCTGTGGGGCGACCTCTCGATCGCGCTCTCGGGCGTCGACCTGCGGGTCGAGGGCGAGGAACACCTGTGGTCGCACCGGCCGGCGGTGTTCATCTTCAACCACCAGAGCGGGCTCGACGCGCCACTGATGCTGAAGATGGTCCGCCGCGACGCCACCGGCGTCGCCAAGAAGGAGATCCGCAGCAATCCGATCTTCGGGCCGCTGTTCTCGGTGGCGGGCGTCGTGTTCATCGACCGCGCCGACTCGAAGAAGGCGGTCGAAGCGCTCGGCCCCGCTCTCGAGGCGCTGCGCCAGGGGCGCTCGCTGATCATCGCGCCCGAGGGTACGCGCCAGAAGTCGCCGCGCCTGGGCCTCTTCAAGAAGGGCGCCTTCCACCTGGCGATGCAGGCGGGCGTTCCGATCGTGCCGGTCGTGTTCCGCAACGTGCTCGACGCGCTGCCGAAGGACGCGCTGGTGATCCACCCCGCGACCGTCGAGGCGGTCGTGCTGCCGCCGGTCGACACCAGCAAGTGGACCCCCGAGACGCTCGACCGCGAAATCGAGGCGATCCGGGCCCGCTACGTCGAAGTGATGGACGGCTAGCGCCATGGAGCTGCGCGTCGCCGTGCTGGGTGCCGGATCCTGGGGAACCTCGGTGGCGGCCCTGGCCTGTCGCCACTCCCCGACGCTGCTCTGGGGGCGCAGCCCCGCGTCCGTGCGCGAGATCAACGAGCAGCGCTCCCTGGAGCGGTACCTGCCCGGCGTGCGCCTGCCTCGCACGCTGCGCACCACCGAGTCGATCGAGGAGGCGGTGCGCGAGGCCGACGTGCTGGTGATGGGCGTCCCCTCCCACAGCATGCGCGCGACCCTCGAGGAGGTGGCGAAGTTCCTGCGGCCCTGGGTGCCGGTGGTGAGCCTGGCCAAGGGCCTCGAGCAGGACAGCCATCTGCGCATGACCCAGGTGATCCAGGACGTGCTCCCCGATCACGTGGCCGGCGCCCTCACCGGCCCCAACCTGGCGCGGGAGATCATGGCCGGCTTCGCCGCGGCGAGCGTGATCGCGATCGAGGACGAGCGCGTGGCGCGCCAGGTGCAGCGCGTCTTCCACTCGGGCCGGTTCCGGGTGTACACGAACACCGACGTCGTCGGCTGCGAGCTCGGCGGCGCGTTGAAGAACGTGATCGCGATCGCCTCGGGGATGGGCGACGGCCTCGGCGTCGGCGACAACACGCGCTCCGCGGTGATCACCCGTGGCCTCGCCGAGATCACGCGTCTCGGCGTCGCGATGGGCGGCCGCGCGCCCACCTTCGCCGGTCTCGCGGGCATGGGCGACCTGATCGCCACCTGCGTGAGCCCCCAGAGCCGCAACCGCCACGTCGGCGAGCAGCTCGG
>CAZZFT010000078.1:0-22904 GCA_964653555.1 uncultured Spirochaetales bacterium | reverse complement strand
CCGGCGCAGCAGCAGCGACAGCTGGCGGTAGGCGACGGCCTGCTTCGAGAGATCGTCGTAGACGATCAGCGCGTGCTTGCCGCCATCGCGGAACCACTCGCCCATCGTGACGCCCGTGTAGGGCGCGATGAACTGGAGCGGCGCCGGCTCGGCCGCGGTCGCCGCGACGACGATCGTGTAGTCCATGGCGCCGTGCTGGCGCAGCTTCTCGACCACCTGGGCGACCGTGGACTGCTTCTGTCCGATCGCGACGTAGATGCAGTACACGTCGGTGTTCTTCTGGTTGATGATCGTGTCGATCGCGATCGCCGTCTTGCCAGTCTGGCGGTCGCCGATGATCAGCTCGCGCTGGCCGCGCCCGATCGGCGTCATGGCGTCGATCGCCTTGATCCCGGTCTGGAGCGGCTCGTGCACCGACTTGCGCGCGACGATGCCGGGCGCCTTCAGCTCCACGCGGCGCGATTCGTTGGTGGAGATTTCGCCCTTCCCGTCGATCGGGTTGCCGAGCGCGTCGACGACGCGGCCGATCAGCGCCTCGCCCACCGGCACCTCGATGATGCGGTCGGTGCGGCGGACGAGATCGCCCTCCTTCACGTGGGTGGTCTCGCCCATCACGGCGATGCCGACGTTGTCTTCTTCCAGGTTGAGCACCATGCCCGAGGTGCCGCCGGGGAACTCGACCAGCTCGCCGGCCATCGCGTTCTCGAGTCCGTAGACGCGCGCGATGCCGTCTCCGATCGAGAGCACGGTGCCGGTTTCGGCGACGTCGATCTCGCGGTCGTAGTCCTTGATCTCGCGCTTCAGGATGTCGGTGATCTCACCGGGCTTGATGTCCATCAGTGTCCTCTCGAGAGGGTGTCGCGCAGCTGCTCCAGCTGCGTCCGCAGGCTGCCGTCGAAGACGACGTTTCCGACGACGGCGACGGCGCCGCCGATCAGGTCCGGATTGACCGCCAGGTCGAGCTCGACGCGGCGGCCGGTGCGCGCCGCGAGCGCCTGGCACAGACGCTCGCGCTGAGCGTCGTCGAGGGGCGCGGCGGCGGTCACGCGAGCCTTCACCAGGCCGGCGGCCGCGTCGGCGAGCTGGTCGAACTCGGCGCGGATCGTGTCGAAGTCGACGAGCCGGCGCTGGTCGATCAGGTAGAGCAGGAAGTTCCGCACGGTGGGGCTCTGCCCGAGCCGTTCGCCGACCGCCCGAACCACCGCCCGCCGTTCGGCCACCGGGTGCAGCGGCCGGAACAGGGCGTGGTGCAGCGCAGGCTCGCCCTCGAAGAGCTGCGCCATGCGCGCGATCTCGCCGCGGATCGGCTCCACCGCCGAGGATTCCTGAGCGATCGAGAACAGCGCGCGCGCGTAGCGCCGGGCGGCGGCCGAGCTGCGCACGGCTAGCTCCCCGCCTCGGGCGAGCGCTCGATCCGCCCGATGAACTCGTCGAGCAGCCGCTCCCGATCGCCGGGCGTCACCTGCTCGCGAAGGATGCCCGCCGCGAGCTCGACGGCGAGCTGCGAGGCCTCCTGGCGCAGGCTCTCCCGGGCTCTTCGCAGTTCCTGGTCGACGGCGGCGGCGGCGTCCTGGCGGATCCGCTCCGCGGTCGCCCGCGCGTCGGCCAGCATGTGCTCGCGCTCGGTCTCCGCGCGCTCGCGGGCGGTGGTGCGGATCCCCTCGAGCTCCTCCTCGAGCTGGCCGAGGCGTCGCTGCCACTTCGCATAACGCTCCTCGGCCTGCTTCTTGAGCGCCGCCGCGTCCTCCACGTCCTTGCGGACCGCCGCGCGGCGCTCGGCGAAGTAGGTCCGGAGCGGCACGCGCAGCAGGAAGAAGAGCGTCCCGAACAGCAGGACGAAGTTCAGCGTCGGGTAGAACAGGCCACCGCCTTCCGAAGCTCGGGCGGGAGCCGCGGCGAGCAGGACGAGCGGGAGCGCACGGAGGAGAACGCGGCTCACAGGGCCCTCCCCAGCACCTGGGACGCGGCCTGACGCGCGAGCTCCTGGGACTGGGCGCGCAGCGTCGCCCGCGCGCCTTCCAGCGAGGCGGCCACCTCGTTCCGGGCCTGGTCGATGCGCTGCTCGGCTTCGGCGCGCGCTCCGGCCGCCGCGCGCTGGACCTCGGCGCGCACCTCCTGGAGCAACGAGCGGCGATGGCGTTCGGCCTCCTCGCGGGTCTCGCGCACGGCCGTCTCGTAGCGACCGAGCACCTGGGTGGCGTCGCGCTCGAGCTTCTCCGCCTTCGCGCGCGTGCCGGCGATCCGCGCCTCGCGCTCGTCGAGCACGCGCAGCAGCGGCTTGAACAGCAGCGCGTTGACCGGGAGGATCAGGATCACGAACAGCGCGATCAAAGCCAGGAGCAGAGGCGGATCGGGCACCAGGACCAGCCCGCCCTCGGAGGCCGCGGCGACCGCGGGCAGTGCCAGGGCGACCGCGACCGCGATCGCGGCGACGGGAGCGCCGAGCCGTTTCACATCGCTGGAGGATCGCAGGGGAGGGAGTCGCATCATGGGCCGGGAGATCTCCTCGCCAGACGGGGGGCGGCGCCCGGTCGGCGCCTGCCGCGGGTCGTTCGCGGGGAGCTCTGAACCTCGCCGTCGTTTCCGGAGCCAAAGGGTCGCAGGCACCGCCGGCGTGCTCCGCGCTTCGCTCCGGGTGTCGCTTCCGGATGTCGGGGTTGGGACGGGGCCACCCACCTCTGTGAGACCTGCCGGATCTTCCGATCGGCTGTCTCGGGCCCCGAGAAAGACGTGTACCTACGGAATCGGCGAGTCCACCGGCTCCACGGGCGCGGCAATTCTTACATAGCTGTCGCGAACTTCAAGACGCCTGGACGCCGCAATTCGCCGCCGGAACGCCTTCGGCGCGGGTTTCGGCGGGGCGCGCCCCGGAGTCTCCGCACGCACAGCGCCCGTCGACCCGGGCGCCCTCGGCGACGCGGAGCCGCGGCGCCACGAGGTCTCCGCGCACGACGGCCGCCGGCCCCAGCGCGATGGAGTGACGGGCCCGCAGATTCCCGTGCACCCGCCCCTCGACGACCACCGAGTCGGCCTCCAGGTCGGCCTCGACCTCCCCGGTCGGACCGACCCAGACGGGACCCCCGGCCAGCACCTCACCTCCGAGGCGCCCGTCGATGCGCGCGCGCCGCGGCAGCACGAGCAGCCCCTCGAAGGCCATGCCCGCCCCCAGCGCCAGCTCGACCGGCTCGGCGTCGCTCGCCTGGGGCTCGCGCTGTCCGGGCACCCGTTCAGACATCGCCGAGCAGCGCTCCGGTGATGCGCTCGAAGTCCTCGAGCCCGAAGTACTCGATCTCGACGCGGCCGCGCTCGGCGCTGCCCTTGACGCGGACCCGGGTCTGCAACCGCTGGCGCAGCGCGTCGGCGACGCTCTGGAGGTGCGGGTCGCGGGCCGAGCTGCCCTCACCGTCGCCGGGGGTCGCGGGCGGCCTGGGTCGCGCCAGCTGCTCGGCGGCTCGCACCGAGAGCTGCTGGTCGACGATGCGGTCGCGGAGCGCCCGCCGCCGTTCGGGGGTGGCGACGGAGAGCAGTGCCTTCGCGTGTCCGAGGGTCAGGCGCCCCGCCTCGACGTCGCTCTGGATGTCCCGGGCGAGCTCGAGCAGCCGCACGTGGTTGGCCACGCTCGAGCGGTCCATCCCGACGCGCTCACCGATCTCCTCCTGGGTGGCGCCCGTGTCCGACAGCGTGCGGAAGGCGACGGCGAGCTCGATCGGATTGAGATCGCGGCGCTGCACGTTCTCGATCAGCGCGACCTCCAGGCGATCGCGCGGATCGATGTCGAGCACCACGGCCGGGATCGTCTGGAGCCCGGCGAGCTTCGACGCGCGCCAGCGCCGCTCGCCGACGACCAGCTCGTAGCGGTCTCCCGCGCGGCGCACGACGACGGGCTGGAGCACACCGTGGACCCGGATCGACTCCGAGAGCGTCTGGAGGGCGGCCGAGTCGAAGACGCGTCGGGGCTGATCGGGATTGGGGTCGATCGCGGCGACGGCGACCTCGCGTTCGCGGGCCCGCGCGGTCGATTCGCCCGGGGCGCCGGCGCCGGTCGGCACGGGCGGCGGAGCCGGCGAGGTGGGGATCAGCGCACCGATGCCGCGGCCCAGCGCATTCCGCGGGCTACTCATGGGAACCTCCAGCTTGGAGCGGGAAGGCCGGCGAGGGAGGCGTCGCCGGCGGGTGGGGTGTGGGGAGTCGTTGCAGGAGCTCGGAGGCGAACTCCAGATAGGCGGTCGCTCCCTTCGAGTGGACGTCGTAGAGCAGGATCGGCTTGCCGTGGCTCGGCGCCTCGGAGAGCCGGACGTTGCGCGGAATGACGGTCTCGTAGACCTGCGCGCCGAAATGGTTGCGCACCTCCTCCTGAACCTGTCGCGACAGATTGTTGCGCGCATCCGCCATGGTCAGCAGCACACCCTCGAGCGCGAGGCCCGGATTGAGCTCGCGGCGAACCAGCTCGATCGTCTCGAGCAGGCCCGCCAGACCTTCGAGGGCGTAGTACTCGCACTGGAGCGGAATGATCACGCCGTCCGCGGCCGTGAGCGCGTTGAGCGTCAGCAGACCGAGCGACGGCGGGCAGTCGATCAGCACGACCTCGTAGTCGTCGCGGATCTCGGCGAGGGCGCGCTCGAGCCGCCGCTCACGGCTGATCGCCGAGACCAGCTCGATCTCTGCGCCGTACAGGTCGCGGCCCGAGGGCACCAGGTGCAGATAACGCAGTTCTGTGGCACGCGTCATGGACTTGATGACGCAGTCGCCGACCAGCGCGTCGTAGATGTGCGGTCGCACTGCGGAGATCCCGAAGGCGCTGGTAGCGTTCGCCTGGGGATCGAAGTCGACGAGCAATGTGGAGCGTTCGGAGGCCGCCAGGCTCGCGGCGAGGTTCACGGCGGTGGTCGTCTTTCCGACCCCGCCCTTCTGGTTCACGACCGCGAAGACGCGGCCCGGATGCGTCATCGGCCCAGCCCTCACCCCGCCACGCTTCGCCACCGGAGGCGAAGCCTGGGTGCGCGATCCGTCCGCAATCGCGTCCTCTCCAAATCCCCCTGGGGACAGCCCGGGTCCCTGTTTACCACAAGCCGGCAGGATCTGCCACGCGGCGCCGATGAAGATGGAAATTTGCAATCATATTCAACGAGTTGCACTACCCCCCTCGGGCGGGCGGCGGGCCAGCCAGGCGCTCCGGGGCGGACCCCCCGGCGCCGCGTAGGGCACGGAGGCGACGAAATCGAGCTCTGTGAGCCCGGCGGCGGGGGCTGCGGCGTCGGCAACGGTCGCCAGTGCAATCCAACCCCCCTCCGCGACCCAGGGAAGCATCCACTCCAGGGCCTGCCCGGGTCTGGCGAAGGCCTGGGAGACGACACCCGCGCAGGGCTGCGGTGTGAGCTCCTCAACGCGCCCGCGCAGGGCGCGGACTCCTGTCAGCCCCAGCTCCCGGATTGCGGCGCGCTGGAAGTGATGGCGACGCTCCCGGGAGTCGACCAGGAGCACCTGGGTGTCCGGGCGGCACAGTGCAATCGGAATCCCGGGGATCCCCGCGCCGGAGCCGAGATCGGCGATCGTGGCGGCGGGCGGCAGGGCGGCGCTGAACGCCGCGGCCTCCAGCAGCAGCCGGCGGGCGATCTGGTCGGCCCCGCGATGGCCGGTGAGATTGATCCGCTCTCCCCAGCGCTCGAGCAGGCGGGCGAGGCGGGACCAGCGTTCCAGCGAGGCCGGATCGCTGGCGATGCCCAGCCAGGAAAGGCCCTGGGCAAGGATTTCGTCTAGGGGGTCCAAGGTGGACCGTGGCTCCGTTCCACGTGGAACGCGGGCCGGGGTCCGGGGCCGTGTTCCACGTGGAACATACCGCCGAGCTGGATCCTTCCGTTCCACGTGGAACGCGAGAGGGCGTCCCTTAGCTATCGCTCTGGCGGAGAGCTTCCTCGTACTCCGGAGCACCCTCGGGGACAACCACTACCTGACGGAAGCGCCCCTCCCCAATGCTCATCGTCGCGACCCCGTCGTACTCCCGGACGGCGATGTGGATCGTGCGCCGATCCCGCCCGTTCATCGCGTCGAGAGCGATCGCCCGACCGCCCTCGATTGCGCGCTTCACCACTCGCTCGGCCAGCCGTTCCAGGTGCTTCTCCCGCGACTCGGATCCTCCCTCCACGTCCAGCACGACGCGGCGTGTGCCTTCCTCGTCGCGCCGCGCCAGGACCTGGTTGGCCAGCAGCTGGAGGGCGTCGATTCCCCGCGCCTCTCCCGAGGCCAGCACCTCGGCGGCGGAGCCCTTGAGCTCGATCACCACGTTGCCGTCGTCCTCGGACTCCCGGATCTCGAAGGGTCCCACTTCGAGTCGCTCCACCGCGCCCTGCACGAAGGCGCCGATCTCACCCAGGTCTCCGTGCACGTTCGCCACCGACGGCTCGTCCGAGAGACGGGGGCCCGCCGACTCGCGTACCCGTGGCTCCCGAGGCTCTCGCGACTCTCGCGGCTCCCTCCCCTCGCGGCGCCCCCGGCCACCGCGACCTCCGCGACCTCCGCGTCCACCATCCCGATCGCGGCGCTCGCCGCCCGAGTCCCGGTCACCTCGCGTAGGCGGCTTCCGGTCGCGCGGAAAGGCCACCACCACCGTTCGGCCCCCAAGGCCGTACACCTCTCCCACCGGCAGCTGGCTCACCACCAGCTGGTCCTCGGAGAGCCCGAAGAATGTCCGGGCCTTCTCCACCGCCGAAGCGCGATCCTCGCCGACGAACTCGTGCGGCTCCTGTCTGGGGTCGTACACGTCTCCTCCTCTGGCCGGATCGACGCCGGCCGCTCGCGCACCCGTGGAATGAACGGGTGCTGCTCTCCGGGACTCAGCCCCCTACGGGCTTCATGTGGCGACCGATCCAGAGCTGATGGGTGATCGCCAGCACATTGCTCATCATCCAGTAGAGCACGAGGCCCGACGGGAAGGTGTAGGAGATCACGGTCATCATGACCGGCATCATCACCATCATCATCCGCGCCTGAGCTGGATCCATCTGCATCGGCGTCATCTTCTGCTGGAAGAACATCGAAGCGCCCATCAGCAGAGGCAGCACGCGGAACGGGAAGTCGGTTCCCGGAACCGTGAACAGCAGATCCGGAGCCGAGAGGTCGTCGATCCAGCCGATGAATGGCGCCTGGCGCAGCTGGATCGAGCTGCGCAGCGCATAGAACAGGCCGATGAACACGGGAAGCTGCAGCACCATCGGCAGACAGCCACCGAGCGGATTGACCTTCTCCTGCCGGTAGAGGCTCATCATCGCCTCCGACTGCTTCTGCCGGTCGTCCGCGAACTTCTCCTGGATCTCCTTGACCTTGGGCTGGATGCGCCGCATCCGCTCCATGGATCGCATCTGCTTGATCGTGAGCGGCGCCATGCCCATCCGCACGACGATCGTCAGCACGATGATCGCCCAGCCGTAGTTGGGGATGAACGAGTGGAAGACCGCCAGCAGCCACACGAAGGCGCGAGTCATCGGGGCGACCAGCGACCAGCCCAGGGCGATCGAGGCCACGGCCGACGGCGAGAAGGCCTCGAGGAGCTCGACCTCCTTCGGACCCAGGTAGGCGCGGTACTCGCGACTCGCCGCCTGCCCCGGCGGGAGCAGCACCGGATCGAAGTAGAGCTGGATGGCTCCCCGGTGACCGGGCTCGAGAGGCAGGAATCGGGCTCGCGCCGCCGCGGGCTGGTCGGGGAAGGCGGCCGAGAGGAAGTAGGGAGTCTGGATCCCCGCCCAATCGATCTCACCGGTGAAGACCTTGGGCTCACCGTCCTTGGCTCCGGTGAACCGCCCGAAGAATCCCGCCTTGCCGAGGGCCGCCAGCGGCACGGCTCTCACCTTGCCGTCCTCCATCGCCGCTGCGCTCTCGCCGTGGAAGTCGTTGCCCTCACGCTCCCGGATCGGCCACTCGACCAGGAACGCGGGCGCAATCTCGGCGCTGCTCCCGTTCGACACATCGATGCGTAGGCGGAAGTCGTAGCCGTCGTCGGAGAACGTGTAGGTCTTGGCGATCGTCACGCCGCCGCGCGTGATCTCGAAACGCACTTCCGTGTCGGATCGCTCGACCAGGCGCCAGGTCGCGCGAGTGAGATCTCCGCGCTCGAGCTCGACGAACGGGGTCGACGCCGTGGCGGCGAAGTCGTCCGGCGCCACGAGGTGGATCGGATCGCCGTGGGGGTCGGAGAACTGCTGAAGCTGCCAGCTCTTGAGCGCCGCCCCGTCGCTGCTGACTGTGGCCCTGTAGAGGGGTCGCTCGAACTCGACCTCGGCCGCCTGCGACGGCGCGCCTTCCTCGCTCGCGACGGGCGCCTCGAACCGGCCCGGCTCCGACGGCCCGGCGGTTGCCGCGGGCAGGTCCGGGTAGCGCGGCGGCGAGGGCGTGGCGGCTGGCGCTGGCACCGCCTCCGGCTGCCCGCCGGCCACCGACGGTCCCTCGACCACTTCCTCCGGGGGTGGCTTCCTGTACGTCATCGACCACAGGGAGAGCACCACGAAGGAGAGCGCAAAAGCGAGCAGGAGGTTGCGGTCCACTGCGCAGACCTCTCAGGGCACGGGGTCGTAGCCGAAGCCACCCAGAGGATGGCACCGACCCAGTCGCCTCACCGCGAGCCACGCTCCCCGCACAGCGCCCCGCCGCCGGATCGCGTCGATCGCGTATTGCGAGCAGCTCGGCTGGAAGCGACAAGCAGGGCCGATCAGAGGCGAGATGAGCGCGCGGTACAGGCGGAGCGCGGCGATCAGGACCCATGCGAGCGGGCTGATGCTCCTCGGCTCTTCCGCCTCGGCCCGGGTGCTCATCGGGCGGCCCCGACGAGGCGGTCCAACTCCGCGGCCGTCTGCCCGGTCTCCAGCGAGGCTGCGTCCCTGCGCGCGATCACGACCAGGTCGAAGCCGGCGGCCAGCGACCGGCCACCGCAACGGAACCATTCGCGAATCCGCCGCTTCACCCGATTGCGCACGACGGCGTTCCCCACCTTCCGGCTCACCGTCAGGCCGAGCCGCGCACGACCCTCCCCCAGGGAGCACGGCGCTGCGAGGACTACGAAGCATCTCGCCGCCCGCCGCAGCCCCTTCTGGGACACGCTTTGGAAGTCGCTGGAGCGTCGGATCCGCTCCGTTCGGGTGAACGGACCCGTCGGGGCGATCACCCTCGCTTCGACGGCGTCACCGGCGCGAGCCGCTTTCGACCCTTCGCCCGGCGACGCTTCAAAACCAGCCGCCCACCGCGCGTCTTCATCCGCGCCCGAAACCCATGGACCCGGCGCCGCCGGATCCGGCTCGGCTGATACGTACGCTTCATGACTGGGCCCCTGGATCAGGCCGCGGAGGCTGGAACCGAGGAGAACCCTCCGGTGAGCCCGGCGCGCGAAGGGCAGCAACTTAGCCAGCACGGCGCGCGCCTGTCAACCGTACCGCGGATCACCGCATCTCCCGTGCGCTTCGCGTGATACCATTCCGCCGTTTCACGGACTGCGACGGGGGTCGCGGGTTCTGAGGTGGTCGCTTGGGGGTGCAACCGGCCGACCTCGTCTACTTCCCGGCGGAGGCGAACTCTCCGATGCGGAGAGCACTTGGCAGCGTTCTGTCCTCTGGGCCCACCTCTCTATTCTTGTTGCTGTCTCCAATGCCCCTTCAGAGCAGAGCCGTGACCCGAGAAGACACCGACACAATCCTCTGGCGGATGGAACCCGGACGAACAGAAGCCAGACCAACGGGAATCAGACGACGATGAAGTTCTCCATCGCAAAGAGCGAGTTCCAGCGCGGCCTCGGTCGCATCCAGTCGATCGTCGAGCGGCGCAACACGATGCCGATCCTCGCCAATGCCCTGCTCGCGGTCAGCGGGAAGGGGAAGGAGGGATCGCTCGAAATCGCGGCTACGGATCTGGAGGTGGGTATCCGAAGCTCCCATCCGTGCGAGGTCGCGAAGCCGGGAAGCCTGACGGTTTCCGCACGCAAGCTGCACGAGATCGTCCGCGAGCTCCCCGACGAGAAGATCCATCTCGAGGCATCGAGCAATGCCTATCTCACTCTCCGCTGTGCCCGCGCTGAATTCACGCTGGCTGGAACCACGGCCGAGGAGTATCCCAGCCTGCCCCAGTTCGCGCCCCAGAGCCTCGCTACCGTGCCCGCTGCGATCGTCTCAGAGATGATCAACCGCACCATGTACGCCGCATCCACCGATGAGACCCGCTACAACCTCAACGGGGTCTACGTGGAGCGGATCCCCGACACGGGCAAGCTGAGGATGGTGGCGACCGATGGTCATCGCCTCGCCTACGTCGATCGACCGCTTGGCGACGGCTTCGCAAGCCTCTCCGAGCAGGGGGTGATCATTCCGCGCAAGGGCCTCGCCGAGCTCAAGCGCCTGGTCGACGAGGAGGATGCCGACGAGGTCGAGCTGGGCTTCGAGGGTAACAACGGGCTGGCGCGCAAGGGCGGCGTGACCCTCACGATGCGCCTGATTGAGGGAGAGTTCCCGAACTACCGCCAGGTGATCCCGAGCGAGCGCGGTCAGCAGCTCGTGCTCGCCACCGAGGTATTCGTCCACGCGCTCCGGCGTGTGGCGCTGCTCTCGGCAGAGCGGAGCCGCGCCGTGAAGCTCGAGCTCTCCGAGGGTCAGCTCCGGCTCTCCTCCAGCAACCCAGACCTCGGCGATGCTCGCGAAGAACTCGACGTCGACTACAGCGGAGAGACGACCAGCATCGCCTTCAACGCCCGCTACCTGATCGACGCGGTGGCCGCGACCTCGAGCAAGGAGGTGAGGTTCGGCTTCCGCGACGCCCTCTCCCCCGCCGAGCTTTCGCCCACCGACGACGCCGATGCGCTCGCCGTCGTCATGCCGATGCGCCTGTGACCGATTTCCGTTCCAAAACGATGAGTTAGAGGCTTTCGGCGGAGTTAGGCTTCCGCTACCCTCCGCGCCGACCGCGGGGAGCACGCCGCGGCGCTCGCCCGGCACCCCGCTCCCCATCGCGCGCGCGCCAACGCCCCGCCGCCGCGCCACCAGGAAATCACGCGAGTGAGCTACGACGCCAGTGCCATCGAGGTGCTCGAGGGCCTCGATCCGGTCCGCAAGCGACCTGCGATGTACATCGGCACGACCGGTGTGGAGGGGCTGCACCACCTCGTCTACGAGGTGGTGGACAACTCGGTCGATGAGGCCGTTGCCGGGTTCTGCAAGAACATCGACGTGATCATCCATCAGGACGGCAGCGTCACGGTCACCGACGACGGCCGGGGCATTCCCGTGGACGAGCACGCCGGCGAGAAGCGGCCGGCCGCCGAGGTGGTGATGACCACCCTCCACGCCGGCGGGAAGTTCAACGACAGCACCTACAAGGTGTCCGGGGGTCTCCACGGGGTGGGTGTCTCGGTGGTGAACGCCCTGTCGGAGAAGCTCGAGCTCGAGATCCGGCGCGGCGGTGCCGTCTGGCGCCAGACCTATCGGCGTGGCGAGCCCCAGGACGCGCTCCGGGAGATCGGAACGACCGACAAGACCGGTACCCGCATCACCTTCCTACCCGACTCCCAGATCTTCTCGAACATCGACTTCGAGTTCGACGTGCTCTCCCAACGGCTGCGGGAGATGTCGTTCCTGAATGCGGGCCTGCGCATCACGATCAGCGACGAGCGCAACGGAAAGAGCCACGACTTCTGCTACGAGGGCGGCATCGTCTCCTTCGTCGAACACTTGAACCGCAACCGCGCCCCGTTGCACCGTCCCCCGATCTACGTATCGGGGGAGCGTCCGATGCACAGCGGAGGGAAGGAAGTATCGGTCTCGATCGAGGTCGCTCTCCAGTACAACGAGAGCTACAACGAGTCGGTCTACGCGTTCGCGAACAACATCAACACGATCGAGGGCGGCAGCCATCTCGTGGGCTTCCGCACGGCCCTGACCCGGACGCTCAACCGCTACATCACCTCCCACGCGAAGAACGGCAAGGGAGACGGCGGCGAGGCCCTCTCCGGCGACGACACGCGCGAGGGGCTCACCGCGGTGATCTCCGTCAAGCTGCCCCAGCCCGAGTTCGAGGGGCAGACGAAGACGAAGCTCGGCACCTCCGAGGTGCGCGGGCTGGTCGAGAACCTGCTCTACGAACAGCTCTCCGACTACCTCGAGGAGAACCCTGCCGTCGCACGGCCGCTGATCGCGAAGGTGCAGGACGCCGCGCGCGCGCGCGCGGCCGCCCGCAAGGCGCGCGACCTCGCGCGTCGCAAGGGCGCCCTCTCGGACCACAGCCTTCCGGGCAAGCTCGCCGACTGCCAGGAGCGCGACCCCTCGAAGTCGGAGCTGTTCATCGTCGAGGGCGACTCGGCCGGCGGTACCGCGAAGCAGGGGCGGTCACGCGAGACCCAGGCGATCCTGCCGATCCGCGGCAAGATCCTCAACGTCGAGCGAGCGCGTCTCGACAAGATGCTCTCGAGCCTGGAGATCCAGGCGCTGGTCACGGCGATCGGCTGTGGCATCGGTCCCGACTTCGACGTCAGCAAGGCCCGCTACCACAAGATCATCATCATGACCGACGCAGACGTGGACGGGAGCCACATCCGGACGCTGCTGCTCACCTTCTTCTTCCGTCAGATGCGCGAGCTGATCGAGCGCGGCTACCTCTACATCGCGCAGCCGCCGCTGTTCAAGGTGAAGAAGGGCCGCAGCGAGCGCTACATCAAGGACGAGCGCGCTCTCGAGGACCACCTGCTCGATCTGGCGCTCACCGGTGCCACGGTCACCGGCAGCGGCGCCGGGGCTCCGATCGACGCCGCGCAGCTGCGCGTCCTGCTCACCGCAGCGAGCCAGTACAAGCGGATCCTGGGGCGGATCGCGGCGCGCCGCCTCGACGAGCGTGTGATCGACCAGGCGATCCGCGAGGGCGAGCCGAGCGAGGCGACGCTCGCCGACGAGACGGCGCTGCGCGAGCGCGTCGTGCCCGCGCTGAGCGCGCGCCTCGCGGCACGGGTCGGCACGGAGGCGGTGCCCACCTGGGACGTCGAGCCCGACCCGGAGCACGGCGCCCATCGCATCGTGGCCGAGACGCGTCGGGCGGGCATCGTCTACCACACCTCCCTCGGCAGCGAGTTCGTTCGTTCACCCGACGCTCAGCGCCTGCGCGAGCTCTGGCAGACGATGCACGCGGTGGCCACGCCGCCCTTCCGGGTCGCTCGCGGCGAGGGCGACACCGACGAGGTCGGCGGGCCGATCCGGCTGCTCGATCGGCTCCTGGAGCTGGGCGAGCGCGGCCTCTCGATCCAGCGCTACAAGGGTCTCGGCGAGATGAACCCCGACCAGCTCGCCGACACCACCATGAACCCCGCCTCCCGCACGCTGCTCCAGGTGCGCGTGCCCGACGACGTGGAGGCCGACGACGCCTTCAGCACGCTGATGGGCGACGACGTCGAGCCGCGCCGGCAGTTCATCGAGCGCAACGCCCTCGACGTGCAGAACCTCGACATCTAGCCGACGCCTGCCGAGAGAGCCCGTATCCGTGTCCGACGAATCCACCCAGCCGCCCGTGCCGCCCGTGCCGCCCGAGCCCCCGATGCCGCCCGAGGGCGGCGGCGGTCCCCCCGAGCCCTTCACGCCGCCGGTGAACATCGAGGACGAGGTCCGCCGCTCGTTCCTCGACTACTCGATGTCGGTGATCATCAGCCGCGCGTTACCCGACGTGCGCGACGGCTTGAAGCCCGTCCACCGCCGCATCCTCTACGCGATGCAGCAGGAGGGGCTGCTCTCGACGCGCGGCTACTCGAAGTCGGCCGGGGTCGTGGGCGAGGTGCTCAAGCACTACCACCCCCACGGCGACAGCGCCGTCTACGACTCGATGGTGCGGATGGCCCAGGACTTCTCGCTGCGGTACCCGCTCGTCGACGGTCAGGGGAACTTCGGATCGATCGACGGCGACTCCGCCGCCGCCTACCGCTACACCGAGGCGCGCCTGGCGCGCCTCGCCGAGGAGATGCTGCGCGACATCGACCGGGAGACGGTCGACTTCGTGCCCAACTTCGACGGCGGGATGATGGAGCCCGTCGTCCTGCCCTCGCGCTTCCCGAACCTGCTCGCCAACGGGTCCTCGGGCATCGCCGTCGGCATGGCGACCAACATCCCGCCTCACAACCTGCGCGAGCTGGTGGACGCCCTGGTGCTGGTCGTGCGCGAGCCCGAGTGCACCCTCGACGACCTGCTCGAGAAGATGCCGGGCCCCGACTTCCCCACCGGCGCGATCATCTGCGGCACCGACGGGATCCGAGCCGCCTACGCCACGGGCCGCGGCCTGCTCACCGTGCGCGCGCGCGCGGAGTTCGAGACCAGCAAGCGCGGCGGCGAGCGGATCGTGGTGACCGAGATCCCCTTCATGGTGAACAAGGCGTCGATGCTGGAGCGCATCGCCGAGCTCGCCCGGGAGGGGAAGATCGACGGTGTGGCCGACCTGCGCGACGAGAGCAACCGCGAGGGGATGCGGATCGTCATCGAGCTGAAGCGGGACGCGCCGGGCGAGGTGCTGCTGAACCAGCTCTACAAGCAGACGCCGATGCAGACCACCTTCGGGGTGAACCTGCTGGCGCTGGTGAACGGTCGCCCCCAGACGCTCTCCCTCAAGGAGGCGCTCCAGCATTTCATCGACTTCCGGCGCGAGGTGGTGGTGCGGCGCGCCATCTACGACCTCGCCCAGGCCGAGGCCCGCGCCCACCTGCTGGAGGGCTTCGCGATCGCCCTCGATCACCTCGACGAGGTGATCGCGATCATCCGTGGTGCCGAGGACACCGCCGCCGCCCGCGGCGCGCTGATCACGCGCTTCGAGCTCTCCGAGCGCCAGGCGAACGCCATCCTGGAAATGCGACTGCGTTCGCTGACTGCGATGGAGCGCCAGCGGGTCCTCGACGAGCTTCAGGAGGTGCGCGCCAAGATCGCGGAATTGAAGGCACTTCTCGCCAGCGACGAGCAGATCCTCGAGGTCGTCGTCGCAGAGCTCCAGGAGATCCGGGAGCAGTTCGGAGACGAGCGCCGCACCGAGCTGGCGGCGGCCGTCGAGGGCCTCACCACCGAGGACCTGATCGTGGAGGAGGACATGGTCGTGACCGTGTCCCACCTCGGATACGTCTAGCGCAACCCGCTCACCCAGTACCGGGCCCAGCGCCGCGGCGGCAAGGGCGTGAAGGGGATGGAGGCGCGCGACCAGGACTTCGTCGAGCGCCTGTTCGTCGCGTCCACCCACGCCTACATCCTGTTCTTCACCACCAAGGGCCGCGCCCACTGGTTGAAGGTCCACGAGCTGCCCCAGCTCGGCCGCGCGGCCCGGGGCAAGTCGCTGGCCAACGTGCTCTCGCTGGCCGAGGACGAGCGGGTGCGCGCGACGCTGCCGGTGCGCGCCTTCGACGAGGCCGAGGACGACTACGTGCTGCTGTGCACGCGCAAGGGCGTGGTCAAGAAGACGCGCCTGGACGCGTACTCGAACCCGCGCCGCGGGGGCATCATCGCCATCACCCTCGACGAGGACGACGAGCTGATCGCCGCCTGCCGCACCAACGGCCGCCACGAGGTGATCATCGCCACCAGCGACGGCAAGTCGATCCGCTTCCCCGAGGACCAGGTGCGCGCGATGGGCCGCACCGCGGCGGGCGTGCGCGGGATGACGCTCCGCGAGGGGGACGCCGTGGTCGGGATGGAGATCCTGTCGCCCGGCGCCACCGTGCTCACGGTGACCGAGCGCGGCTACGGCAAGCGCACGCCGCTCGAGGACTACCGCCTCCAGCGCCGCGGCGGCCAGGGCATCATCACGATCCGCACCTCGGAGCGCAACGGACCGGTGGTGTCGGTGGCCCAGGTCGTGGACGACGACGAGGTCATGCTGATCACCGACGGCGGCAAGGTGCTGCGCGCGCGGGTGTCGGGAATCTCGACGATGGGCCGCGCCACCCAGGGCGTGCGGATCATGAATCTGGCCGCCGACGAGAAGCTGGTGTCGATGGCGCGTCTCGCGGAGCGGGACGACGGAGACCCGGGCACTGGCGGCGGCACGGCGTGAGCGCGTCGTGAAGACCGGGCGATCGCGGCGCCTGTTCGAGCGCGCGCGGCGCGTCATCCCGGGCGGCGTGAACAGCCCGGTGCGCGCCTTCGCCTCGGTGGGCGGAACGCCGCGCTTCGTGGCCCGCGCTCGCGGCGCGCACCTGTGGGACGCCGACGGCAACGAGTACATCGACTACGTCGGCTCCTGGGGTCCGATGATCCTGGGCCACGCCCATCCGGCGGTACTGCGTGCGGTGCGCGACGCCCTGCGCGACGGCACCAGCTTTGGTGCGCCCACCGAGCGCGAGACGGAGTTGGCGTGGCGCGTGGTGGAGGCGGTGCCCTCGATCGAGCGCGTGCGCTTCGTCAGCTCGGGCACCGAGGCGACGATGAGCGCGCTGCGCCTGGCCCGCGCCGCGACCGGCCGAGCGCGCATCCTGAAGTTCGAGGGCTGCTATCACGGCCACGCCGACTCGCTGCTGGTCGGCGCCGGCAGCGGTGTGGCGACGCTCGGGATCCCCGGCTCGCCGGGCGTGCCCCGGGCCTTCACCGATCTGACGGTGCAGGCGCCCTTCAACGACCTCGACGCGGTGGCGGCGGCGATGACGCGCTGGGGGGACGAGATCGCGTGCGTCATCGTCGAGCCGGTAGCCGGCAACATGGGGCTCGTACTGCCCGAGCCGGGCTTCCTGGCCGGCCTGCGCGAGCTCTGCGACCGCGCTGGCGCGTTGCTGATCTTCGACGAGGTGATGACCGGCTTCCGCGTCGCGCGGGGTGGCGCCCAGGAGCGCTTCGGCGTGACGCCGGACCTCACCTGCCTCGGGAAGGTGGTGGGCGGCGGCCTGCCGGCGGCGGCCTTCGGCGGACCGGCGGCACTGCTCGACCGGATGGCGCCGGATGGCCCCGTCTACCAGGCGGGGACACTGTCGGGCAATCCGCTGGCGATGGCGGCAGGCTGTGCGGTGCTCGACCTCCTGGCCGAGCCGGGCGTCTACGAGCGCCTCGAGTCGCGCAGCCGCGCCCTCGCCGAAGGCCTGGCGGGGGCGGCGGCGGCGGCCGGGGTCCCGCTGACGACCGCCGCGATCGGGGGGATGTTCGGCTTCTTCTTCCACCCCGGGCCGGTGCGCAGCTTCGCCGACGCCAAGAAGGCCGACGGCGAGGCCTTCCGCCGCTTCTTCGCGGCGATGCTCCACGCCGGGATCTACCTCGCGCCCTCGGCCTTCGAGGCCGGCTTCGTTTCACTGGCACACCGCTCCGCGGACATCGAGGCCACCCTCGACGCCGCCCGCCGGGCGTTGCGCCGCGTCGCCGCGGCGCGTTGAGGGCCCGGGAGGCCTCGGCTAGCATGCGCCGCGTTCCGACCGACCCCGACCCCACCGATCCCCGAGACGACGGCCTCACGCCGCGGCAGCAGCAGTCGCGTCGCCAGGGCCTTGCCTACCAGGCGGCGTTCGAGGCGGTGGCCGCGATCCTGATCGCAGCCGGGGCCGGGTACTGGGCGGACGACCACTTCGACACGTCTCCCATCTTCCTGATCCTGGGTACCGCCACAGGCTTCACCGCCTTCGTCCTGCGTCTGTTGCGCCTCGGCCGTCAGCTCCAGGAAACCCCCGACCGAGATTCCTCCTCGCCGCCCTCTGCGTGATTCCGTGATCATCCACCCCGTCGAACGCATCAACCTGACTCTCTCCGCCAGCGCCGTCGCCGCGTCCTGGTGGCTGGTGTCGCCGCTCTTCGCGCTGAGCCTCGGCTTCGGCGCGCTGCTCGAGGCGGTGAACTTCCGCGGCCTGCACCGGCAGGCGCAGCTGCTGTTCTTCGGCGCGATCCGCAGCGGCGGCGGCTGGACCGGTCTCTACGGCCTGCGCTTCGGCCTGCTCGTGATCGGGATCGGCGGCGGGCTCGCGCTGGGCGCCGACCCGGTGGGCCTGCTGCTCGGGCTCTCGCTGATCATGCCGACCACGCTGTGGGTGGCGTGGCGCAACCGGCCGCCGGTCGATCCGAGCGCGCCCGCGCTCGACCCCGACGATCCGTCATGGGAGCGTTGGAATCCCTGGCTGGCGCGCGAGCAGAGCGAGCCGGAAGACGACGAGGACGAGGGATGATCTTCGAACCGCTCGAGCACTCCTTCCACGTGCCCTGGGTGATCCAGGCCGCGCTGCTCGCAGGCGTGCTGCTGCTGGTCAGCGGGCTGGCCGTGCGTCGTCGCCTCGCCACTCCCGACGGCGGCGTGCTGCCCGACGACGGCGTCACCGTGCGCAACGTGCTCGAGGTGCTGGTCGAGTGGCTCGCCGGCCTGGCGCGCGATCGCATGGGTCCGAAGTGGCGCACCTACTTCCCGCTGGTCGGGACGATGTTCTTCTTCATCCTGATCTCGAATGTGATGGGCCTGATCCCCGGCCTCGCGGGCTCGACCAGCGACGCCAACACCACCTGGGCGTGGGCGATCATCGCCTGGGTCTTCTACACGGCGATCGGGATCATCGAGCACAAGCACAACTACCTGGTGAAGTTCATGGGTCCGAGCTTCTTCGAGAAGGAGATGTTCGGTCGCCACGTGCACTTCCGTCTGCTGATGCCCATCTTCCTGCCGCTCGAGCTCCTGCTGGACCTGGCGCGCATGCTCACCCTGGCGGTGCGGCTCCTCGCCAACATGTTCGCGGACCACACGGTGATCGGGGTGTGGCTGTCGCTGGTGCCCGTGGTCGTGCCGGCGCTGTTCATGGGCCTGGGCCTGGTGATCGCGTTCCTCCAGGCCTTCGTCTTCGCGCTGTTGACCATGATCTACATCGGCCTGGCGCTCGAGGAGCCGCACTGAGGGCGAGGCGCGCGCGGCAGGCCCCAACCCGTTCGATCCCCGCGATCGACACGAAATTCGAGAGGAGTGAGCATGCGTAAGTTCGGAACGACCCTTCTGTGGACCCTGGTGTTCGTGATCGCGCCGCTGGCGGCGATGGCCGCCGAGGAAGGCGGCGACAGCTCGCGCTGGGGCTACGCCCTCGGCGCCGGCCTCGCCATCGGCCTCGCGGGCCTCGGCTGCGGGATCGGGCAGGGTCTCACCGCCGGGAACACCACCGCCGGCATCGCCCGCAACCCGGGCGCGGCGGGCGCGATGTTCACGAACTTCATCCTGGGCATGGTGCTGATCGAGTCGATCTCGATCTACGGCCTGGTGATCGCCTTCCTGCTCCAGGGCAAGATCTGACCCCGAGCGGGATCGCATCGTCCCGGTGATCGCACGTGACGGCCCGGTCGACTCGCTCGGCCGGGCCGTGTGCGTCTGCGGGTTGAACGCCGGACGGGAGCCCACCGCGGGCCTCACCCCGTTTGAAATCCCGCGGCAAACCGAGGCTCCCGCCCGGCGTCCGGGTACCCGCCGACCCCCGGTCCCGTTAGAGGGGTGCTGGCGGGCGTGCCCGTGGGCACGGCCTCGCAGAGAGCAAGGCCCGTGCCACGCACCTCGCCACCGTGCTCGTCGCCGCGCGGCCAACGACTTCGCGGGGTTGCAGACCGTCGATCGCGCCGCGCGCCCGGGCGCGTGAACGCGGCGTGACGCAGTGAGCGTGAACCGCGGTCGTCTCGTCGCTCTCGAGGGCCTGGACGGCTGCGGCAAGAGCACCCAGGCGACCCGGCTCGCGGGCGCGCTGCGCGCCGCGGGCCGCGACGTCGTGCTCACCCGCGAGCCCACCGAGGGCGCGACCGGCCAGAGGATCCGGGCGATGGCGCGCTCGGGCGAACCGGTCGCTCCCGACGAAGAGCTGCGCTGGTTCTTCGCGGACCGCCGCGAGCACGTGCGCGAGGTGATCGAGCCGGCGCTCGCCGCCGGGCGCTGGGTGCTCACCGACCGCTATTACCTGTCGACCGTCGCCTACCAGGGCGCCCGCGGCCTCGACTGGTGCCAGATCCTCGAGCGCAGCGAGCGCGAGTTCCCGGTTCCCGACGCGGTCCTGCTGTTCGAGCTCCCGGTCGAAACGGGCCTGGAGAGGGCGCGCGCGCGGGCCGGGCCCGCGGAGCCCGTCTTCGAGCGCTCCGACTACCTCGCGCGGGTCGCGGAGATCTTCGCCGCCGTCGACCGGCCCTACCTGCGGCGCATCGACGCGAGTGGAGACGCGGCGGCGGTCACCGACCGCGCCCTGGCGGCGCTGGCGGGGATCCTCGATTAGCGTTCTCCCGGGGCCGAAGATCGAGGGAGGAGCGATGCCCGCCGACGACCGCGCGCTCGACCCGGAGCGACTCAAGGCGTTCTCGAAGCACGTGTTCGGCGCGCTCCAGGGCGCGATGACCTCGGCGATGATCTGCCTGGGCGACCGCCTGGGTCTGTACCGGTCGCTGGCGGGCGACGGCCCGGCGACCAGTGCCGAGCTCGCCCGGCGCACCGGCCTCTCCGAGCGCTGGCTGCGCGAGTGGCTGTACCAGCAGGGCGCCGCGGGCGTGCTCGAGTACCGGGGCGACGGCCGCTTCGCGCTGACGCCCGAGGGCCGTGCGGTGCTGGCCGAGGAGCGCCATCCCGCTTTCGGCTGCGGGATGTTCTCGTCGCTGCCCGACACGATGGCGGTGGTGGAGAAGCTCCCCACGGCGTTCCACAGCGGCGTCGGTCTCGATTACGACGCGCTCGGCCCCGGCGGAGCGGCCGGCGTCGAGCGGGGCTTCGCTCCCTGGTTCCGCGCGCTGCTCGTGCCGATGGCGCTGCCGCGCATCGCGGGGCTGGCGCCGATGCTCGAGCACGGCGCGCGCGTGGCGGACGTCGGCTGCGGCGCCGGCATCGCGCTGATCGAAATGGCCCAGGCCTTTCCCACCTCGAGCTTCCACGGCTACGACATCTCGCACCACGCCCTCGAGCGCGCCGAGGCGAACCGGCGCGAGGCGGGCGTCGAGAACGTGACCTTCCACGACGCGCGCCGCGATCCGCTACCTGGCGACCACAG
This sequence comes from uncultured Spirochaetales bacterium, assembly GCA_964653555.1. Taxonomy (GTDB): domain Bacteria; phylum Myxococcota_A; class UBA9160; order UBA9160; family SMWR01; genus JAHEJV01. The sequence continues at coordinate 1,972 of CAZZFT010000078.1, read as the reverse complement.
CTTCCAGCTCGTCACCACCTTCGACTGCCTGCACGACATGACCGACCCCGCGCGCGCGATGGAGGCGATCCGCGCCGCGATCGCCGACGACGGGGTGTGGCTGGTGTGTGACATCAAGGCGAAGGACGGCTACGAGGCCAACGTGGAGCACAATCCGATGGCGGCGCTGATGTACGGCACCTCGGTGCTCACCTGCATGTCGTCGGCGCTCTCGGAGCCGGGCGGCCTCGGACTGGGCACCCTCGGCCTGCACGAGGACCTGCTGCGCCAGATGGTCGCCGAAGCGGGATTCGCCGGCTTCGAGGTCCTCGATCTCAAGCACCCGGTGAACGCCTTCTACGTGGTGCGCCCCTGACCGTCGGGGGCGCGCCTTCGCTCGCCTTCGGCTCGCTGCGCGTCGGCCGATCTTCGAGCCGGCCCTTGGCTCTGCCGGCCCTCAGCGCCTCCAGAAGCTCGGCTCCAGGATCACGAGCATGGTGAAGATCTCGAGCCGACCGGCGAGCATGGACAGCGAGAGCACGAACTTCACCACCGGCGGGAAGTGGGCGTAGGTGTCGCTGGGACCCACCGCGCCGAGCCCCGGGCCGACGTTGCCGAGCGCGCTGAACGAGGCCGACATCGCGGTGATGAGGTCGTATCCGTAGAGCGACACCACGCCGCCGGCGACCACGCCGATCGCGAGGTAGGCGATGAAGAACACCGCCACGCCGCTCACCACGTCTTCGGGAACGGGCCGCCCCGCGTAGCGCACGCCGCGCACCGCGTGCGGGTGGGTGAGGCGCCAGACGAAGGCGCGCAGCGCGCTCGCCCCGATCAGGAAGCGCAGCGTCTTGATGCCGCCGGCGGTGGATCCGGCCATGGCACCCACGAGCAGCAGGTGGAAGAGCAGGAATTGGGCGGCGGGCCGCCACTGCTCGTAGTCGGCGGTGGCGTAGCCCGTGGTGGTCAGGATCGACACGACCTGGAAGACGGCGTCGCGCGGCCCGGCGGTCGCCTCGACGGCCATCGCCACCGCGCTCGAGATCAGGATCATGCCCAGGTAGAGCCGCAGCTCCGCGTCGCGCGCCACCTCCCCGAAACGCCCGACGATCAATCGGTAGTGCAGCGCGAAGTTCATCCCCGAGAGCACCATGAAGACGATCGCCACCCACTGGGCAGCGGGGGAGAAGGCGGCGAGCGAGGCGTCGCGGGTGGAGAATCCCCCGGTGGAGAGCGTGGTGAACGCGTGGCAGAGTGCGTCGAAGGGGCGCATGCTCGTCATCCAGTAGCCGAGGGCGTTCGCGACGGTGATGCCCACGTAGACCAGCCACAGACGCCGGGCCGTGTCGGCGATCCGCGGTGTGAGCTTGTCGGTGACCGGCCCGGGAACCTCGGCGCGGAAGAGCTGCATGCCGCCGATGCCCAGGAGCGGCAGCACCGCGATCGTGAACACGATGATGCCCATCCCACCGAGCCACTGGGTGAGGGCGCGCCACAGGAGCATGCCGTGGGGGGAGGCGTCGAGGCCGCTGAGCACCGTCGCGCCCGTGGTGGTGAAGCCCGACGCCGCCTCGAAGAACGCGTCGATCGGTCCCAGGCGATCGGCGAACACGTAGGGCAGCCCGCCGAAGATCGAGGCCAGGAACCATCCGCCGGTCACCACCACGAAGCCGTCGCGCGTGCGCAAACGGCGGTCGTCCGGCTGGACTCCGAGCGCGATCGGAAGCCCGTACACGAGCGCGACGGCAGCGCCGTAGAGGTACGGGAGGGCCGACTCTCCGTACAGCCACGACGCGACGACCGGAACCAGCTCGAACGCGCCGAGACCGACCAGGAGCCAGCCGAGGATCTGGAGGTCGAGACGGAGGTTCAAGGGATGGGGACCGCCGCGTCGGTGAAGAGGAGGGGCGCCAGCGCCCGCCCGGTGTGGCTCCTCGGATCCTGCGCCACTTCCTCGGGCGTGCCCAGGGCGACGATCTCCCCGCCCTTCTCG
>CAZZFT010000077.1:19741-23036 GCA_964653555.1 uncultured Spirochaetales bacterium | reverse complement strand
ACGCCCAGCCAGCCGCGCGTCACGCTGCCCTTCTCGCGCAGCTGGGGCAGGATCTCCTTGGCCATGTTCACCGGCACGGCGAAGCCGATCGTGTTGGCCTGGGGGTTGATCGCGGTGTTGATGCCGATCACTTCGCCGTCCAGGTTCAGCAGCGGGCCGCCCGAGTTGCCGGGGTTGATCGCGGCGTCGGTCTGGATGAAGTCGTCGTAGGGGCCCTGGCCGATGTCGCGGCCCTTGGCGCTCACGATGCCGGCGGTGACGGTGTGGTCGAGGCCGAAGGGGCTCCCGATCGCGATGACCCAGTCGCCGGGCAGGATCGCGTCCGAGTCGCCGAGCGGCAGCGCGTGCAGCCCGGTCTTGTCCTTCACGTGGATCAGCGCGATGTCGGTCTTCGGGTCCTGGCCGACGATCTCGGCCGGCGCCTTCGAGCCGTCCGAGAACAGCACCTGGATCTCGTCCACGCCGTCGACCACGTGGTTGTTGGTGACGATGTAGCCGTCGGCGTCGACGATGAAGCCGGTGCCCAGGCTGGGCACGGTGAAGGTGCGCGGCGCCGGCCCGCTCCCCTGGCCGGGCGGCATGCCGGGCATGCCGGGGCCGCCGGGCATGCCGAAGAACTCGCGGAAGAGGTCGGGGAACGGGAAGGGTCCGCCGGCGAAGGGGCCGCCGGTGACCGTGCGCGAGGTGTGGACGTTCACCACGCCGGGTGCCGCCCGGCTCGCGAGGTCGGCGAAGCGCGAGTGGCCGGACGGGGAGGGCGCCGTCTCCGCCAGGGGCTCGCCCTGCGGGCCGCTCGCGGGCGCCGCGCTCTCGGCGGCCGTCGTGGCCACCTCCGCCGGTCCGCCGCCGATGGCGGGGAACACCCCGGCGCGCGCGACGAACACGCCGACCGCGCATCCGATCACGACACCCGAAACGAAGCGAGCGGTTCCGCTCATGACAGCTCCCGGTGAAAGCTTCTCGCGGGGAATCGATTCCCGCGGTCCGGAGCATATCCCGCGATTTCCGAGGTGCGGGGTCGGGGAGCTAGCGAGTGTCCGAGGAGATGGGGTCGGCCTCGTTGTCGAGCCGGCGACTGCCGCCGAAGTCGTCGTAGTTGCACCACTCCTTGGCGTAGGCGGCCTCGGGCGAGGGCGCGTAGCTGTAGGCGAAGCGCGTGTAGCTGCTGTCGGCGCTCGCCACGCTCGCGAGGGCCGGGCCTTCGAGCGGCAGGGCTCCCCCGCGGTGTAGCCCCCACGATGCCCGTCCGGAGGGTGCGAAGGCCTCGAAGTGGCTCGGTGTGCCGACCCACTCCTGGAGGCGACGCTTCACGTCGCAGTCCGAGCGCCCGACGTAGAACACGACGAAGGCTCCGGCGTCCATGTAGCCGAGCGCGTAGTTTCCCGGGGACGTCCGCGTGAGCTCCTGGTCGATCGCCTCGGTGGTGAGGGGGAAGGAGCCATCCATCTCGAGGAGGGTGAGCGGGAAGGCGCCGGGGCGTTGCGGATCCTGGATCTCGTTCACCGGCGCTCCCGTCGCGCGGGCCGGAGCGCACGCGGCCTCGACCGTTCCCGCGACCGGCCCCGGAAGTCCCGTCGCCAGGAAGGGAATGGGAATCGGGAAGCGGGTCCCGGGCAGTTCGTCGCGGGTGTTCACGGGTTCGGTCCTCCCTCGCCGTGGCGGGGTCGGTGGGTTCAGCGGCTGCGCGGGTCGTCCTTGATCAGGCGGTCGCCGCAGTCGACGCAGAAGGTGTTCCGCGACCGCCGGGCTCTCGCGTGGACGTGCTCGGGACAGCGGGCACCGAGGATGTTCGCGTTCAGCACGACGCCGCAGTTGGGACAGAAGCGCACGGTCACCACCGAGCGTCCGTGATTGTCGTTGGGGCAATGCTGCTGCCGCATCGGTTCCTTCTCCTCTCGCGGTTCCCGCCTTCGCGGGGCCCGTCCGCCCTACCGGACCACCAGTCGCAGCGATCCTCGCCGCACCTGCGGCGGACATCCCGGGAACTGGCGCTCCATCCGTCGCAGGATCCGCGCGAGGGCGAGCCGGTCCACCACGCGCTGGGTCTTCGATCGTTCCGCCGGGACGATCCGGTCGAACCAGGCGTCGTCGCCCAGCACCTTGTCGAGGATCTCCACGACGATCGCCCGCTCGTCCGCCTGCATGAGAACGCGGGCGTTGCCCGTTCCGGTTCCCTGTTGTCTCGCCTTCGGCCCGCTCATTGCGGTACCCCTCCTTCGAAGCTTCGCGACGGCTAGAAGTCGTCGCCCATGTCGGGCATGCCGCCCGGGGAGCCGTCACCGCTGTGGCGCTCCTTCTTCGTCGCGACGAGCGCTTCGGTGGTGAGCAGCAGGGACGCCACGCTGGCGGCGTTCTGGAGCGCCGCGCGCACGACCTTGGTGGGGTCGATCACGCCGGCCTCGATCAGATCCTCGTAGGTCTCGGTGGCGGCGTTGAAGCCGAAGGCCCCGCGGCCTTCCTTGACCTTCTGCACGACGATCGCGCCTTCGATCCCGGCGTTGCCGGCGATCCAGCGCAGCGGCTCCTCGACCGCGCGCCGCACGATCCTGACGCCGGCCCGCTCCTCCAGCTCGGGGAGGCTCTCCTCGAGGCCGTCGAGGCTGCGCTGGGCGCGCAGCAGCGCCACGCCGCCTCCGGCCACCACGCCTTCCTCGACCGCCGCGCGCGTCGCGTTCAAGGCGTCCTCCACCCGGGACTTGCGCTCCTTGAGCTCGGTCTCGGTGGCGGCGCCCACCTTCAGCACCGCGACGCCACCGGCGAGCTTCGCGAGCCGCTCCTGGAGCTTCTCGCGGTCGTAGTCCGAGGTGGTCTCCTCGAGCTGCGCGCGGATCTCGTTGCAGCGCGCCTCGATGTCCTTCTTCGCTCCCGCGCCCTCGATGAGGGTCGTGCTGTCCTTCTCGATCCGCACCTTCTTCACGCGGCCCAGATCCTCGAGTCTCACGTTCTCGAGCTTCTGCCCGAGCTCCTCGGCGATCAGCTGGCCGCCGGTGAGGAGCGCCAGGTCCTGGAGCAGCGCCTTGCGGCGGTCGCCGAAGCCGGGCGCCTTGACGACCGCGCAGCGCAGGTTGCCCCGCAGCTTGTTGACGACGAGGGTCGCCAGGGCTTCGCCGTCCACGTCTTCGGCCACGATCAGGATCGGCTGGCCCTTCTGCGCGACCTGCTCGAGCAGCGGCAGGATGTCGTTCATGGCGCTGATCTTCTTCTCGTGGAGGAGGACCAGAGCGTCCTCGAGCACCACCGTCATGCGCTCGGTATCGGTGATGAAGTAGGGCGACAGGTAGCCGCGGTCGAACTG
>CAZZFT010000077.1:0-19731 GCA_964653555.1 uncultured Spirochaetales bacterium | reverse complement strand
CTCGACGACGTCGAGCGTCGTCTCGATGCCCTTGGCCTCCTCGACGGTGACGACGCCCTCCCGGCCGACCTTCTCCATCGCCTCGGCGAGGATCCGGCCGATCGTCGCGTCGCCGTTGGCGGAGATCGTCCCGACCTGCGCGATCTCCTCGTTCGTGCGCGTCTGGCGCGACTGCTTGCCGAGGCTTTCGACGAGGACGGCGACCGCCTTGTCGATCCCGCGCTTCAGGTCCATCGGGTTCATCCCGGCGGCCACCATCTTGCTGCCCTCGCGGAAGATGGCCTGGGCCAGCACGGTGGCCGTCGTGGTTCCGTCGCCGGCGACGTCCGAGGTCTTGCTCGCCACCTCGCGCACCAGCTGCGCGCCGAGGTTCTCGAGCGGGTCCTCGAGGTCGATCTCTCTCGCCACCGTCACGCCGTCCTTGGTGACGACGGGAGAGCCCCAGCTCTTGTCGATCAGCACGTTGCGACCCTTCGGTCCCAGCGTCACGCGCACCGTACGGGCGAGCTTCTCGACGCCCCGGAGCAGGCCCTCGCGCGCGTCCTCGGCGTACTGGATCTGTTTAGCCGGCATGGCCTCGTCCTTCCTGCGCTCTTTCGAGCGCCGTTCTCGCGCCGCGAGGACATCCTCCTCGCAGATGGGGCGAGGGACCCGACGTTCGCAACTCGCGGTGCTGGTTGCTAAGTATTCATAGCGAATTAAATCTACTTAGGCAACGGCGGGGCGCGCTCATCGGGCGCGCAGCGACCGGCTCAGCGCCGCTTCCGGCCGCCCAGGATCTCGGCGTCCTTGCCCTTCATCGCGGTCGCGACGCCGAGCCAGCGCGGGAGGTCGGCGGCGAGGCGGAGGGCCTCGTCGCGGGGGAGGTCGGCGGCCCTGTCGATGTGGGTCAGCGCCAGGCGCACGCCCTGGGGATCCATCGCGGCGATCGCGCGCGCCATCGCGAGGGCGGCGTCGCCGAGCCGCTCCGAGGGGTGCCGCGCGCTGGCGAAGCCGATCCGCTCTGCCTCGGCGGCGTCGAGCTCGCGTCCGGTGAGGATGATCTCCTTCGCCCGGCTGGCCCCGACCAGCCGCGCCCAGCGAGTGCTCGCCCCCCAGGCGCCGAGCCCCGTGCCCAGGTTCTTCAGGTGCCAGTCGCTGATGCGAGCGGCCTCGCCGACGAGCCGGAAGTCGCAGGCGAGCGCCAGCTCGGCGGCGCCCGTGGTGCACACGCCGTCGATCACGGCGATCGAGGGCTTCGCCAGGTCGTCGATCGCGTTGGTCAGGGCGAAGCCCTGCTCGGTGGTGACGCCGCGTTTCTCGGCGAAGGACTTGAGGTCGACGCCCGCGCTGAAGCAGGGGCGTCCGTCGGGGCGGGGCGCGCCGGCCAGCAGCCACACCCGCACGCCGTCTTCGCGTTCGATGCGCCGCACCGCGTCGGTCAGCTCGTCGAGCAGCGGACCGTGGAGCGCGTTGAGCCGCTCGGGGCGGGCCAGCATCACGGCGGCGACGTGCTCGGCGGGGGTCTCGTAGCGGATGTGCGCGTATCCCGTGGTGGCCCCTCCCTGCACCGGGCGTCGATCGTAGCGGCTCGCGTCTGCGGCGCGCCGGGCACCGCCGGCTATGCCAGCATCCCCCTGTGATCGAGGCGCTGCGACCGATCGCCGAGCGCATCCGCGAGCGCGGGGGACGGGCCGTGGTGGTGGGCGGCTTCGTGCGCGACCGGCTGCTGGGGCGCGTCTCCAAGGACCTCGACGTGGAGGTGTTCGGTCTGGGCGCGCCGCAGCTCGAGGCGGTGCTCTCGGGCTTCGGACCGGTGCGCTCCTTCGGACGCTCCTTCGGCGTGCGCCAGATCGGGGGGCTCGCGGCCGACTTCGCCCTGCCGCGCGGCGAGCCCGCCCCGGGCGGCGACTTCCAGGCGTCCTTCGCCGCCGCGGCTCGCCGCCGCGACCTCACGGTCAACGCGATCGGGCTCGACCCGCTCAGCGACGAGATCCTCGACCCGCTCGGCGGACGCGCCGACCTGGCGGCGCGCGTGCTGCGCGCGGCCGACGCGCGCCACTTCGGCGAAGATCCGCTGCGCGGCCTGCGCGTGGTTCAGCTCGCCGCGCGCTTCGAGATGGAGCCCGACGCCGAGCTCCTCGAGCTGTGCCGCGCTCTCGATCTCGACGGCGTCCCCGGCGAACGCCTGGGCGTCGAGTTCGACAAGCTGCTGCTCGCGGCACGCCGGCCGAGCCGCGGCCTCGCCGTGCTGAGCGCCAGCGGCCTGCGGCGCTTCTTCCCCGAGCTGGAGGCGCTGGAGGGCGTGCCCCAGGACCCGACCTGGCATCCCGAGGGCGACGTCTGGACGCACACGCTGCTCTCCCTCGACGCGGCCGCGCAGCTGCGCGCCGGCGGCGAGGAGGGGGCGCCGGACGACGTCGCGGCGCTGATGTACGCCGTCCTGTGCCACGACTTCGGCAAGCCCGCGACCACCACGCGGGAGCGTGATGGTCGCATCCGCAGCCGCGGCCACGAGGCGGCGGGCCTCGATCCGGCGCGCCGCTTCCTGGAGCGCCTGCGGGCGCCGACCCGCCGCGTGTCGCGCGTGCTGGCGCTGGTCGAGCATCACCTCGCCCCGGCGCTGCTGCCCGCGGGCGGTGCCACCGCGCGGGCGTACCGCCGGCTGGCCCGCAAGCTCGTGGCGGCGGAGGTGAGCCCGGCCCTGCTGGAACGCGTTGCACGCGCCGACCACTGGGGCCGTACCACCGCAGAGGCGATCGCGCGCACCTTCGCGGCCGGCGACCGCTTCCTGGCCGCCTTCGCCTCGCTCTCCGAGACCGGCCCGCACGACGTCGTGCAGGGACGTCACCTGCTCGCGCGCGGATACGCGCCGGGCCCCCAGCTCGGTGCGTTGCTCGAGCGCTGTCGCGACGTGCAGGACGCCACCGGCTGGAGCGACCCCGATGCGATCCTCGCCCGTGTGCTCGCCGAGCCGCGCGAAGACGAGTCAGGAGATCGCTGAGCCGGGCGTCGCGTGCCGGCGCCGCCGCGCGATCGCCAGCCCCGCGCGATGGGGATGTGCTTCCCTCCGGCGGCCGTGGGACCGGGCACCCGCCGCTTGAAATTCTTGCATTGGGATTGTTCGACGTGCGGCCGATGAGGGCGCGCGCGACTTCGCGCGATCGTCGGTCGTGAGAAGCGTCACATCGGAACTCTGGCACGTGCGTTGCACTTCGCCCCGAACGCGAACCGGAACCATTTCAGCAGCGACGAAGCGGACAGCCGACCAGGGAGATTTCCGATGACTTCGACGCGAGACGGACGACGCGGTGGCCGCCGCAACCGATCCCATCCGCCCGGCAACCAGACGAGCCCTTCCTATCCGGCGGGCGGTTTCGTTGCCGGACAGGTGATCGAGGGGCCCGCCTTCTATGTCTGGGACGAGGATCCCCGCCAGGCGCGCGAGTGGGGCGTGGAGCTGGCCGACGCATGGCTGGCGAAGAATCCGCGCCTGCCGCGCTAGCGCGGCGCAGCGGGGGGGAGAGCGAGTTGGGCCTTCGGCGGATGAGCGGCGTGGACGCTGCGTTCTTCTACGGCGAGACGGCCAGGGCACCGCTGCACGTGATGGGTGCGCTCGTGCTGGAGTCCCACGGCCGCGGCGGTCGCGAGGACTTCGCCCGCATGCGCGCCCAGATCGCGCGGCGGCTTCCGGCGCTGCCCGTGCTGCGGCGCCGGGTGGTCGAGGTGCCCCTGGGCCTCGATCGCCCCATCTGGGTCGAGGACCCGCACTTCGATCTCGACGCCCACGTGCGCCGGGTGGCGCTGCCCGCTCCCGCCGGCATGCGCGAGCTGTCCGCGCTGATGGCGCAGATCGCCGAGGTACCGCTCCCCCGGGATCGCCCGCTGTGGGAGATGACGGTCGTCGAGGGCCTGCGCGGCAAGCGCTTCGCATTGATCGCGAAGCTGCACCACTCCGCGGTGGACGGGATCGGTGCGGTGCGGCTGCTGCACGGTCTGCTCGACGCCGAGCCGATCGCGCGCGAGGCGGGTCCGGACAGAGACCTGGAAGAGGAGAAGGAAGACGTTCCGGTGCCGGTGGCGGAGCCCCCGTCGGCCTCCGCACTGCTGGCCGACGCCACGCGCTCCCTGGGGGTCACGCCGCTGAGCGGGGCGCGTCGGCTGTGGCGTACCGGTGAGCTGGGTGCGTCCTGGATCGCCTCCGCCCTGCGCGAGGGGACGGCGTTGCCCGTCGCGCCGCGCAGCCCGCTGAACCGCGTCCTCAGCAGCCGACGCGCGGTGGCTCTGGGTTCGGTGCCGCTCGCCGATCTGAAGGCGGTGAAGAGCGCCTTCGCCGCGACCGTGAACCACGTGATCCTCGCCGTCTGCGCGGGAGCGCTGCGGCGCTACCTGTGCGCTCTGGGCGAGACGCCGCGCCGGCCGCTGATCGCGGCCGTGCCGATGGCCGGAGGCGGGCGCGCGGCCGACGGCATCGGCAACGCCGTGTCGCTGCTCCGCGTTCCGTTGCCGGTCCACGTCGCCGACCCGCTGACCCGGCTGCACCTGGCGCGGGAGGCGAGCCGCCGCGCGATCGACGCTCACGAGCGCGGCGGCAACCGGCTCGGCGAGTGGGCCGATCTGGTGTCCCCCCCGCTGCTCGCCGGCGCCGCCCAGGCCTACGCGCGGCTCGGCCTCGCCGACCACCACCCGCCCCTCTACAACGTGCTGCTCTCCAACGTGCCCGGCCCCACCGAGCCGCTCTACTGCGACGGCGCGCGCGTCACGGCGTGCCATCCGCTCGGCCCGCTCTACGGTGGCTGCGCTCTCAATCTCACGGTGATGAGCTACGCCGGGAACGTCGGCATCGGCGCGATCGCGTGCCCCGACGCCGTGCCCGAGATCGAGGCGATCCCCCGGGCCTTCGAGGCCTCGCTCGCCCAGCTGCTCCGGCGCGTCGAGAGCGCCTCGCGTTAGGCGAAGCGCGGAACGCTTTGTTCCGGGCGCGCGGTAGAAGTTGCAAACGACGAGCGCCCGCTCCCTGCGGGCGACGCGACAGAGCGTCACCTGCGCCCGGAATCGTGACGCAGATCACCATTCCCGCTCTGGCACGTCGGTTGCACAACCCCCGCATCGGAAGCGTCCACGCTTCGTGATGGATCGGCCACGCGTTCCCATCCCGCGCGTGGCCAATCCGGACCAGCCGGGGGCCGTCGCCTCATCCCCCCAAGAGACCGGCGGCGGCCCCCGGCGCGGTTCGCGGGCCTACGGCGCGGCCTGGCGCTCGAGGAAGAGCGCTGCCTCGAGAGTGCGGAAGAACTCCCGGTAGGGCTCGGGTTCCTCGATCGGACGCAGCGAGGTCTGCGCCGCCGCGCGCACCACCAGCTGCTTCTCGTTGCGCTCGCGCACGGTGACGGTGAGGCGCACCAGGTCGCTGCGGTGCCAGAAGGGCCCCCAGCCGCGGTAGGCGCGGGTGAAGGCGACCAGGCTCTCCTCGTCGTAGAGGGTGTAGCCGGCATCGAAGCCCGAATGCGATCGGTCGCCGGCCAGGAACTTCTTGCCCGACACGATGCCCAGCACCGGGTCGAGCACCTCCACCTGGAAGCCCGCGTCCTGGAACGCCGCCACCACCGCTTCGAGCATGCGGCGGGTGTCGTGGGTGTCGTAGAAGCGGCTCTGGGCGGCTCGCACCTTCACCTGGCTCGCCTCGGACAGCCAGATCTGGTTCCGGGCATCCCACTGGATCCCGTAGCTGCCCGCGGTCTCGGCGCAGCCCGTGGCGAGCCCGAGCGCCAGGGCGGGGAGGGCGAGCCGCCCGCGCCGCGCCACGGTCAGTTCCGCTCCAGGAACAGCGAGCGCTCCAGCGTCGCGAAGAAGTTCTGGTAGACCTTCGCGTCGGTGACGGGCGCGTTGTTGTAGATGGCGTTGGCGCGGATCAGCATCTTCCCGTCGCCCTCGGGCCGCACCGTCACGGTCACGCCCATCACGTCGTAGTAGCGCGGCTCGGCGAAGCGCGCGGCGGTGACGAGGCCCAGCGGACCGTTGGCGCGCTCGATGATGAACCCCAGGTCCTGGAGGGCGGCGATCACGGCGCGCACCGCCTGGGTGCGATCGGCCACGTCGAAGGTGCGCGACTGGATCGCGCGCAGCTTCGTCTGCTCCTCGTCGGGAGCGAGCAGGTTGGTCTCCGGCGGGGGCGCGGACGCGCACGCCGACAGCGCGAGCCCCAGCAGCCCGATCGCGATCCACCGGACGCCGCGCTTCGCTCGCATCTTCAGATCCTCTGGGCCTCGAGGAACACGGACTTCGACAGCCGGGCGAAGAACTGCTGGTAGATCCCGGCGTCGCGGATCATCTCCATCCGCTGCTGACCCGGCTCGACGTAGGCGTTGCCCGACTGACCGCTCCCCTTCCAGACGAGGCGGTAGAACAGGACGCGCACCTCGTAGCGCGTGCCCGCGTCGTCGAGCGGACGCGTCACCAGCGAGGCGTTGATCTGCTGCTGGAGGTCCACGGGCGTCAGGGTGAAGGCGTTGCCGCCGCCCAGCACCGAGGCGGCGGTGCTGAGCAGCGCCACCAGCACGCGCGTGATCTCCTGGCCGTACTCGCGGGCGCTGCGCTCCTTCGCCGCGCGCAGGAAGCCCACCTCGCGCGCGCTCTCGGAGACCTGGAAGCCCAGGTCCTGGAGCACCGCGGCCGACGCCGAGAGCAGCTCGGTCTCGTTCGGCGTCTCGAACATGCGCGTCTCCATCGCCCGGTGCGCCGAGCTCTCGGGCGAGAGCTGGAGCAGCTCCTCGGGCTTGGTCGGAGCCGCGCAGGCCGCGAGCAGGAGCAGGGCCGAGAGCAGCGCGGCCCGGTACCGAGCCCGCCGCTCCCAGCGCTCAGAACGAGGAGTAGTTGTAGGCAAAGTCGCGGACCTTCTTCTCCTCGTCGTACTTGATGATGATGGTCAGCGTGCGCTGGTTCGAGGAGCTCTTCGCCGAAGACTTGCCGCCGCCGAAGATGATGATCCCGCCGCCGATCGAGCTCTCGGTGGACACGCGGTCGCTCGAGATCTTGTCGTAGATCCACACCTCGCGGCGTTGCTCGTCGGTGGTCACGATGTTGGGCGAGCCGAGGATCGCCGCCACCGAGGCGGCGTCCATCCCCACCTTGATCTCCCCCTGGACCTTGCCCACGGTGAGCTCGTCGGGCTTCTCCTCGGGCGGCGGCGGGCTGGAGCAGGCCGCGAGCGTCAGGGCGGTGGCGAGCGCGGCTGCCAGCAGCGAAATCAGGGTGGTGCGGGGTCGCTTCACGGCGGTGTCCTCCGGGCGGTCGGGCGTCCAGTATATCCGCGGCGTCCCGATTCCCCGCACCGGCACTGGACACGGCGGCGAGAGCAGCGAAACTGGGACGGCGGCTCAATCCCGCGCTCTCTCTCCTGGAGGACTCCCACCGTGTCCGACGTCTGGATGCTCCGCGGTCCGAGCTTCGCGAACTGCAACTGCGCCTACGGCTGCCCGTGCCAGTTCGGCTCGCCCACCACCCACGGCAACTGTCGAGCGATCGGAGTGCACCAGATCGTGGAGGGACACTTCCGGGACGTGCGCCTCGACGGGCTGAACATGGTGATGCTGGTGGAGTGGCCGGGCGAGATCGCCGAAGGCAACGGCCGCTGCCAGTTCATCATCGACGAGCGGGCGAACGCCGCCCAGCGCGAGGCCCTGGGGAAGATCGGACGCGGCGAGGACACGACGCCGGGCGTGACCCACTTCTACGTGTTCAACAGCACGATGTCCGAGGTGCTCGACCCGATCTACGCGCCGATCGAGTGCGCGATCGACGTGGAGCGGCGCCGCGCGCAGGTGCGCGTGCCGGACCTCGTCGAGTGCGAGGGCACTCCGATCCTCGACCCCCACAGCGGGAGCGAGTTCCGCGCCGGGATCGGGCTGCCGAACGGCTTCGAGTACACCTACGCGGAGATGGGCAGCGGCACCACGCGCGCGCGCGCCGGCGTCGAGCTCGATCTCTCGGCGAGCTACGGCCAGTTCTACGACCTGCACATGAACCAGGACGGCCCGATCCGGTAGGCAGGTGGCGGCCGCCGGCCTGCGACGCGGGGAGCGCATCGCGATCCTGGGCGCGATCGCCGTCACGACGGCGCTCGCCTGGGCCTATCTGATCTCGATGGCCGGCATGCAGGGCATGGGGGCGCTGCACGCCTGGAGCGCCCTCGACTTCGCGCTGATGCTCGCGATGTGGGTGGTGATGATGGTCGGCATGATGCTGCCCACCGCGACGCCGATGACGCTCGTCTACGCCCAGGTGGCGCGCAAGGCGGCGCGCGAGGGCTCGGTGCTGCCACCCACGTCGGTGTTCGTCGCCGGTTACCTGCTCGCCTGGACGGCGTTCAGCGTCGCCGCGACGGGGGCCCAGTGGGCGCTCGACCGGGCGGCGCTGCTGTCGCCGATGCTGGTCGCCAACAGCCCGCGGTTCGGCGCCGGGCTGCTGGTCCTGGCCGGTCTCTACCAGCTCACCCCGTGGAAGAACGCCTGTCTGGAGCACTGCCGGAATCCGGCCCACTTTTTCGCCACCCACTGGCGCCCCGGCCCGGCCGGCGCCCTGCGCCTCGGCTGGAGCCACGGTCTCTACTGCCTGGGCTGCTGCTGGGCGCTGATGGGGCTGCTCTTCGTCGGGGGCGTGATGAACCTGCTCTGGATCGCCGCGATCACGCTCTTCGTCCTGCTCGAGAAGATGATCCCCTTCGGCATTCCGGGAGGACGCCTGGCCGGCGCCGGGATGATCGTGCTGGGTGTGGTTCTTCTGGCTCGCTAGAGACTCGGGTGTAGACTGGGAAGCACGCCGGGGAGTCGTACCGCCCAGGCCTCCTGGACCTCTCGGGAACCGATTCCCCGGCCGCGGCAGCCCGACGCGCGGGCCCGCCACAGCAAGGGAGTTCCCCATGATGGATCTGCAGACCACCGCCCGGACGCGCACCCGGGCCGACCTCGCCTACGAATCGCTCTACTGCGCGGCGATCGGCGGGTCGATCGTCGCCCTGTTCTTCCTCGTGATCGACGCCTGGAACGGGCGTCCCCTGTTCACGCCCTCGCTCCTGGGCGGCGTGCTGTTCGGGGGCATCGCGGCGGACGCGGTGAACGGGGTCCGCCTCGACTGGGTGGCCTACGCGACGATCGTCCACTTCCTCGTGTTCAGCGTGATCGGCGTCGGCGTAGCGCTCGTGGCCCATCAGGTCGAGCTTCGCTCGCGCCACCCGGCCACGGTGCTGTTCGGCGTCTTCGCCTTCATCGAGTGGGTGTTCCTGGTCGGAGCGTTCCTGGTGCTGCCGGGCGTGCTCCACCAGCTGGGCCCCTACCGGGTCGCGGCGGCCAACCTGTTGGCGGCCGCGGGGATCGCCGCCTTCCTGTGGGCGAGCCACCGACCCGAGGCTTGGGAGCGCCTGAAGCAGTCGGCGCGCCTCGCATAGGTCGGGGGCCGAAGGTCCTCAGGCGGGGGACACCTCGACCGGGATCCCGTTCACGATCGCGTTGCCCGAGAGCACGTCCACGAGATCGCCCGGCGCCAGCACGTTGTTGCACACGCCCGCGTACTCCGACGCCACGCCGAGACGCGTGCCGGACTTGTCGTGTCCCCAGCCGTGGGGGAGGCACACGACGCCCGGCCGCATCTCGTCGCTCACCTCCACCGGCGCCACCAGGCTGCCCGCGCGCGACGCGACCCGGGCGCTGCCGCCGTCCTCGAGTCCGACGCGACGCGCGTCGTCGGGGTGGATGAGCAGCGTGCAGCGGTCCTTGCCGGTGACCAGCGAGCGCACGTTGTGCATCCAGGAGTTGTTCGAGCGCACGTGGCGACGGCTCACCAGCACCAGGCCCTCGTCGCGGCGCGCCAGGCGCTCGCGCAGGCGCGCGACGTCGGCGGTGATGTAGGGGGGCGCCAGCTCGATCCGGCCCGAGGGCGTGCGCAGCAGCTCGTCGAGCCGCGGCTCGAGCGGGCCCATGTCGAGGCCGTTGGGCTGCGCGGCCAGCTTCTCCAGGGTGAGGCCCTCCGGGTCCTCCCCGTAGCGGTCGCCCCAGGGTCCCGTGCGGATCGCGAAGTCGAGCAGGCGCAGCGGCCCCGTCGTCGTCGCCTGGGCCGTGATCTCGCCCGGGTCGCGCCCGGCGATCGTCGACCGCGAGTCGGCCGCCACCGTCGCGACGATGCCGGCGAAGAACAGGTCGTCGAGCGCCTCCACGTTCACGTCGGCGGCTTTCTGACCCTGGAGCATCGCGGCGAGCCGCAGCAGGATCTGCCACTCCGCGGGCCGCGCCGGCTCGGGCGCGAACAGGGCCGGCGAGAACTTGCCCGCGTTCCGCACCGCCCACGACCAGATCAGCTCGTCGTAGTGCGGCTGCTCGAGCACCGAGGAGCCGGGCAGGATCACGTGGGCGTGGCGCGTCGTCTCGTTCAGCCAGTTGTCGAGGCTGATCATGCACTCCAGCTCCGGGAGCGCGGCGTCGAGCTTCGCGGCGTCGGGTGCCGAGATCACCGGATTGCCGGCGATCGTGATCAGCGCCTTGATCTGCCCCTCGCCGGGCGTGGCGATCTCCTCGGCGAGGCAGGAGACCGGCACCTGTCCCAGCACCTCGGGAGCGCCGCGCACGCGGCTCTTCCAGCGGTGGAAGGTGAAGCCACCGGCGAACTCGGGCGGCGTCAGCATCGCCAGCGACGGAGCGATCGGGTTCGAGAACATCGCGCCGCCCTCGCAGTCGAGATTGCCGGTGAGGACGTTCAGCACGTCCACCAGCCACGACGCGAGCGTCCCGAACTCCTGGTTGCAGGTGCCGATGCGCCCATAGACCGCGGCGCGCGGCGCGTCGGAGAGCTCTCGCGCGAGGCGCCGGATCTGCTCCGCCGGAAGACCGCAGGTGGACGCGACCGCCTCGGGGGTGAAGTCGCGGCACAGCGCCTCCACCTCCTCGATGCCGTTCGTCCGGGCGGCGAGGGGCCCGGGAGCGACCCGCCCCTCGGCGAACAGCACCTGGACCATCGCGAGCAGCAGCGCCGCGTCGGTGCCGGGGCGGATCGCGACCCACTCGTCGGCGCGCTCCGCCGTGCCCGTACGGCGCGGGTCCACCACCACCACCTTGCCGCCGCGGGCGCGGATCGCGTCGAGACGCCCCAGCACGTCGGCCGCGGCGAGCAGGCTGCCCTGGGAGGCGTGCGGGTTCGCACCGAGCATCAGCAGGTGGTCGGTGCGGTCGAGGTCGGGGATCGGGAACAGCCACATGCCCCCGAAGAGCAGCGCCGAGGACACGTTCTTCGGCCACTGGTCCACGGTGCCCGCCGAGTACAGGCGTTCGATGCCCGACATCGGCGCAAAGGCCGCGACGTAGCGCGAGAGCGAGAAGTTGTGGGCGGTCGGGTTGCCGATGTAGGTGGTGACCGCGCCCTTGCCGTGCCGTTCGATGACGCCGTGCAGCAGCCGCTCGACCTCGGCGAAGGCCTCGTCCCAGGACACCTCGTGGAAGGCGTCGCCGCGGCGCACGAGCGGCGCGCGCAGCCGGTCGGGATCGTGGTGCAGCTCGCCGAGCGTGGTGCCCTTCGGACAGATGTAGCCGCGGCTCCAGACGTCGTCGTCGTTGGCGCGGATCTTCGTCACGCGTCCCTGATCAACCGTCACCCGCAGGCCGCACATCGCCTCGCACAGCGGGCAGGTGCGCACGTGCACCCCGTCGCGCGTGCCATTCGTCGAGGAAGTCACAGCTGCCATCGGGATGTTCTCCTGAGCTTCGGTCGTGCCATGATGCGCACCGCGCGCATTCTACGCGAGCGCGGATGCGCGAGGGAGGAGTCGATCATGGAGCGACGTGAATTCCTGAAGGCGATCGGCGCGGCGGGCGGTCTCGCCGCGCTCGGCTGTCAGCATCGCGCGAGCGCGTCGGACGCAGCGCCGGCTGGCGCGTCGGCGATGGGCTCCGCTGCCGGGTCGCCCGCGACGGAGACCCAGAGCCGCGTCGCGTGGGACGAGCTGCTCGCGCTCCTCGCGGAAGCGGACGCGCGTTACTTGGGCCCCCAGTGGGGGATCGAGCGCCCCGCCGACGTCGCCGACGGGCACCGCTTCCTGATGCACGTGCTCCACTCGGGAATCGAGCAGTGGCTCGAGGCCGACCCGCTGCGGCCGCGCGCCGTGCGCTTCGTGACGCCCACGCTGAAGCTGCTCGGCGACAACCCCGACGCGGTCTACTACACCGCGCCGGTGGACCCGACGCGCCGCTACCGGGTGCGCGGGAACACCGGCGGCGCGGTGTACACCTCGCTCACGATCGAGGGCGGCAACGCCGAGGGTCACTATCCGAAGCGCGTGGCCGGCGCGCTCAACGACAGCCAGTTCGACGTCGCCGCCGACGGCTCCTTCGAGATCGTCGTGGGCCCCGGCGAGAGCGGGCGCAACCGGCTGGCCCTCGAGCCCGACGCCGGCACGCTCACCACCCGCCACTACTTCGAGAACCGGGTTCCGGCGGCCGCCGATCCGAACGTGCGCGTGGTGATCGCGCTGGAGCCCCTCGACCCGACGCCCCCGCCGCCCACGCCCGACGACGCCAGCATCGCCGCCGGTCTGCGTCGGGTGGCGAACTACTTCCGCGCCAACACCCTCGACATGCCGCCGCGCGATCGCTCCCAGCAGCCCAGCTGGGTGTCCTCGATCCCGAACCAGTTCGAGAAGCCCGCGAAGTGGCAGTCGCAGGAGGGCGGCTTCGGCGCCGTCGACAACGCCTACGCCATGGCGCCCTACGTCGTGATGCCCGACCAGGCGCTGGTGATCGAGGGCCGCTGGCCGAAGGCGCGCTTCGCGAACGTGGTGCTGTGGAACCGCTTCATGCAGAGCTACGACTACGCCCACCGCCGCGTGTCGCTCAACCGCGTGCAGACCGTGACCGAGCCCGATGGCAGCTTCCGGATCGTGATCGCCCACCGCGACCCCGGCGTGCCCAACTGGATCGACGCCGAGGGCCGCGTCTCGGGCCTGGTGTTCTGGCGTTTCCAGCTGCCCGAGGAGGACGTCGTCACGCCGCGCGCGAGCGTCGTTCCGTTCTCCGACGTACGTGCGTGAGCGCCAGCAGCAGCACCGTGGCGGCGGCGAGCGGACCGTCTCCGCTCGGCTCGGGCAGCGGGTCGATCTGGAGACCGGCGAGCCCGGAGAAGCTGGGGCCCGAGCCGGTGATCGGCAGCTTGCCGGTCATCACCATCACGTCCACCACGGCATAGGACGTCCCTTCGATCAGATCGCCCGCCGTGTCGCCGGGAAGGCTCGCGACCGCGATGCCGCCGACCAGCAGGGCGCCCGAGGGCACCGACGCATTGCTCGGCGCGTAGAGATAGATGCGGTACATGCCGGGAGCGAGGTCGTTGACGTCGACCGTCCAGGTGCCGCCGTTGGTGCGGTAGAAGTTGTCGAAGAGCAGCAGCTCGTTGTCGGTCGTCGCCGGGCCGAGCGTGCCCGTATCGTCGTTCGCGGCGACGTACACGCTCACCCCGGCCGCCGTGCCCGCGGTGGAGAGCACGGGTGTGAGACCGAGTCCCACCTCGTTCCAGTGTCCCGGCATGCCCGCCGCGGCGCCGTAGGCGTCGCTCGGAGCGCCCTCGGCGACCCCGAAGTCGATGTTGATCGCCACTTCGCGCGGGACGAGCTGGAGGCCGGCGAGCCCGGAGAAGGTCGTCCCGCTGCCCGAGATCGCGAGCGTCCCACCGCTCACCTGGACGATCACACGCGTGTAGCTGGTTCCCTTGCTGAGAATGCCGTCGGCCGCCCCGGGGATGCTGTCGAGCGGCGCGCCGCCCACCAGCATGTCGCCGGAGGGCACGACCGTGTTGCTCGGGGCGTAGAGCAGCACCAGGTAGGAGCCGTCGGCCAGGCCGTCGAAGTCGACGGTCCAGGTGTCCCCACCACCGACGTAGAAGTTGTCGTAGAGCAGGCGCTCGCTGTCGCTGGTCGCCGACCCGGGATAGGTGCCGTCACCGGCCGCAGCGACCACCGTCACCGAGGTGGCGGTCGCCGCGCCGCTCGTGTCGACCAGGGCGGTCGCGCCGAGCAGGACGTCGTTCCACACGCCCGTCTGGCCCGAGGCGGCGCCGTAGCTGTCGGCGGGGACCTCCTGCACGTCGCCGAAGTCGATGTTGAAGGCCTGTCCGGCGGACGCCGAGTGGGCGAGGGTGAGTAGAAAGGCGACTGCGATCGCCGAAGCCCAGCGAGGTCGGATCACGGGAACTCTCCGGTGGGGGTCACACTTCCAGGTCGGCTCTCGGGGGGGCCGAAACAGTAGTGGTAGGTAGCGGATCGAGGGGTCATGGTCGCACGATCGCGAAGCTCGGGTCCGGGGTTTCGAGCAGCGACCACAGGCGCCACAGCTCCGCGCGGCTTCCC
Source organism: uncultured Spirochaetales bacterium (assembly GCA_964653555.1). GTDB lineage: Bacteria > Myxococcota_A > UBA9160 > UBA9160 > SMWR01 > JAHEJV01. The sequence continues at coordinate 5,375 of CAZZFT010000077.1, read as the reverse complement.
TCGACCTCGAGCTCGTCCGAGAAGATCGCTTCGCGCGCGGCGGCTTGTCCCGCAGCCATGCGCACTAGGAACGTCTTCGTGACGTGGGCGGTGGCCGCGGCCTTCGGGTCGGGATCCCCGCGGTGATGGTGCAGCACGGCGTTCTGGATCCACAGATGGTACGACTCGCCGGTGTCGGTGAAGACGAAGTTCACGCTCAGGTCGACGCCCTCGGCGGCGGGCCCGTCGAGGCGCGTGGCGAGGACCTCGAAGAGGCGATCGAGCGGTGCCTGCCCGAGCCATCGGGGCGTGTTGCCCCGATCTGCGTCCCCTCGCGGCTCACCGTTGCGCAGCTCGTCGGCACCGGAGAGGTAGATGTCGCGCCAGGGACCCGACTCGGCGCGATAGCCGAGCTGCTCGTAGGTGCGCGCGAGCAGCTCGCGCGCCTCGGCGTCGTCGGGACGGGCGAAGACGAGGTGGTCGAGGAGGGTGGCCGTCCAGCGGTAGTCGCCCTCCGCGAAGGACGCGCGCGCCTTTGCGAGCACCGCCGAAGGCCCGCCCAGGAGTGCCAGATAGCGCTGCCCCTCCTCGCGCGGCGGCAGGGGATCGAGGTTCGCGGGGTTGCCGTCGTACCAGCCCAGATACCACTGGTACACCGCCTTCGCGTTGAGTCGGAGCGTCCCGTCGTAGCCGCGGCTCGCGAAGGAGCCGGCCAGGCTCGCGGGCAGCTCGAGCTGCTCGGCGATCTCGCGCGGCGTCGCCCCCGCGTTGGCGAGGCGCACCGTCTGGTCGTGGATGTAGCGGTAGGTGTCCCGCTGCTTCTCGAGATAGGGGACGATCTGCGCGTTGCCCCAGGTCGGCCAGTGGTGGCTGGCGAACAACACCTCCATCTGGCCGCCGAACAGGCGAATCGCGTCGTCGATGGAGTCGCTCCAGCGCAGCGCGTCGCGCACCGGCGCGCCGCGCGGCGGGTAGAGGTTCTGCATCGAGTGGGACACCAGGTCGGCGCCGCAGAAGGCCTTCTTCTCGGGCAGGTAGAAGGTGAGCTCGGCGGTCGCCTCGGATCCGGGCGCGTACTGGAACACGAAGCGCACCCCGTCGATCTCGAGCTCGGTGGGGGTGGCGCCGACCCGATCGGTTGGCACCGCCAGGCCCACGGTTCCGGAGGCGGGGCTGGGGCCGAGGCCCGAGTCGACGTGGCCGCGCGGTCCGCGGGGAAGCCGTCGCCCGTACATCAGGTCGGCGCGGCGGCGCATGGCGACGCCGGCGATCGTGTTCTCGCCGGTCGCCGCCTCCAGGAAGCCCTCCGGTGCGACGATCCGCACGCCGCCCGCTGCGATCTCATAGGCGCCGACCACGGCCTGCACGCCGCCGAAGTGGTCCACGTGGCTGTGGGTGAAGACGACGGCCGTGATCGGACGTGCTCCGAGCGTGCGCTCGACGAGGCGGAAGGCCGCGACCGCCGTCTCGCGGGAGGTGAGCGGGTCGACCACGATCCGTCCGGTCTCCCCTTCGATGATCGTCATGTTCGAGAGGTCGTAGCCGCGCACCTGGTAGACGCCCTCGGTCACCTCGAACAGGCCGTGGATCGCGTCGAGTCGCGCCTGTCGCCACAGGCTCGGGTTCACCGTCTCGGGGGCCTGCTCCGGGCCGAGGAAGGCGTAGGCGTTCGTGTCCCACACCGCGGTGCCGTCGGGAGCTTCCACCACGACGTCGGACTCGCTCGCGATGCGCCCGCGCAGGGCGTCCTCGAAGTCGGTCGGATCGTCGAGAGGCAGGGCGGCGAAGGGCGCCCGCGCGCGTCGCGTCGCCTCGCTGGCGCCGCCCTCGTCCTCGGGCGCGACGACCGGGGCGAAGGAAGCGCACGAGGTCGCCGCCAGCAGTCCGGTCCATGCGATCCAACGGCCTGCCGGCACGCGGCGCTCCTTCCTCACATGCGTTTGCGGAAGTCGGGCGGGCGCTTCTCCTTGAGCGCCGCCACGCCTTCCTTCGACTCCTCGGTTCCGTAGTAGAGAGCGACCGCCTGGAAGGCCATGCCGCCGAGTCCCCGGATGCTCTCGCTGTCGGCGTTGAAGGAGGTCTTCGCCAGCGCGATCGCCGTCGGGCTGCGCTCCACCAGCTCGGCGCACCAGCGCACCACCTCGCCATCGAGATCGGCGTCGGGCACGACCGCGTTCACCAGCCCCATCTCCTTCGCCTCGGCGGCCGTGTAACGCCGGCACAGGTACCACATCTCGCGCGCCTTCTTCTCGCCGACGACCCGCGAGAGATAGGCGGTGCCGAAGCCGGGATCGACCGAGCCCATCTTCGGACCGACCTGCCCGAAGATCGCCGACTCGCCGGCGAGGGTGAGATCGCAGAGCGTGGCCAGCACGTTGCCGCCGCCGATCGCGTAGCCGCGCACCTTCGCGATCACCGGCTTCGGCGCGTCGCGGATCGCGGTGTGCATCTCCTCGACGGCCATGCCCACCACGCCGCGTCCCCCGGCGTACTGACCCTCGTGGTCGGACTGGTCGCCACCGGTGCAGAAGGCGCGCTCGCCGGCGCCGGTCAGCACGATCGCACCGATCTGCCGGTCGTAGCCCGCCTCGCGGAAGGCGTGGATCAGCTCGTCGCAGGTGCGCGCGCGGAAGGCGTTCATCACGCGCGGACGATTGATCGTGATGGTGGCGACGTGATCGGCCACCTCGTAGAGGATGTCTTCGTAGTTCATGGGTGCCACCTCGGATGTCACAGGAGGGTCATTGCATGGTGAGGCCGCCCGAGACGCTGACGGTCTGGCCGGTGATGAAGGCCGCCTCGTCCGAGAGCAGGAAGGCGACCAGTCCCGGGTAGTCGCTCGGCTGCGCCAGCCGCCGCATCGGGATCGCGCGCTCGAGTGCGGCGGCGAGCTTGCCGCTCGGGTCGAAGCTCGCGAACAGCGGCGTGTCGGTCGGGCCGGGGGACACGACGTTCACGGTGATGCCCGCGCGCGCGTGCTCGCGCGCGATCGACTTCGAGAAGGCGACGATGCCGCCCTTGCAGGCGGCGTACACCGCCTCGCCGGAGGAGCCGACGCGCCCGGCGTCCGAGGCCAGGCTGACGATCCGTCCCGCTCCCGCCGCGACCATGCGCCGCAGCACCGCGCGCGTCACGTGCAGCGGCCCGAACAGGTTGATCTCGACGATCCGGCGCCAGTCCTCCGGACTCGTGTCGAGGAAGTCGGCGGCGAGGTCCCAGCCGGCGCCGTTCACCAGGCCGCCGATCGCGCCCGCGGCGCTCTCGAAGGCGGCGACGGCGCCCTCGACGGCGCCGCCGTCGCAGATGTCCGCCGGCAGGGCGCGGGCGCGCCCTCCCGCTCCCTCGATCTCGGCGGCGGTGCGCCGCGCACCCTCCGCGTCCCGGTCGAGGGCACCCACGAAGGCGCCTTCCTGGGCGAGACGCAGGGAGATCGCTCGGGCGATGCCGCTGGCGGCGCCCGTCACCAGCACGTTCCGTCCGGCGAGTCCGACCAGTCCCGGCACGCGGCTCCTCCTTTCGCCCCGCCGCATTCTACCGACGTCGCGGGCAGGGCTGCCGCGCAGATCGGGAAGAGGGGCGAGCGAAGGCGGCCCTCCGCCGGCTAGAGTGCGCCGCGATGCGACGCGGGGGACGAGTTCGTCGGCGCGCAGCAGCCGTGGCGCTGCTCGCGGCGGCATGCTACCGCTCCGCGCCCCTCGACTTCTCGGGTCCCACTGCCGAGTGGCCCGAGTACGCCGGCGACAAGGGCGGACTCCACTACTCGCCGCTCACCCAGGTGACGCCGGAGAACGTGAGGCGACTCGAGCTGGTGTGGAGCCATCACAGCGGCGACTTCTCCGCCGGCAGTGCCGAGCACGCGCCCACCGCCTTCCAGGCGACGCCGCTGGTGGTGAACGACACGCTCTACTACTGCACGCCCTACATGCGCGTGTTCGCCCTCGATCCCGAGACGGGGGCCGAGCGCTGGAGCTTCGACCCGGTGCTCGCGGGTCGCGGGGTCGGCGGTCCCTATCCCTTGACGTGCCGCGGTGTCGCCTACTGGGAGGAGGCGGCGGCGCGACGCGGCGCCGCCTGCCAGCGACGCATCCTGTACGGCACGCGCGACTCCCAGCTCTGGGCCCTGGACGCCGACACCGGGCGTCCCTGCGAGGACTTCGGCGAGGGGGGATACGTCGCGCTGCGCGAGGGCCTCGGCGACGCACCCGACTGGGAGTACTACCCGACCTCCCCGCCACTGGTGATCGGCGATGTGGCCGTGCTCGGCGCCCTGGTCGCGGACCAGCTGCGCACCGACGCGCCCTCGGGCGTGGTGCGCGCCTTCGACGTGCGCAGCGGCGACCTGATGTGGGCCTGGGACCCGGTGCCGCCGGGCTGGAAGCCCGATCCGCCCGAGGGCGAGCTCTACCAGCGCGGCACGCCCAACGTCTGGTCGATCCTGTCGGGAGACGCCGAGCGCGGACTCGTGTTCGTGCCGACCGGCAATCCCTCGCCGGACAGCTTCGGCGGTCTGCGCCGCGACATCGACTACTACGGAAGCTCGACCGTCGCGCTCGACGCGAGGACCGGTGAGGTGGTGTGGCACTTCCAGACCGTGCACCACGACATCTGGGACTACGACGTGCCCGCGCAGCCCCAGCTCTACCAGCACCCGAGGCTGGCCGGGGGCCGTCCCGCGGTGGTGCAGCCGACGAAGCTCGGCCACGTGTTCGTGCTCGACCGCGAGACCGGCGAGCCCCTGGCGCCGGTGGAGGAGCGCCCGGTGCCCCAGGACGGCGCTCCCGGCGAGACGCTCGCGCCCACCCAGCCCTTCCCGGTGCGCCCGCCGCCGCTCCATCCCACCGAGCTCACCCCGGAGAACATGTTCGGGTTCACGCCCATCGACCGGGCCTCCTGTCGCGAGGCGCTGGCCCGCTACCGCTACGACGGCTTCTTCACGCCGCCCACGCTCGGCGGCTCGATCCAGTTCCCGCACACCAGCGGCGGCATCAACTGGGGCGGCGTCGCCGTCGACCCGGAGACCGGCCTCCTGATCGCCAACCAGACCCACGTGGCGATGGTCGTGCAACTGGTGCCGCGGGCGGAGTTCGACGCGATGCCGCCCGGCGCCGTCACCTATCCGATGGAGGCGTACCCGATGCGGGGGACACCATACGGTGTTATCCGCCGCCCGCTCTTCTCGAGCTTCGGCGCGCCCTGCAACCCGCCGCCCTGGGGCACGCTGACCGGCGTCGACCTTCCCAGCGGAGAGGTCCGCTGGCGAGTGACCCTCGGCACCACCCGCGACCAGGCGCCCTTCCCGATGTGGCTCTCGCTGGGCGCGCCGAACCTGGGCGGCTCGATTGCGACCGCCGGCGGGCTGGTCTTCATCGGCGCGACCACCGACAAGTTCCTGCGGG
>CAZZFT010000076.1:0-23067 GCA_964653555.1 uncultured Spirochaetales bacterium | reverse complement strand
AACGCCGGCATCTCTTCCCATCGAACGCGGACGCACCGCCCGACGACGACGTGGGGCAGACCTTCCAGGAGGCCACGCGCCGTTTTCAGGCGCAGCTCCTGCGGGACACGCTCGACGCGGCGGGCGGCAGCGTGGCCGAGGCGGCGCGCCGGCTCGACATCACCCGCGCCCACGTATACAACCTGATTCGCGCCTTCGGCATCGAGCGGGAGCGCCGAGTCCGCCGTTCGTCTTGACCGCCGGTCGTCACACGCGATCTCCGGTTCGGATTCATTCGGCTCCTCGCGCGCGGCCTCGCGAAAGCGCGGGAATGTCCCGACGTCTCCAAACCTCCCAGAGGTGAAGCGTCACTCCAGACCGAGTGGCGGTTGGGGGAGTCGGGAGCGAACCGTCTCCGGGGCGGAGGTCTCCGTTGAACGGGGAGAGCAAGGTGCGACTGGGTCCGCCGGGTGCGTCGCCCCCGACGGGCGGGCTCCCGATCCAATGATGCCGAGTGCGCCTGGCGGCGGGCACGGGCGCGCCAGAGTCATTGGCTTGCGCCGGGTCGGAGGCCTCCACCACCCGTATGCGTGGCGCGGCGCCGGCTGATGTGTTCCATCGGGACTCGAGATCACTGGTCCAGGGTGAGCGGCTGAATGATGAGAACAGACAGGCTAGGCCGCGGGGTGCACCTGCGCGGCCTTCGCGACGAGCTCGCCGTGTTGCTTCATCCGCGCGACGGTGATCCGACTGGTGGGTCCGCACACGATCAGCGCGGCGAGAGGGTAGCCGTCGCGCGCGAGGATCGGGGCGCCCACCACGCGGGCGTCGGTCACGATCTCGCGGTCGTTCATCGCCCAGCCGCGCCGGCGGACGGCGGCCAGAACGGGAGCGTCGTCGAGGGCGGGGTGGGCTCGACGGAGCGCGGCGAGCTCATCGGGTGGGAGATGTGCGGCGATCGCGCGGGCGGCGGAGCTGCGGACGAGCGGTAGCTCGGATCCGACCGGCGCGCTGATGCGCAGCGCGTGCCGGCTCTCGACGACCTCGAGCACCATCAGCCGCGCGTGTTCGATGGCGACGAGCATCACGGTCTCGCCGGTCTGATCCCGCAGCGCTTCCATCCGAGGCAGCATCGTGGCCGTGAGCGCGGCGGTCGCCGCGCGGCGCGCGAGCCTGCTCAGCGTCGCGGCGATCTGCCAGCGACCGTCGCCGGTCGGGTCGAGCCATCCGGCGCGGTGCAGGGTGACGGCGAGGCGGTGCGCCGCGCTCTTCTCGATCCCGGTGAGGCGGGCCAGGTCGCTCACGCCCAGCGGCTGCCGTTCGGCGATCGTCTCGATCAACATGCACGCGTTGCGGACCGACCGGATCTCCTTGACAGACGACACGGCGCGCTCCTAGAGTCGTCTAGGGACTCATCCGTGTTACATAGTAACACGGCTAGCGGGGGCCGGGAGAGCGAGAATGCCGACGGATGTGCCGGGTTCCGGCTTGCCGTGGGTCGAGGCGATCGCGCGGTCGTTCGATCCGTACTCTTTCGTGGATTTCCATCGCGCCCGATTGCTCTCGCTGGTCGTCCGCAACGGTCATCTCGTCCGGAGCGATTTGCGCGACGTGCCCCCGCTGGCGTTCCGCTCGGACGCCGGCGCGGCGTTCACCTGGGTCGCCTCCGAAGGCGGCGTGCAGGTGGTCGCTGGGGATGCCGACGCAGCCACCGTGGTGACCCTCTCCGAGGCGACCTTCTCGGAGTTCATCCACGAGCTGCTCACCGCGGCGGGCGCGGTGATGACGGGGCGGGCAAAGGTGGTCCGCGGAGAGCTCCCCGGCTGGCAGCGCTGGGAGCCGGCGATCCGTTCGCTCTGCTCGGGTCGCGAGATCTACGGCGCCGCGGTGTGGCGCACGCTGGTAGATCGCTCGGGCAAGCCGCTCGATTTGCGCCGCACTTTCTCCGCGGACGCCGACCTCGAGGAAATGCACCACTTCCTCGACACGGCAGGCTTCCTGCACCTCAAGCGGGTCTTCTGCCGGACGGAAGTCGATCGCTATGCGGCCGAGGTCGAACGCGCCCGGGCCGCGACCCCACCGGGCGACCCGTTCTCGTGGTGGTCGATGAACGGCGCGGGTCGCGAGGTCGTGACGCGCATCAACTATCTCGGGCGGCATTCGTCGGCATTACAGGAGCTCTCGCACGACACCCGCCTGCGGCGTTTCGCGCGGCTCGCGGGCCCGGACCTGCAGGTGTGCGACGACCGTCTCGACGGTCCGATGGTCTTCATCAAGAACGCAGACATCGTGAAGGGGCAGGGCGATCTGGGCTGGCACGTCGACGACGGCCTCGGAGGGCATCCCGTCATGTGTCCCCTCCTTCAGGCCGGCATCCAGCTGGACCACGCCAACGCGGCAAACGGGCAGCTGATCGTGCTGGCCGGCTCGCACCGTTACACGAAGCACTGGATCGCATGGGGCGAGGAAGGGGAGCTGCCCGCCGTGGCACTCGAGACCGAGCCCGGCGACCTCACGCTCCACTACGGCGACACGATGCATACCACGCCGCCGCCCAAATCGGCCGATGCGGGGCGGCGGGCTCTCTACTACAAGTTCGCCGAGCCAAAGACCTTCGCGTGGGTACCCGCCCACTGCCACTACAACGACGCACTCTTCCGCGCCGACGCGGAGGGGCGCGTGGCGAGCCGCGCTGCCGCGGGCGACGCGAAGGCGTACTGAGATCGGGTTTGCCCGCTACCTGCTATCCGCGCGGTACGCCAGCGAGCCCGACGGGGGAGAAACCGGAGCGTCGGAGCTGCACACCACCCGCGGTATCCGCTTCAGATCGATCTGGTGGGATCGTCGCGAGCGGCTCGAACCTCTACCGCGAGACACGCGGCACGTGTCTGTTACCCATCGCGGCCCGAACCGTAGGAGTATTGCTCGCGGCGATGTGGGCCCTGGCTTTCCGATCGATCGCGATCCTCCGCAGCCTCCTCGCTCTGTTCCGGAGCTCATCGTACTCAGCGAAGCCCACCTGAGACGCCTGCTCCGGGAGTACGTCGTCAACGCTGAACGTGTCCACACGTCGATCGGCGATGCTCCGGCGGGCAGAGCCGTCCAAGCGAGGCCCTCGGGTTCCGCTGAGATCGTCGACCTGCCGCGAGTGGGGGGACTCCACCGTGGATATGCGTGGAGCGAGGCCGCCTGATCACGAGCTCCGGCGCTCTTGGAGAGCCGATCGAATCTGGCGGATGAATTATCGAGAACAGACAGGCCCGGGCGTGATCGGGGCGCCCCAGAAGCGCAGACGTCACCTGCCGGTGTCGCCGGGATACCTACCCGAGGGCCCCTGCGGTCCCGAAGAGGTTGCCGATGGGTGGATTCGTGGAAGCGCTCGAACGCCGCGTTCACCCCCGCGTGAGGCGGCAACTCCCGTGCAGGGTGCTGGTCGCGGGCCATTGCCGGCGCGGGTTCGTGCGCGATCTCTCGGCCAGCGGAGTGTGCGTCGAGATGCAGGGAGCGCTGCCGCTCGGTGTCCCCGCGGTGGTCGCCCTCGATTCGCCGCACGAAGGGTCTTTCGTCCTCGAGGGCTGGGCGCACCGCTCGCGCCAGGCCGCGCACAGCCTCGCGCTGCTCGCGGCCGCAGAGCTGGTCCTGCGCCTCCAGGATCCCCCGCCGAGCTACCTGCGCTGGCTCGAGGGCGCGCGCGGAGGCTCGGCATGACGGAGCCCTTCGCGAGGCCGCACTCCGGCGAGGAGCTGATGGACGAGAGCACGTTCTCCGAGCTCTACTGGTGCAACGCCCAGCGTGCGGAGCGGCGCCGCGCGGAATCGCAACCGCGAGGGTCGCGACCCGCGCCGCCGCAGGTCGCAGCGGAGCGGGTCTTCGACCTCTCCGAGCTCGGTGCCCGTGTGGTGAGCCACCCGGCCGCCGTCGAGCGTGAGCCCGCGCGCCCCGCCCCGTCCGGCACGCCGGGTGTCCCCACCTCGCCGGCCGCGGCCGCGGCGCTCGAGGCGGAGATCGATCGCTCCCGCAGCCGCGAGGCCGTGGCGCGCCTCGCCGTGTACCTGGCTCGCAGCTACGCCTCGGCCGCCGCGCTGTTCCTCTGCCACCGCGGCATCGTCCAGGGCCTGTGCGGTGACGGCCTCTCGGGCCGAGCCGACGTGATTCTGTTTCCCACGGGCGCCGCGAGCGTCTTCGGCGAGGTGGCCGCCAGCGGCCGCGCCTTCCGCGGCGCTCCGCGCGCGGGCGGGCTCGACACGCGCATACAGCGCGCCCTCGGCCGCGAACACGTGCAGGAGATCGCAGTCCTGCCCGTCCTCCTGAGCGGCCGCGTCGTGAACCTGCTCTACGCCGACAACGGCCCCGAGGCCCTCGGCGACGCCTCCGCCGCCGCCCTCACCGCCGTCTGCGCGCGGGTCGCCGACGCCTACGAGCGCCTGATCCGCGAGCGGAAGCGCAGCGCCGAGGCTGACGTCTTCGCGTACGCCGAACCGAGTGCGTCGCCCGCGCGGCCGGAAGGCCGATAGAGCCCTCACAACGCGGGTCTCCGGCTCGGGATCGCACGGCCTCGTGCCCGATGCCCCGCGGAATCGCGCGAATCCTCCCGACGGCTCGACGTGATCCGGGGAGATTCGTGAGCACGCACACCGGTAGGCGGTGGGGGCAGTCGGGAGCGAACCGGCCGCCGGGCCAGAGATCCCCGTCGACCAGGGTGGGTGCAGCGCACTTGCTCGAAACGGGCCGGGGTGTTCAGCCACATCCCCGGTGTTCCGATAAGCCCTCGGGCGGGCACCCAGCCGCCCCGCCTGGGTGGACAGATGCCGTTCCAGAACCGGGAAATCTCTCGCTCTTCTCGCACGCTCGAACGGGGGGCGCTCGTTGCCTACTTCCTCGGTGGCGTCGTGCCGCTCGCCGCGCTCGGTGTCCTGGTCGAGCGCCATGCCCTCTCTCCGACAGCCTCACCGGCCGACGAGCTCTCGGCGTTCGGCCTGATCGGTCTGGTCGGCGGGCTCTGTGTCCTGTCGCTCGGCAGCTTCCTCATGCTGCGTCGGTTGGTGATCCGCGCGATCGAGAAGGGCCTCGTCGCGGTCCATCACGACTCGCTGACGGGGTTGCCGAATCGGCTGCTCTTCATGTGCCGGCTCGAGCAGACGCTCGCCCACGCGCGGCGGCACGGCCAGCTGGCGGCCGCCTGCTTCCTCGACCTCGACGGGTTCAAGCGCATCAACGACAGCCTGGGTCACGCGGTGGGCGACGAGCTGCTGCGCCAGGTCGCACAGCGCTTGCAGGACAACCTGCGAGCCACCGACACCGTCTCGCGATCGAGCTCGGACGAGGAGGATCCCTCGATCTCGCGGCTGGGCGGAGACGAGTTCACGTTCGCGATCTCCGAGCTGTCCGATCCGAGGGTCGCAAGCACGGTCGTCTGGCGCGTCCTCGAGTCGATTCGCAGACCCTTCCAGTTGGAGGGTCACGAGGTCACGGTCACGGCCAGCGCCGGCATCGCGGTCTTCCCCATGCACGGCGAGGAGCCCGAGACGCTGCTGCGAAACGCGGATCTCGCCATGTACTCGGCGAAGAGCTGTGGTCGGAACAACTACCAGTTCTTCGCGGAGTCGATGGATGCGACGGGTCAGCGGAAGCTCAATATCGAGCGTTGTCTGCGCCGATCGCTCGAGCAGTACCCCTTCTCACTCGCCTATCAACCGATCCGTGACGCCAAGAGCGCCAGGGTCGTCGCCGTCGAGGCCCTGCTCCGCTGGGAAGATCCCGAGCTCGGACGGGTCGGCCCCGCCGAGTTCATCCCCGTGGCCGAGGAGGCGGGCTTGATCGCACCGCTGGGGGAGTGGGTGCTGCGCACGGCGTGCGCGCAGGTCAAGGCCTGGCAGGAGGCGGGCTTCCGCGTGCCGCGCATGTGCGTGAACGCATCCGGCATCCAGATCCGCCACCCGTCCTGGGTGGCCCGCGTGCGGACGATCCTCCAGACCATGGGGCTGAGCCCCGAAGCCCTCGAGCTGGAGATCACCGAGAGCACGATCCTGAGCGAGAACGACGGGACCCGGGAAACACTGCGGAAGCTCAGCGAGATGGGCGTCACCATCGCCCTGGACGACTTTGGCACCGGCTACTCCTCGCTGCGCTACCTCCAGGCCTTCCCCATCGACCGCGTGAAGATCGACCAGGCCTTCATCCAGAGCCTCAGCACCGAGATCGGCCGGTCTCTCACGGGTGCGGTCGTCTCGATGGCCCACAGCCTCGGTATCGCGGCGGTCGCCGAAGGGGTGGAGACCGAGGAGCAGGCGATGTTCCTGCGCGAGACCGGCTGCGACGAGGTTCAGGGATTCCTCTTCAGTGAGCCGGTCGCGGCGGAGGAGCTCGTCCGCTTCCTCGAGCGCGAGAAGGACGAGGAGTAGCCTGGCCAGGCGAAAGTGATCTGGGCACCTCGCGGCACGATGTCGCTCAGTGCTGGATCGACCGAGAGATCCACACGCACGTCGGGGTAGTCCGGCAGCAGCTTCGCGAGCGCCGGCCAGAGGATGGTCTCGGCGGCATGCTGGCTGGTCGTGATCCGGATCGTGCCGGCGGGCTTGTCCCGGAGCGCGGTGAGCGCGGCGAGCTTCGCGTCGATCTCATCGAAGGCGGGGCGGAGGGTCTCGAGCAGCTGCTCCCCTGCCTCGGTAGGTGCGACGCTGCGGGTGGTGCGGTTCAGAAGCCGGAGCCCGAGACCCCCGTCACTTCAGGCTACGGCCACCCGGGACGAGCCCAATTTCGGTCGCAGCACCGAGAACCGCGGTCGGGCCTGGGAAGATTCTCAAGGGCAATCAGGAGGTTACATCATGGAGATCCGAAAGCCGTTCAGCCAGTCGCGGCGCTCCAGAGCGAGTACTCACTCTGGTGGCGAGAGCCGGAGGTCCAAGTCCTGCCGACACTCGAGGAGCTCGGCATCGGCTTCGTGCCCTTCAGCCCGCTGGGGAAGGGCTTTCTCACCGGCGCGATCAGCGAGAAGACGAAGTTCGACGAGAGCGACTTCCGCAACACAGTCCCGCGCTTCGCGCCGGAAGCTCGCAGGGCGAACGCGGTCCTCGTCGATCGCCTGGGCGAGATCGCAGCCGGCAAGCAGGTGACGCGAGCCCAGATTACGATCGCGTGGGTGCTGGCACAGAAGCCCTGGATCGTCCCGATTCCGGGGACGACGAAGCTGCGTCGTCTCGAGGAGAACCTCGCCGCGGCGACCGTCGAGCTGACACCGGTCGATCTCCGAGACATCGAGTGCCCTCTCCACTGTATCGGTGGAAGGTGACCGCTATCCCCCGCAGCTGGCCGGACTCGTCGGCCGGTGAGGTTCCATTCGTAGGGGGTCACGGGAACCGGAGTCGCAACGTCACCAACGACGTCGATGAAGACGCCCGGGTGTCCAGGCACGTCATCCTTTCCGCGATGAGAGGACGGCTACTTTGACGCACCTCCGGGTTCTGGGCTCTTGGACCTCTCATTCACACCGTAGGTGTAGCGTCCGAGACCCTGTTTGTTCGCAATATCCGTACTAGTTGACTCTGCTCGCGTACGTCCTCTCGGTGTGTCGGCGCTCGCGCACGCACTCCGATGCGAGGCGACAGATCTTCAACGTCTCCCGGACGCGGCGCACCAAGACGAACGACGCCGACCGGCTCCGGAAGTATCTGTAGCGCTTTGGTCTGAGTTGGAGCGCGATTCGAGGCGCCGCGTCCCAAGACAACCTCCGCGAGCCAACGAACTTCGTACTATGATCGATGTGTCACGCGTCCACAAACCGACGATCGCAGCGCTCTGGTGAAAGGAGGAATCCGCATGACAAGCGACTACAGATTCTTGGAGGTTGAGACCCGAGACCGCGTCGCGTACGCGACCCTGAATGGGTCCGACGACCTCAACCGTTGGCCCCCCGATACCGAGTGGGAGCTGATCGACATCACCCGCAAGGTGGCCGCGAACGACGAGATCCGGGCCCTCGTGCTCACCGGTGCCGGCGACGCCTTCTCGAGCGGCGTCGGCCACGCCGCCGGATCCTTCGACCCATTCGAATTCTACGACCGCGCGCGTGAACTCGTGTACGCCTACATCAATCTCGACAAGCCGGTCATCATGGCGCTCAATGGCCCGGCGGCGGGCGGCGGGCTGACGCTAGCACTGACCGGCGACATCATCATCGCCGAGCGTCATCTGACATTCGCAGACGCGCACGTGCTGGGCGGGATCGTGTCGGCGACCGGGCCGTACCTGTGGCCGCGATCGACGGGCCTGCTGCAGGCCAAGCGCTACCTGCTCACCGGGGACGCCTTCGACGCCGAGACCGCCGCGCAGATCGGACTGGTCACCGAGGTCGTCGACACCGGCAAAGCGCTGACGCGGGCGACCGAGTTCGCCCAGAAGTTCGCCGCCATGCCTGGCGGCGGCGTTGCGGGTACCAAGCGGGCGCTCAACCAGTGGATGCGACGTGCGTCGGCCGAGATCTTCGACCACGGCCTGGCCCAGGAGTTCATGCGCTTTCCCGTTTCCAGCTTCGAGGCCATGATCGGTGGAACGGACCCCAAGGAAGCGGGGAAAAAGGCGCGCTGAGCCCCGCCGCGAGCGGGAGCCATGTGCCGGGTGTTCTCGCCTCCTTCTCCCGCCTCAATCGCGGGCCGTAGCTCGGCCTTGGCGCCGCAGCGCACGAGCCTTCACGCTTCGATCAGGGGTAGCCGCTCCCGCAGCGCATTCTTGGCCACCTTCTCGAGGGTCGAGCGCGGAAGCTCGTCGACGATGTGCACTTCGCGCACGACCTTGAAGTCGGACAGGTTCGCCTTGCAGAGGTCGATGATGCTGCTGGCGAGATCCGGTGGCGGGTTGGGACCGGCGATGACGAAGGCCACCGGAACCTCGTCGAGCATCGCGTGGCGTTGCCCGACGACGGAGCACTCGCTCACCCAGCCCGACTCGAGGATCACGGCTTCGATCTCGGACGCCGCGACGTTCTCGCCGCCCACCTTGAGCATGTCCTTGGCGCGATCGCTGAAGAAGAGGGTTCCGTCCTCCCCCATACGGATCACGTCGCCGGTTTCGAACCAGCCGTCCGCGTCGAAGCTGGCCGCCGTGGCGGCTTCGTCCTTGTAGTACTCCTTGAACAGGCTTACTCCGCGCACGCCGCGAATGAAGAGCGAACCGCGTTCGCCCGGACCGATCTCGCCGCCAGTTCCATCGGTTCGCCGCACCGAGATCTCATAGCCCGGCGATGCCCGACCGATACTCATGAGTCCGCCCGGGTGGTGGAGATCGACGACGATGCCGTGGGTGACCGTTTCCGTCATGCCCCACCACCCGATGGTCAGCACGCCGTAGCGCTCGTCCACATCGGGCAGGTGCACGGCGGGTGCCCAGAATCGGTACGAATGCGCGGCTGGTGTCGGCAGCGCAGCGAGCGCTTTGAGGCAGAAGGGGATCATCGACGTCCAGGTGCAACGATTGCGCAGCGACACCTCCCAGAAACGCGAGGCCGAGAAACGCGGCGTGAGCACCATCGTCGCGCCGGCCCAAAGTGTGCCGAGCATCGAGTACGACTGTGCGTTCGTGTGGAAGAGCGGCAGGGAGGTCAGCCCGATGTCGTCGTGCCTCAGGTTCATATGGAGCGCGTTCAACCGCGCACCCCATACGGCATTGGCGTGCGTCCACAAGACCGCCTTCGGGCGCGAAGTCGTACCCGACGTGTACTGGATGCCGAGGTCCGCCATCGGATCGACGGGGCGCTCTGGCACGGTCGCCGTTTCGGCCAGAAGGTCGGCGAAGGGAACATGCTCAACCGGAAGGGAGTTGCCACTCGGCTCGCCAGCGTCGTCCTCGGTCACCGCGAGGAAGCGCAGGTGCGGTGCGGACTCGTGGACCAGCTTCGCGAATCGAGGCTGCGTGATCGCGCACACCACCTCCGCGTGGTCCGAAAAGTACTCGAGATCCCGCGCCACCGAGCGCGTGTTGGTCGACACGGCGACCGCCCCGAGCTTTGCGCAGGCGAACCAGCTGATCGGGAATTCGGGGCAGTTTTCCAGGTGGAGTAGAACCCGCTCGCCTCGGACCACTCCGCGCGCGTGCAGGGCAGCGGCCACCGCGTCGATGGCTGCAGCGAACTCCCGGTAGCTCCACGTCCGTGGCGACCCGGAGAATGGCTCCCAAACCAGGAAGGGTTTGTCGGGAGCGCGCTCGACCCACTGGCTGAGCAGCCAGGGAACGTCGCGTCCTGCCGCGAGCGCCCACTTCGTCGCGTCGATCCGAGCCGCGAGGGTCACGGTGCTGCCCCCTACCTCATCCATTCCAGCGATACACGCGCGCGGCGTTCTCGTGGAGCACCTTCCTCGCGATCTCCAGAGGCACCTTCTGCCAATTCTTCTGAATGTGGTCGGAGGGCCTGTCCGCGTGGGAGGCCGGCCCCGGCGACAAGCTCGTCGGGTGCGGATAGTCGGTCTCGAACATGAAGTTGTCGGGGTAGACCTCGAGCAGTGGGAGCGTAGTCGTTTCGAACCAGAGGGATCCGTAGACCTGACGCCGGAAGTACTCGCTCGGAAGCATGGGACGGTCGCGGACCACGCCATAGCCCTTCCAGTGCCAATCCAGCACCTCGAGGAGGTAGGGCACATAGCCAAATCCGCTCTCCACCGACACGAAGTTGAGGCGTGGAAAGCGCTCGCACACGTCGCTGCAGACGAGCCGGGCGATGGTCTCGTAGTTCGACATGAGCGAGAGGCTCGTTCCGAGCGCCGATTGCCTGCCGTCGAAGTTCCGCATGGACGACCGCATGAATCCGGCTGCCGTCTCTGCAGTGGCCTGGAACGCGACGTGGAAGTTGACGGCGAGGTCCATCTCCTGAGCGGCAGCGTAGATCGGGTCCCAATGGCGTTCCGTGAAGACCGGAAGGCCGACGCTCTCGTAGCGATTTCCGAAGAGGATCCCCCGATGGCCAAGATCCACGCAACGGCGCATCTCCTGGACCGCAGCGTCGATGTCCCAGAAGGGAACCATCGCGATCGGGATGAAGCGCTTGGGGTCCGCTTCGCAGTATTCGATCAACCAATCGTTGTAGGTTCGAATGCAGGCCAGGGCCAGCGGAGGATCGAGCTTCATGATGGTCGCGGATTCGAAGCCGACGATGTTCGGATAGAGGACCTGTGCCCAGATACCGAGATCGTCCATCCGCGTGAGGCGCTCCTTGGAGTGGAGTGCGCCGGGCTCGAGGTCCGAGTACTCGGCCGGCATGTTTGGCATGAAGTCGCGCCAGCCCGCCCAGCCGTAGAAGCCGACCGTGCTGAGCCAAGTGTCGCCGACGCGCCAGCGCGTCTGGCCGTTCTCGTCCGTGGCGGGCTTGGGCGCCCGATCCACCCACTTCTTCGGCATGCGGGCCGACCAGAGATCCGGCGGCTCGATGATGTGGGCGTCGGTGTCGATCACGGGGATTTCGCCGAGGAGTGTCGCGGGTGCGGTCACTGAGGATGTCTCCTTGATGAGTACTCTATCATCTGCGGGCGGGAGTGCGTCGATTTGCTGCGCCGATATCACCGCCTCCGGCAACGACGAGGGCCGTCCACTGCGAGAAACCAGGGATCCCGCTCCGAGGTGTGGCTGCCGCGCCGGTTCAGAGGGTGCGGCCGAGCTGCTTCAATTCGTCCACCGCGGACTCGGGCACGACGTAGCCGTCCTCATGCCGGATGGCGTCGATGTTCTTCGCGATCTCCTCGATGGGGGGAACTTCCGGTGACTGCCATCCTTTCGTAAGGCCGATGAAGACACGTGCATAGCGTCCTCCTCCCGCCGAGTAGATCTCCCGAGTGACCGTGCTCTCCCTGGAAACCAGGTAGAGGGCGAGTGGGGTTACGAAACCGGGCGCGAGCCTCGCGGCCATGCCTCCGAGGATGGTTTCTGTCAGTCGCGTGTTCGCGATCGGCGCGATCACGTTCGATGCGATCCCATGCTTACTGCCCTCGATTGCGAGGACGTTGGACAGACCGACGAGCCCCATCTTCGCGGCTCCGTAGTTCGTCTGTCCGAAGTTTCCGAAGAGCCCCGCGGCGGAAGCAGTGAAGAGGAACCGACCATATCCCTGCTCCTTCATCGCGCGGTAAGCCGGTTGTGAAACGTGGAAGGCACCTTTGAGGTGGACATCGAGGACGGCATCCAGCTCCTCTGCCTGAAGCTTGGGAAACGTCTTGTCTCGTAGGATCCCTGCGTTGTTGATGACGATGTCGACCCGCCCGAAGGAGTCGAGTGCAGCCTTCACGATGGCCTCGCCCCCTTCCAGGGTCGCGACAGTGTCGTAGCTGGCGACGGCCTGGCCGCCTGAATCGGAGATCTCCTTGACGGTCTGATCGGCAAACCGGGTCGATCGACCCGCGCCGTCCGGCGCGCCTCCGAGGTCGTTGACGACGACCCTTGCGCCACGACGCGCGAGCTCGAGGGCGTAGCTCTTGCCCAGGCCACCACCGCTACCGGTAACGATCGCGACCTGGTCGTCGAATCGGATCCGCATCTGTTTCTCTCCTTCTCGTCCCACGTCTGGGTACATCGTGCCGCGCGGGATCGACCGGGATCGCTCGCAGGTCATCGATCGCGCGGCGGCGCCGAAGCGATCCGGGCCAGGTTCCACTGCATCTGCAGGAGAAGCTTCGCGAGAACCTGGCGATCCTCTCTCGAGATGCCACGCCGAAGGTCCGTGCGGAGCTCCAGATCGATCTGCGTGATGGGCTCGACCAGATCCTTTCCCTTCGGAGTCGTCAGGATGCGCCAGGCGCGTCCGTCGGTCGGGTCGATCTGGCGCTCTACGAATGCATGGCGTTCGAGCCAGTCGATCGTCGTGCCCATCGCCGCGCGCCCCACGCCGAGCTTCTCGGCGAGTTGAGCCTGGCGCAGGGGCCCCGAGTCGTTCAGGAAGACGAGGACACTCGCCTGAGTGAGGGTCAGGCCGAGGTCGGCAAGACGAGCGTTGTAGGCAAAGCGGATCGCGCGAGCGGTCGCCATCAAGGTGGACTCGACGCGAAGCCAAGGCGGAGCGTCGAGTTCGTGGCTCGGGTGGGCGGGCGCCGTCACGTCGGATTCCGATCCCAAGTCCCAGTACCGTTTTCGAAGCTCGTCGAGATCCTCGATCCCATCGACACCCGGCTCATGAGTTGCCGGGAGTACGCGCACTGGCATCGACCGGCGTCGCAGAGACTTCGACGGAGAGTCCGACGGTCGACGAGGTATCGCGGGTCCCGCTTATCGATTGCATGCCACTCTCCAGGAATCTCCAAGAATCCGAGAACCACCGGCCGGGACGCGGCAGAGAATAGTATGGTACCATACTATCTAGAGCCCATGATGCAGCAATGTCACGCGGGAGCGAGATTCCGGACCCCTGGAAGAGAAGGGATGACCTCGCTGGAGCACTTCATCCGTGTGGAACGAGGGTCGACTGCGCTGCTCATCACAGTCGGGAACCGAGGCGTATCGACGTGCCGGAACGGACGTGCACCAGGTTCGCGATCATCGGAGCGGGTGCGGGGGGGATCTGCGCCGGGATCCGGCTGCGCGAGTCCGGTCGGAAGGATTTCCTGATCTTCGAGCGGGAGGCTCGCGTCGGCGGCACCTGGTATCGCAACACGTACCCGGGCGCGGCGTGCGACATCGCGTCCCATTTGTACTGCTTCTCGTTCGCACCGAATCCCGACTGGACACGCCCGTATGCGCCCCAGCCCGAGATCCAGCGATACTTGGAGCGGGTGGCGCGCGAGCACCGGCTCGACGAGCACCTGCGGCTCGGCAGCGGCGTCGCCACCGGGCGCTGGGACGAGGAACGAGCGCGATGGCAGCTCGTCCTCGACTCGGGCGCAGAGGTCGAGGCCCAGTTCGTGATCGGTGCGGTGGGGATGTTCGGAGAGATCGCGGTCCCCGATATCCCCGGCCTCAAGACCTTCCGGGGTCACCGGTTCCACTCCGCGCAGTGGGATCACGGCCACGATCTCGCGGGAGAGCGCGTCGCGGTGATCGGCAGTGCCGCGAGCGCGGTGCAGTTCGTTCCGGAAATCGCCAAGCAGGTCTCGCAGCTCCACGTGTTCCAGCGCACGGCCAACTGGGTCCTGCCCAAGGACGACACGCCGTACTCCCGCGAGCAGATGGAGGCGTTCCGCAGCCATCCAGAGCTGATGGCGGAACGACGCCAGAAGCTGTTCGAGCAGGTCGAGATCGCGCTGACCTATACCCAGAGCGAACCCTTCCGTCGTGCCGAGGAGGTGGGGCGGACTGCACTGCAGGTGGTCGAGGACCGGGTGGTGCGGGAGCGACTTACGCCGGACCACCCTTTCGGGTGCAAGCGGCCGCTGTTCTCGAACGACTACCTGCAGACCTTCAACCGGTCGAACGTGGAGCTCGTCGTCGATCAGATCGAGAGGATCACCGAGGACGCCGTAGTGACCTCGGACGGATCTGCGCGAGCCGTCGACACGATCATCCTCGCCACGGGCTTCGAGACGCGAGACTACGTGAGCGCGATCGATCTCACGGGTCGCGACCGCCGGCGGATCCGCGAGGCCTGGTTGGAGGGTGCCGAGGCATACTTCGGCGTCACCACGAGCGGCTTCCCCAACCTGTTCATGCTCTACGGGCCCAACACCAACGGCGGAAACTCGATCATCCTGATGCTCGAGTACCAGGTCGACTATCTCATGCGCCTGATCGACGCCATGGCCGCCTCGGGTCACGACTGGATCGACGTCCGCCGCGAGGTCATGGACGCGTTCAACGCCATCCTGCAGGAGGAGCTCGCGGGCATCGACGTCCTGCAGGCCGCATGCAACGGGTACTACCGCACCGAATCGGGCCGCATCGTCACACAGTGGCCCCACAACTTCGCGGAGTACCGGTCGCGAGTCGACCGCGATGACCTCTCGTCGTTCGAAGCGGGGCGGGCGCGCAAGGGTACGGCCGGCTGAGCGCGTTAGGACGGTACGATTCGCGATCTCAGTCCGGGAGCTGGACCGACCCGAGAATTCAGCTTTGCCGCGGATCGGCGATCTTCACCATCGATATACGTGGCAGGAGGCGAGGTTCTGAGCGAACTGGCTCATCCCCATGCCATCCGGGGACTTCGAGATTCCGGCAATCTCCACCCTGCGGGCCTTGAGATCGATCACGAACAGCGCGAAGTAGCGCACGAGCCCTCGCCAAGGGTCCGTTCTCGATATCCGTTCTGGCTGATTCTGCTCGCGTTTTCTCCCGGCGGCTCTGCGCTCTCTCCCAGAGCGAGGCTCCACCCGCAGACCGATTGGCGGTGGAGGGAGTCGGGAGCGAACCCGTCTCCGGCCCTTGAATCCCTGTATAACAGGGAAAATACAGGAATTTCCTTCGACTTTAGAGCGGGCGCTGGCGATCATTCGGTGGATATGGCGCCGATTCTCGCTCTTGGCACGAGATTTCCCTGGATCCGGAAACAGGGAAATGCGCGCGCATGAACAGGGATTTCTTCGAGCGGATCAGGGAAGTCATTGTCTCGGTGGCACAAGGCCAAGGCGGCGGAAGTAGAGCCGCTCCGCGACGACTCCACGCGCGTATGCGGAAGGCACTCGGCAGGGCGCTGGGCATCGCGATGGTCTTGGCCACCGGCTGCGCTGACGATCGACCGTCGGGGCCGTCCGAGTCGCCTGCCGGGGCACCGCCTTCCGATCTCCTCCGGCTCGAAGGAGTTGACATGGGCTCGCTCGCCAGGGACGGCTCGTCGGTTCGCTTGAGGGCGCAAGAGATGGTCTGGCGCAAGCGTTCCTTCGGGTTCCTCTCGGTCGCATTCCTGCGCGAGCTCCGGGTCGCAGAGGGCTCGATCCGGATCGACTTGAGCTCCAGGCCGTGCCGTCTCTCGACGGCGGAGGAGGCCTGTGGGTTCGACCCGGCCTGGAACGATGCCGTCCGTCCGGTAATCCGCGCCGGCAGCTTCGACAACCGGGTCTCGATCGCTCCGTTCTTGCTCGACGTGGTCGACGGGGGAGCCTCTCGATTCAGGATCCATGCGCACACCGCGGAGGCGGATGGCAGCGGACACCTCGATCTGCGCGGTGGGGTCCGGGTCGAGACCTTCACCGGTCAGGAGCTGCAGGCCCGGCGCGCGGCGCTCCTCGAGGGGGCGCGTCTGGCGGTGAGGGGGGGGTACTCGCTTCTGGCCGACGGGGCCCGGACCGAGGCCGAGGGAGATTCGGTGTTTCGCATGGCTGCGATCGGCGCACTGGAACCCGAGGCTCCTCGACGCCCCTTGGCCTCAGCGGCTCCGCCCGCCCCGGCGACGCCGTAGCATCGCGAGCGCCGCGACCGCGGCGACGAGCTGGCCGGGGAGAGACGGCTCGGGCAGCAGCACGCCGCGGAAGGTGGGATCCGGGAAGCTCCCGTCCTGAACCGCGTTGACCGCGTCGAACTCGGGCAGCACGTCGCGCACGTCGAAGGGATCGACGTCGTAAAAGAGGCCCAGATCCAGGGTCGCCCCCTCGGAGCCGAAGCTCGTCCCGAGCATCGTGTTGAGTGCCTCGAGGATGGTCGCCTCGTCGATGGTGGAGGTGCCCTGGTTCAACACGCTCGTCGGGCCGTCGAGAGAGCTTCGGAGAGAGGCGAGGTGCATGCGGAATTCGCTCTCCAGCACCAGCTGGGTGGGCTCGATCGTGAAGAGGTCGTTGGTCTGGTCGTCGACCTCGGACCGGATGGACGCCGAGGCGGCGAGGTAGGCGTCGATGGCGGCGCGGTTCGAGACGTTCGCCTCCGCCAACGCACTCCCGCTACCCGGAAGCAGCGTCACGAGGGAAGGGTGTGCGTCGACCACGCTCGTCTGGATCGGAATCGGAGACAGGATCGGCGTATACGAGTCGAGGTCGATCCCCGTGTTCAACGCGGCGGACTGGAGCAGCTGCGATCGCCAGAGATGGAGAGCAGCCTCCATGAGCTTCGCATCGCCGTAGTCGACCTCGATCTCGAGCCCGAGCAGAGCCCGCACCGCCGTGGCCGTCCCGATGACCTCCAGCTCGCTCTGCTGCAGCACGAGGACGGTGTTGGCCGGCACCGCTTGCAGGTCGGTAATCGAGGCGTCGATCGCGGGCAAGAGCAGCCCGGAGGCCGCTTCCTGGACATCGGAGCCGTCGGGCGAATTAGCGGGAAGATCGATCTCGTCTTCGAGATCGTGCGGGAGCGACGCGGAGAACGCATAGAGGTCGCGGCCGCCTGGAGTCACACCGAATCGGTCCATCATCTCTTTGACGCTATCGGTGAAGGTACCGGGATCCGGCCCGTTGACGTTCTCTCCGAAGACGCGCAGGATGCGCGTGGCTCCGCGGAGGATGCGCGCGCAGCCGTCGTTCGGGCTTCCCGCGACCGCGGCGGCGCAGGCATCGTCGGCCGCGGCGATGTCACCGACCGCGAAGAGCTCGTTCCGGCACGACGTCACGGCGACCCCACACGTCTCTTGGGAGGAGGCCGGAAGCGAGGCAGCGCAGAGCGGGAATGCGACCAGGATGGCGACGATTCGGGAACTCATCTGTGAAACTCTCCGGGATCAACGATGTGTGTGCCGTCCTGTTGCTTCCGATTCGTCCTGGACGAAGCATGACAAGTCGCCAGAAGAGCCAGTCGAACCCGGAGAGCGCGCCGATCATACGCGCGAATGCCGAGGGGATACAATCCCAATCGACGCTGCATTGCCCCGGAGCTCGAGCCGCAAGCGGTCCTGCACGTGTGCGTTCTCGATATCTGTCCTAGCTGACTCGGCTCGGTTTTTCGGATCGAGAATCGTACTCGTTTCCAGAGCATAGGCCGGGCCTCCCACGAGGTTCAGTCTCCTCTTGCCCGGCCGTTTCCCTGAGAATGGCCTCGATGTTGCGGGCGGTGATCACTCTCTGGATCTCGATCCTCCGAAGCTGCGCCGCTCTGCTCCGCAGCCGGCAAGACCAGACTCTCGTCGAGCTCGCCCTTCGCCAGCAGCTCGCGGTCTACGCTCGCCGGGTACCTACCGAGGCCCGAGGAGGCCCGAGCCCGAGCCGGGTTCCCAGCAACGTTGGATCACGTTTCTGCGGAACCACCGCGACCTGATTGCCGGGATGGACTTCGTCGTGGTTCCGACCGTCCGGTTCCAGCTGCTCTACGTCTGGCTTGCCATCGACCATGGGCGAAGGCGGATCCTTCACTGGAATGTCACCAGCAACCCCACGGCTCGGTGGGTGATCCACCAGCTGCGCGAGTCGCTTCCCGATGAGCCGTAGAGTGAACCAGAAGTTCTTTGAGGGCCGGGAGCTCGAGGCCGACCCGGTAATCAAGCTCTACCGCTGATTCCGAGCGAACTTCGAAACCTCTCGACGGATCGCGCTCGAGAGACTTCGGCGAAGGGCGATCGATCGGGCGGAGGCCAGTGGCCTCCGCCCGTCGCTCCTCGGGAGGTTCTCAGAGCTTCAGGCGGCTCTTCAGCCAGTCCCAGTCGAGCTTTGCCGGGTGCTCGAGGTATTCGTCGCTGTTTTCGACCACCTTCTCGAGGTAGTCGCGCGATACCTTCCAGCTGATCTCGGGTTCTTGCTTACCGCGGGACACCAGCTGGAAGGCATCCTTCTCGAAGCGGATGGTGTAGTAGTCGAAGGGGTTCTTCGCATCGTTGTCGTATACGGCAACGCCGATGTTGCGACCGTCGATCAGCTTTGCACTCAGCTCGGCGATCTGCTTGTAGGGCACCTCGTCCTTGTGTCGCGCCAAGGCTCCGTTCATCACGTTGAGGGCTTGGGTGAACAGGGCGGCGACGTCCTTCGTGTTGGTCTCACGTGTCATTTCGGTTTCTCCTCGATTCGTTCCAAAGTGAGAGTCCAGTGCACGGTCCGTGCCGTTGCACCGCGCGGTCCCGCGATTGCACTCCTCCGAGTTCAGTCCCGCCGTCCTGCAGACGCCCGATACGCCCGATAAATCTGAGAACGTCGAGAGCGTCGTCGAATATCAAGCGCTCGATGGTCGCAGGTTTCGGTGGGCTGCATGTAGTTTGCACAATCGACCGGAGGTGGATTCTCGCAGCGCAGCTCCGCGCAGCAGACTCTTCCGTTGGGCGCCCCGCCTTCCTCCACGACCCTTACGTCGCCCGCGCGCGCGGGCGCAACACGAGCGAGGCGAGGTCGTCCAGAACGTCCTCGTCGCAGTCGCGGGCAGCCACGCGCTTCGCAGCACTCTCGTCGATCCGTCACGCTGCGCCGGCAGCTCGGTGGGTGAGCGCTCGACTGGAACTTGGAGAGTCACGCTATGCAGCGACGCTCCTCGTTCGAAGAAGCGGAGATCCTTCACGTCGTCGTCGATCGGATGAAGTCGCATTCACAGAGAGGGAGCAAGGGCCGTGCCCGTACAGCGATGCCGTGCTTGATCTCTTCCCCTGGGCGTCAGGGTCTGCAGTGGGTAGCCCGTGCCGGCCGGGGTGATCTTCATCTCCGTGGAGCGGGGTCTCGATCGCATCCGCCTCTTGCACGTCGTGGGGAAGGATCAAGCGTGTGACGGTGCGCTCGGCCCGGGCGATGCGGACCGCGCGGTCCACAATCACCGGAAGCTGCGTCGGCGTCATTACCGTATGGACGTACTCGTACGCCACATCCTTGAACAGCGTCTGGAGATCCACCTCCTGCTGCTGACTCCCGCTCAACGCGGTGCGCGACTGCTGCCCGACGATCGCTACGGCCCGATGATCGCTACGGCAGGCTGGTGGTCGAGCTTCGCGTCGTAGAAGCCGTTCAGCAGCTGGATCGCCCCCGGTCCCGAGGTGGCTAGGCAGATACACCCACATCGCCCGTGAGCTTCGCGTGGTCGCAGGCCAGGAAGGCCACCACCTCCTCAGCAAGTGTCGTGTCGATGATCGGCTCAGGCGATCGCCCGCAGCAGCAGAGCCGCGGTAGCCACGACGCAGGCCAGCGTAAGCGTGACGCCACCGCGGTGCATGGAGAGCCATAGCTGAGGGCTGAACGTCCGAGCGCGCTCGTCGAAGGCGCCGCGGGCGCCGTGGTCGCCCGGCAGCGGGTGGTAGAGGTTGTTCGGCCGGTCCGAGTCGACGGGCTCATCGGTGAACTGGGAGGCGAAGCCGGTGCGCGCCAGATAGCGATCGCCGACGCTCGGAGCCAGCTTGTTGCCGAAAATGAGCGCCTCGTTCCAGGCGCCGACCCACACCTCGCGGCGGCGAGCGCCGGCCGCTAACACGATCGCCTCGGCGGCCACCTCGGGCTGGTAGATGGGCGGAACTGGCTGAGGATGGTGATCGAATCGGATCTTGCTCCACTCGAACTGGGGAGTGTTGAGGGCCGGGAGCTGGACCATCGTGACGTGGACCCGGGAATTCTCGTGGAGCAGCTCGGTGCGTAGCGAGTCGGTGAAGCCGCGCAGAGCATGCTTTGCGGCACAATAGGCGCTCTGCAGCGGGATCGCGCGGTAGGCGAGGGCCGAACCGACCTGGACGATCGTGCCCTGATTGCGAGGGCGCATTCGTTGCAGTGCCGAGAGCGTCCCGTTTACGGCCCCGAGGTAGGTTACCTCGGTCACGCGGCGGAAGTCTTCCGCGGTGCTTTCCGCGATCGTCGACATGACGGTCACCATCGCGTCGTTCACCCAGACATCGATGGGTCCGAGCTGGCGCTCTGCGGTCTCCGCGACTCGCTCGACCTGGTCGGAATCGGATACGTCTGCCGGGCACACGATGGCCGTGCCTCCCGCCTGCTCGATCTCGCGGGCGGCGGCCTCCAAGCCGTCTTTCCCTCGTGCGACCAGACACACGCGCGCGCCCTGGGCGCCGAAACGCCGCGCTGTTGCTCGACCCACTCCCGCCGAGGCACCCGTGATCACCACGACGCGCCCGGAGCTACTGCGTTCCGCTTGGTTGACGTTCCAGCTCACGGTCTGCTTCTGAAGCAAGAGTCGTGCCGGGGTCCCGAGCGCCATGGAGACATCCTGGGCGAGCGCGCTGGCCCGGGCAGGTTGTAGAAACCGTTCCGAGAAGACCCAGAATCTCCCGAGAAGCTCCCGCGCCGGGCCGGTCACCCGCGTCCCGCGAGCGGGGGGGCGGAACGGCGGTTCTCCGCCCGAGCGACCGCATCGCTGTGCCGGTAGACGTCTTCGTAGGTGATGTAGCCCTGGAAGCGGTCGTCTTCATCCACCACGTAGAGGGTGCGCGAAGCGCACGCGCGCATTACGGCAAGGGCCGCCTCGGGCGTGTCCCGGAGCCGGCACACGGACGCTTCGCGCGCCAGATCCGCTGCCCGCAACTCGTAGACGCTCTCCGGACATTCACCCACCGCGGACTCGATGTCGCAAAGACGGAGCTCCGCCAGGAAGCGCATCGAGCGGAGATCGCTGACGATCGCGATCCGCCCGTCGCGGGATCCCCGCAGCGTGACGGCGACGCTTTCCAAGTCATCGTCGGCGCCGCATGCTGTGCGTCTACCCCTCAGAAGTTCGCGGACCTCCACCGATCCTCCCGTCGCGGCACGGCCCTGGCCGGCCCTGAACTACGCGACGGGTACGCAAGAGTTGTGCCGGAAGCGGCAGCGGTGGGGCGCGTTGCTCTCCTGGTCGCGCAGCCTCGCCGATCCGCTCGGAATCTCACACGAGAATGGTTGGGCGGGTGCACGACGACGCCGTGGTCACGCAGAGCCGAAGAGCGTGCGAAGTGGCTTTCAGACGTCCGCGGGCCAGAGCTTGAAACGCCGCGCTCTCTTGAAGAGCGCGGCGAACGCGGGCCACGTTTCTTCGACTTCCATCGGAAGATCACCGCCGATCATCTGCGCCGCACCTGTGCAGCAGTGACGAGTCAGATCCTTGAGCAGCTCAACCTGCGCCTTTCCGGCGCGCAAGGGGTCGATCGCAGCGGCGATCGCATCGACGTCTCCGATGGCGATGGCGGTGTGGAGCGCCACTCTCTGCACCGGTTCCTCCGGAGGGCGCTTTGCAAGACGTGCAAGACGGCGAACTCGAACCTCGCGGCTGGTCTCGATCAGACTTCGCTGGAGGAGCAGCTGGACGAGAGCTTCGCGAATCGCCTCGCGGTTCGCTTTGGATCCGAGGTCGATGGCGACACCGCAAAGATCGGGGTTCGTGGTTCGGGCAACAAGCGTATACCCGAACCACGTCACTGCGTAGGAAGCGTCTCGCGCGTCCGGTGAACGAACTCGGCGGCCTCGGGGATCTTCGAAACCCACGAGGCGCCTTTCTGGGGCCATGGCAATGGCGATCCAGCTTGGTGGCGGTTCAACCATAGCGGCGAAGTGAAAACTGTACTTCGGCCCAAGACGAATCACAAGCGATGTCCCGAACTAGCGCCGCTGCCCACCCGAGCACAGCAATCGACTGCATCGGCGCTCTCCAGGCCTGGCGTCAGGAGGGCCGACCGCCGCCCTCCCCGGATCCCGCCGCGTCTATCGCCTCGCAGATGACCTCGGCCAGGTGGCGTGCCCGGCGGCCGGCGCCCTGGGCGATCTGCTCGCGGCAGCTGAAGCCGTCGGCCACCACCAGCACCTCGTCGCCGGCCTCACGCACCGCCGGCAGCAGCACGCGCTCGCCGCAGGCCATCGAGACGTCGTAGTGGCGGCGGTCGAAGCCGAAGGCGCCGGCCATGCCGCAGCAGCCCGAGTCGAGCAACTCGAAGTCGAGACCGAGCCGCCGCAGCACCGCCTCCTCGGCGTCCATGTGGATCACCGAGCGGTGGTGGCAGTGGCCCTGGACCAGGGCGCGCCCCGCGAGCTGCGGCGGGCGGTAGTCGATCTTCTCGAGCCACTCGCTCAGCAGGAAGGTCTGCTTCGCGAGTCGTCGGGCGTCCTCGTCGTGGGGGAAGAGGTTCACCAGCTCGTCCCGGAAGGCAGCCACGCAGCTCGGTTCGAGCCCCACCACCGGCACGCCGGCGCGGATCGCCGGGCGCAGGGTGTCGAGGATCTGGTGCCAGAGGCGCTTCGCCAGGTCGAGCATCCCCCAGTCGTAGAGGGGGCGGCCGCAGCAGAGCGGGCGGGGCGGCAGCTCGACCCGACAGTCGGCGTCCTCGAGCACGCGCAGCGCGGCCCGAGCGACGTCGGGGTGGAGGTAGTTGTTGAAGGTGTCGGGCCAGAGCAG
>CAZZFT010000075.1:0-23319 GCA_964653555.1 uncultured Spirochaetales bacterium | reverse complement strand
TACTCCAGGTCCTGCTTCTGGGTGGCCTTGCCGCCGATCGCCAGCACCCGGTAGCCGCCGCGCTCGTCGCGCGTGTAGTAGATCCGTCCCTTGCCTGCGAAGCCGAGCTCGAAGATCGCCAGATGTGGCGGCAGGCCGCCCACCTTGCGGCGCACCGCGGCGGTGTCGGGGTCGCCGTCGAGGCGCTTGAGCGCCTCCTCCGCGCGCAGCTTCTGGGACTCGTCACCCAGGCCCACGAGATCCGCGATCGCGCGGTCGTCGACGGAGAGGTTCTTGTAGAGCGTGTTCAGGCGCTTGGCGACGCGTTCGGCCTCCCGGGAACGTCCCTTCGACTGCGCGGTCTGGAGCCGCGCCTCGTTCTTCAGGCGATCCCGCAGCGACGCGATCTCGCCTTCCTTCTGCGACACGTCCTCGAGGGCCTCCTCGAGCAGCTCCTCGAGGGCCTGGCGCTCCTCCTCGAGCTCGCCGGCGCGCGAGGCGTTCGCGCGCAGCAGGGCTTCGCGCTCGGCCAGCTCGCGCAGCTTCGTGTGCAGCTCGGCGCGCTCGTGCTCCAGACGATGGATCTCGAGCGCGCGCGTCTGTTCGGCGGGCTCGACCTCCGAGAGCCGTTCGCGGACTTTCCGCAGCTCCTCCTCGATCGAGCGCGCGCGGTGCGCCGACAGGTCGCGAGCGGAGACCGCGGCTTCGAGCCGCTCCCGCTCCAGGCGATTCTGGCGCCGGTGATAGAAGAACAGGCCCTGGAGCAGCACGGCGCCGTAGGCCACGAAGATCCCGGTCGACAGCATCGATCCGGGCGGCACGGAGACGACGACGTCCGAGATGGCCGGCAAGAGCTCCATCCACTCGCGCATCACGCCGTCGAGGCTTCGCTCGGGGGGCGGCGGTAGCACCTTCCCGCCCCCGACATAGAGCGGTGTCTGTCCGTCTGCGCCGAGCACGGTCACGTTGACCCGGATGCCGCCGTAGCGCACCCAGGGCGACCCCTGGACCAGCTCCGACACGCGGTTCTGGATCTGGGTGACGATCGGCCCGTCCGCCGGGTTCACCCGGGTGGCTCGCTCGACCGCGTTGCGGAAGGAGTGGTTCAGAGCCGTCTCGACGCCCTCGATCGTGAGGATGTAGAGGGCCATGAACGCGAAGATCGCCAGGAACGTGAAGCGGAACGGGGCGAGCCGGTCGAGCCCCGCGCCGAGGCTGCTCGCCTCGGCCTCCCGCGCGGATCTGGTCTCCTGCGCTCCTGCCGTCGCGACCCCTTCCGCCACGCTACCGATCATACCGGCCCGCCCTGGGGAAGGCTGCTGGAGCCGCCCGGACGCTCCGCGCGCGGAGGAAGTGTCGGGCGCGAGCCGGACGCTACCGTCCCGGCGATGCGAGTCGTCGACCTCGACCGGGACATGCGCGACGTGATTCCCACGTCGACCAGTCTCGACAGCGACTATCTGTTCGAGCAGATGACCGAGCGCACCCTGGTCCAGACGAGCGGGGCGCCGGGCCGTCGCGTGCTCGACGTGGCGAGCGGCTTCGGTCAGGACGCGCGGGCGGTGGCGGCGCGCGGCGCGTGGGTCGTCGCGGCCGAGCCCTCGGGTCGGATGTCCGCACTGGCCCGGCTCCAGGACGGCGAGGTCGCCGGCTCGCGCCTGCACCACGTGCGCGGCTGGGCCGACGGGCTGCCCTTCGCCTCGGGCAGCTTCGACGCGGTGTTCTGCAAGGGGGCGATCGACCACTTCGACACACCCGGCGAGGCGATCGCAGAGATGGCGCGCGTCACCCGGAGCGACGGCCGGGTGGTGCTGGCGATCGCGAACTTCGACTCCCTGTCGTGTCGGATCGCGCGCGCGCTCGACCGATTCCGCGAGCGCGTCCTGGGCCGCTTGCTGCCGCGCGGACGCCGTCACTACGACGTGCCCCACGACCACTTCACGCGCTACGAGCTCGCGCTGATGCGGGAGCAGGCGCAGGAGAGTCTGGTCCTCGAACACGTCGAGGGGGTATCGCTGGGCTGGGGACTCCCGGGCTGGTCCCGCTGGGTGGGTCGTCTGCCGCGGCGCTGGGCTCAGCGGGTGCTCGAGTCGGCGGGGGCCGTGGCGCGCCGCTGGCCGGCCGGGGCGGACGTCGTGGTCCTGGTCGGGCGCCCGCGGCGCTCGGCGACCAGCTCCTCGTAGACCGCCGCGGTGCGCGCCGCCACGCTCGGCCAGGAGTAGGCCGCCAGCACGCCCTTGCGCCCCTGGGCGCCGAGCTCGGCGCGGGCGTGGGGCTGGGCGAGCAGACCGGCGATTCCGCGGGCGAGGGCCTCGGCCGAGCCCGGCTGGACCAGGATTCCGCCGCCGCCCGCCGCGATCACCTCGGGCAGCGCGCCGGCCGCGCTGGCCACGACCGGGGTGGCGCACGCCATCGCCTCCGCCGCGGGCAGGCCGAAGCCCTCGAAGAGCGAGGGAACCGCGACCAGGGCCGCCCGGCGGTAGCGGGCCACCAGGGTCTCCACGGGCACGCGTCCCAGGATCTCGACCCGGTCGGCGACGCCGAGGGCGCGCGCGCGCTGGCGCGCGGGGTTGTCGGGATGGGGGTCGTCCACCAGCACCAGCCGCGTCGGCGGCGGCAGCTTGGCGATCGCCTCCACCAGCAGCGCGATCCCCTTGTTCGGGTCGCTCGCGCGACCTACGCACAGCACCTCGTCCGGGTCGCGCGCGACGGCGGGGTCGGGCCGGAACAGCTCGGTGTCGACGCCGTTGGCGACCATCCGGATCCGCTCGCGAGAGACGCCGAAGTCGCTCTCGATCTGCTGCGCGCTGACGGCCGAAGAGGTGAACACGCGGTCGACGCGCCGCGCGACGAAGGACTGCATGCCGACGGGGTAGAAGGTCATCGTGCCGAGTGCGTCGCGCAGACCCCGGTCGCGCAGGAAGGACGTGCGCCGATCGACGGTGAGCGGATGGTGAACGGTGCTCACCAGCGGCAGGCCGAGAGCGCGCAGGCCGAGCAGACCCCAGCCCAGGCACTGCACGTCGTGCACCAAGTCGTAGCGCTCCCCGGCGCGCAGGGCGTCGGCGACGCTGCGCAGTGCCCGCCAGCTGAAGGCGGAGAGCTCGGGCAGGAAGCCGAGGCGGCTGGCACCCAGCTCGTAGAACTCGAGGGGGTGCAGCAGGCGGCTCGGCGGATCGGGGATCAGGACGCGCCGGTCGCGCGAGAACCAGCCCGCCCAGTACTGCTGGTTGCGCAGCGGGGTCACCCGCCGCGCGAAGGGCATCGGGTCGGGGTAGGGCGGGCCGACCCAGACGTCCACCCGATGGCCCAGGCGCGCGAGCTCCCGGGCGAGGAACCACAGGTAGACGCCCTGGCCGCCGCAGCGCATGTTGCCGCGGTAGGCGACGAATGCGATGCGCAGCGGGCGCGGTGTCATGCGCTTCGCGCAGCCGGCCGCGCGCCCCGTTCCTTCTCGGCGTAGAGGATCACGCTCTTCGGACAGAAGTAGTTGAGGGCGTTCTCCAGCCAGGTGAGCGCAGGCGAGGCGGTCGCCCGGATCAGGAACAGCCGGTAGGCGCGGACCCAGCGACTCTCGTCGGCGTGCGGCAGACCGACCACCGAGCGCAGCACCCAGTAGGGCGTGTGCAGGGCGTGGGCGAAGCCTACGCCCCGGGTGGCGAAGCCGGCGCGGGCGAGGCCGCGGGCGAGCTCGCGCGGGCGGAAGATGCGGATGTGGCCGCCCGGTGATTCGAAATAGTCGTCTCCCACGCGCAGATAGAGGTGCTCGCTCGTGGCGGTGGGGATCGTCACCGCGGCCAGCCCGCCCGGGCGCAGCACGCGAGCGAGCTCGCGCGCCGCGCCCGTGAAGTCGTGCACGTGCTCCATCACCTCGGAGCAGATCACCTTGTCGAAGGTGCCGTCCCGGAAGGGCAGGGCGAAGGTGTCGCCCTGGAGCATGGCGCCGAGCCGGCCGAGCTCCTCCCCCCGCCGGCGCAGTCCGCCCGCCGCCGCGCGCAGCGAGGCCCGGTCGAGGTCGAGCCCGACCACCTCGGCACCGCGCTCGAGCGCGCCGAAGCAGTGTCGCCCCTCGCCGCAGCCGGCGTCGAGCAGGCGTTCGCCGGATCGGATCCTAAGCCGCTCGAGATCGACGGTGAGCAGCATGGAGGGTCTCCTCGAACACCCCGATCAGCTCGGCCGCGGCCCGATCCCAGCGGAACAGCCGCTCCACGCGCGCGCGCGCGGCGCGGCCCATGCGCTCCGCCCGACCGGGCTCGGCCAGCACCTCGCGGATCGCCGCGGCCATCGCGAGCGGGTCGCGCGGCGGGACCAGCCGACCGCTGTGCCCGTCGCTCCCGACCACCTCGGGCAGCGCGCCCGCGGCGTTGGCGATCACCGGCAGCCCACAGGCCATGGCCTCGCTGGCGGGGAAACCGAAGCCCTCGAAGAAGGAAGGCACGACCGCGGCGCGCGCGGTGGAGTACTCCCGCACCAGCTCCTCGATCTCGAGCATGCGCCGCTGCAGGATCACGCGCTCGCCGATCCCGGTGCGGCGCAGGTAGCGCATCACCAGGCCGTCGTCCGGAATCCGCCCGTCGACGATCTTCAGCGTCGTGTCGGGGAGGTGTCGCATCGCCTCGAGCAGGGTGCCGACACCCTTCTTGCGGTCCTCGGTGCGCCCCACGAACAGCAGGTCGGCCTGCTTCGGCACCTCGACGGGCCGGAACAGCTTGCTGTCGGTGCCGTTGTAGACGACCCGGACCTCCTTCTCGGGAATCCCGAAGTAGCGCTGGATCTCGGCCCGGGAGGCCTCGCTGACCGTCACGATCCGGTCCAGGCGCGGAGCGACGCGCTGCTGCATGAACAGCGGGAAGTAGAGCGTGCGCCGGATCTTCTTCACCAGCTTCGGGTCGATCGCGAAGTCCGCCTCGCGATCGATGTGCAGCGGGTGGTGGATCACCGAGACGACCGGGACGCCCGTCGCGCGGATTCCGAGCAGTCCCCAGGCGAGGCACTGGTTGTCGAAGACCACGTCGAAGCGGTGCTTCGCCTGGAGCTGGCGCCAGCGCAGGAGCAGGCGCAGCGAGAAGGTCTGCATCTCCGGGAAGACGCCGACGCGCGACACACCGAGCTCCCAGAGCGAGAGCGGCCGCAGCAGCGAGAACGGGTTGTCGCGGCGCGCCCAGTCCGGATGCTCGACGCCGAACACGTTGTCGTTCGGGATGACGTGCAGCGGAATGTCGGGGCCGATCTCGGGGAGGGGCGGGCCGGCGATCACGTGGACGTCGTGACCGGCGCGTTTCCACTCGCGGGCCAGGTAGGCGGCGTAGATGCCCTGCCCGCCGCAGAACATGTTGCCGCGATAGGTGAGCAGCGCGATGCGCACTAGGCGGTCGGCCCGGGCGCGCCCTCGGCCTCGGAAGGGGGAGGCGTGGCGATCGGGGCGTCGTGCTCGGGCTCGACCCGGATCGTGGCGATCGTGTAGCCCACCCAGAAGACCAGGCCGAGCACGAAGGACACCAGCACGGCGACCGGGATCGCGAGCGCCCAGTAGCTCTGCTGGAGCAGGCCCAGCAGGAACAGCGCGGCGAGGACCACCACGCCGACACAGATCAGGCCACCCTGGGTGCGAGACGAGTCGTTCATCGGGAGCTCCGGGCGCGGGGGTTCGAGTCGCGGAGGGAGAGAGGGGAGCGGGGCGGACGAAGGGAAAGAGCCCCGGCCGTGGCCGGACCGGGCGGCGATGATCGCCGCGGTGGAATCGAGTGTCAATCGGGTACGTTGCGCCGCATGCGCGTGATCGGGTTGATGTCGGGCACCTCCGCCGACGGCGTGGACGCCGCGGTCGTGGAGTGGCCCGAGGGTGAGGCGCCGCGTCCGTTCCGGCTCCTCGCGTACCGGGAGGAGCCGTTTCCCACGCCCCTCCAGCAGCGGATCCACAGGCTGGCGGCCGGTCGCTGCGCGCCCGGCGACGCCCTTCGCGAGCTGGCGGCCCTGGACGTGGCGCTGGGCGAGCGCTTCGCCGAGGCGGCGCAGGCGGTGGCGGAGCAGGCGGGCCTGGCTCTCGACGCCATCGATGCGATCGCCTCGCACGGCCAGACGGTGGCGCACCACCCGGAGCTGCGCGCCACGATCCAGATCGGCGACCCGTCGCGGATCGCCGAGCGCACCGGCGTGACGACGGTGGCCGACTTCCGGGCGCGCGACGTGGCAGCCGGCGGCGAAGGCGCGCCGCTCGCCCCCTTCTTCCACTACGTCGCCTTCGCCGATCCCGTCGAGAACCGCGTCGCCCTCAATCTGGGCGGCATCGCCAACGTGACCTGGCTGCCGGCGGGCGCGGGTCCCGGCGACGTGCTGGCCTTCGACGTCGGCCCGGCGAACGCGTTGCTCGACGGCGTCGTCTCGCTGGCGACGCGGGGCGCCGAGCGGATGGACGCGGGCGGAGCGCGCGCCCGCCGCGGCGCAGTGGACGCCGCGCTGCTCGCCGAGCTGCTCGACGACGACTTCCTGCGCGCGCCGCCGCCGAAGTCGACTGGACGCGAGCGCTACGGGACGGCCGAGGCCGAGGCGCTGATCGTCCGCTGGGAGGAGCGCTCTCTGGACGATCTCCTGGCGACGCTGGTCGGCTTCACGGCCGAAGCGGTCGGTCACGCCTGTCGCGAGCATCTCGGTGCCGCCGGGCGGATCGCGCGGGTCCTGGTGAGCGGGGGCGGGGCGCGGAACCCGGCGCTGCTGACCGCGATCGCTGCGGCGGTGCCCGGAGCAGCGGTGGAGACGACGGAGGCGTGCGGCGTTCCGCCCGACGCGGTCGAGGCAATGGCGTTCGCCCTGATGGGTCGCCAGGCGCTGCTGGGTCTGCCGAATCACCTGCCGCGCACGACGGGCGCAGCGCACGAGTGCGTGCTGGGGGAGATCGTGCCGGGTCGACCGGGGCTGCGGCTCCGCTGAGGAGAGCGCATCGGCGGGAGCGGCGCGGTGTCTGGCCGGCGCGAGGACCCCATTCTCCTCGATCCGGGCTCGGCCTCGCGTCGCTGCGCGCGCCGTGCGGGCGCTCGCGTCAGATCCGGATCTTCAGGCCGTCGTCGGCGGCCTCGAAGTCGCAGCTCGCGCGGCGCCCCGACATATCCTCGCCGAGATGGGTGATCACCATGCGACCGCAGTCGAAGAGCGAGCGGCGTTCGACGAGCTCCTCGAGGGAGAGATGGTACTCGAAGCCGCTCCGGCGGTAGGTGCACTCGCAGATGAAGAGATC
Source organism: uncultured Spirochaetales bacterium (assembly GCA_964653555.1). GTDB lineage: Bacteria > Myxococcota_A > UBA9160 > UBA9160 > SMWR01 > JAHEJV01. Next base: position 16,109 of record CAZZFT010000075.1, on the reverse strand, counting down.
GCTGCCGGCGACCTGCTCCGGCAAGGCGTCGAACCAACCCGTGTCTCCGGAGTAGGCGATCCGGGCGCCGCCGGCGTCGATCACCATGCCGTGGGGCACCGCGTCGGGTGAGTGGTGGGTCTCGAAGCTGCGCACGCGCACCGGGCCCACTTCGCGGCGGCTTCCGGCGGGCAGCTCTTCGAAGCGGATCGGGAACGTCCACTCGCGACCGTCGAGGCCGTGGCCCATCGCGGAGGCGAGGTCCCGCACCCGCGCCTCGATCGCCGGCGGGCCGGCGATCACCAGCGGACGCCGTCGCCGATCCTCGTAGAGCGCGGCCAGCAGCAGCAGCGGGATACCGCCGAAGTGGTCGCCGTGGAAGTGCGAGATCAGGATCGCGTCGATCTCGTCGATCGCGATCCCCATCTCGTTGAGGCCGCTGCCGGTGGTCGCGCCGCAGTCGAGCAGGGCGGTGCCGGAGGAGGTGCGCAGCACGATCGCCGACTGACGCCGGCCCCCGGCGCCGAAGGCGTCGCTCGTACCGACGAAGATCACCTCGCTCACGGTCTGCCGGCGCCGCCTTCCGGGGGAGGGTTCACTCGGTGTCCGCCGAACCCGGAACCGGGTGGAACCGGCCCCCCGCGAACACGCCGTCGTGCGCCGAGAAGCCGTCGGGTACGCGCTCGCCTTCCCACACCACGACCCGTTCCAGACTAGCTCCGGCTCCGATCGTCGCGCCAGCGCCGATGACGGTCTCGCCCTGGAAGCGGGTGCCGGCCGCGCGCGCCGCCGCGTCCGCGTCGAGGTAGGACAGCGGCACCGCCCGCCGATTGACGGCGAGGTACTCGGCGAGGGTCCCGACCGGCTCCCAGGAGCAGGGCAGGAAGACGCCGCGCACGTCGCGGGCGCCCGCTGCGAGCCGGGGCGCGAGCCAGTGGTCGAAGTGGCCGAAGACCTCGCGGTCCGGGAGGGCCTCCAGCGCCCGGGTCGATACGGCGTTCGCCCAGACGTAGACGCCGCGCCGGACCTCGGCGGCCGGGTCGCCGAAGCGGAAGCGGGAGCCGATCCGGCAGACCACGCCCTCCCGGTCGACCCCGATGCTGCCGAACTCCGCCTCGCGCGGGTCCTCGCGCAGGAGCAGGCTGACCGCGGCCCCGGACTCCCGGTGGCACCGCAGCAGCTCGCCCAGGTCGGCGTCGAGGATCATGTCGCCGCCGACCAGCAGGCTCGGGTCACTCGCACCCAGGAAGGCGGCGACGCGCCGGATGCCTCCGCCCGTGTCCAGCAGCCGCTCTTCGCGCGAGAAGCACAGTGTTAGGCCGAGCGGACAGTGGCGTCGGGCCACCTCCTCCAGCCGGTCCGCGAGATGGTGGGTGTTGATCACCACCTGCTTCGCCCCGTGATGAGCCAGCAGGGCGAGCTGATAGGCGACGAGCGGAAGCCCGCGCACGGGCACCGCGGGCTTCGGCAGCCAGTCGGTGAGCGGTCGCAGGCGGGTCCCGTGCCCCGCTGCCACGATCATCGCGCGCATGGCTGCTCCGGAAGCTCGTGGATCAGGGAGGCCAGGTCGATGAGGCCCGGGTCGCGGGCGGCGCTGCGTTCGGCGGCGCCGCGCAGGTGCCGGACGGTGAGCGGGACATGGGCGAGGAAGCGCCGATCGCCGCGCTCCCGCGCGGCGTAGAGGAAGCGGGCGTGGTCCTTGCCCTTGCGGGTGAGCGTCAGCAGGTCGAAGCGGCGGGCGAACGTCTCAGCGTCGGGAGCGTCCGGGAGGAGCGGGCGCACGGCTGCGACGTGCTCCGCGATCTCCTCCTCGGGCAGCTCCACGTAGGAGTCCCGCAGCAGGCACACGAGGTCGTACTCGGGCGCGGCCAGGAACGCCCCCTGGAGATCGATCCAGCGCAGGCGCGCGCCGGGGGCAGCGCCCGGGCGCACGAACACGTTTGCGCTCTGGAGGTCGCGGTGGGCGAGCCGTCGCGGCCCCCGCGCGTGCTCGGCGGCGATCCGCGCAAAGGCCGAACGCACCGCGTCCGCCTCGGCGGGCGAGGTGGCGCGCCCGCGCGCCGGCAGCCCGTGCCGGATCACCAGGTCGGCCTTGTAGGCGAACAGCGGCGCATCGAGCTCGCGGGTGAAGGCGGCGATTCCCGGGACCGGCGCGATCCGCTGGAGCCTCGGCAGCCACTCGCAAGTCTCGCGGTGCAGCGCCCGGCGCTCCGCGGGTGGCAGGCGCCCGGACGCGACCCGCAGCGACAGGTCGCCCACGTCCTCGATCAGGTCGATCCCCTGGGCCGCATCGCCGCCGAAGCGGCGCGGCACGGGCAGGCCGTTCGCCTCGAGCAGCGCCCGGATCGGCTCGAGGGCCGGCTCGGGCGCCACGCCCGCGGGCCGGCCTGCCGGATCTTCTGCGCTCTCCACCCGCGCCACCAGCGTGGGCGTGTCGCGCGAGGTGGTGTGCACGCGAGCAAAGCGGCGCAGCGAGAGGTCCGCGGGCAGCCACTCGACGCGGGTCGCCTCGAGACCGGCGTCGCGGCACAGCGCGCGGATGCGCGAGTCGAGATCCAGGTCCGGAGACGTCACCGGACTACCCGAAGAAGAGGTGACACGCGGCGGTGGCGCCGATCGCCCCCGCGAGATCTCCGATCAGGCAGGCGGGCAGTGCGAAGCGGAGGTCGCGGATCCCCGCGGCGCCGGCGTAGACGGTCAGCACGTAGAAGGTGGTCTCGGTCGATCCCTGGAGCGTGCTCACGAGCATTCCCACGAAGCTGTCGGGACCCTGACTCTCCAGGATCTCGGCCATCACCGCGAGGGCGCCGGAGCCGGAGAGCGGCCGCAGCAGCGCCATCGGCAGCGCCTGGGCGGGAAAGCCGACCAGGCTGGTCACGGGGTCGAGGACCCGGATCAGCAGGTCGAGGGCACCCGAGGCGCGGAACATGCCGACCGCCACCAGGATGACGACCAGGTAGGGAACGATCCGGACCACGACCTCCAGGCCCTCGCGCGCTCCCGCCACCATCGACTCGTAGATCCGGACTCCGCCCCGCAGCCCGATCAGGACCAGCGCCGCGATCAGCAACGGGATCAGCCAGTGCACGGCGACCTCGCTCGCCGCGTCGCCGGTAGACCGGCCTTCGCCCGGGCTGAGCAGCTCCCAAACGACCGCCACACCCAGCGCGAGGGCGACGCCGATCGCCAGCGCGCTGCGCGTGGGGCTCGTCACGGGGTCGGGAGGCGGCGACTCCTCGATCGGGAAGACCTCCTCGGGCTCGGCGCCGCCCGCGTCGGGCAGCGGGCGCGCGGCGTAGCGCGCGCGTCTGCGCAGCAGCGCGTAGGCGGTGACCGCCGCCAGGGTCGAGCAGGTGGTGGCGATCAGCGTCGGCACCCAGATCGCGCCGGGCGCGGCGGAGCCGGCGGCCGCGCGGACGGCCATCGTGCCGGTCGGGGCCATCAGGGTCACGGCCGAGGTGTTGATCGCGAGGAACAGGATCATCGGATCCGTGGCCACGCCGGGATGCGGGTTCAGACGGTTCAGCTCCACCATCGCCTTGAGCCCGAAGGGCGTCGCGGCGTTGCCGAGACCGAGGACGTTCGAGGCGATGTTCATCACCATCGCGCCCATCGCCGGGTGATCGGGCGGCACTCCGGGGAACAGACGCCGCAGCAGCGGCGCGAGCCCGCGCGCGATCGCCGCCAGCAGTCCGCCGTCGCGGGCGACGCGCATCAGGCCGAGCATGAAGATCATGAAGCCGGTGAGCCGGATCACCAGCCCGACCGCGGACTCCGCGCTGTCGAAGGCGGCGGCCGAGACGGCTTCCATCTTTCCGGTGAAGGCCGCATACACGACCGCCACCAGCACCAGGCCGAGCCAGATGGCGTTGAGCATGGGCGCACCACCCCCCGTAGCGCCTTCGATTGCTCGGGCGCAAGCTCGGGGATAAGCTGCCCCGCGTCAATCCCCCCGATTCGATGCATTCATCGGCGCGCGGTCGCTTTGCCTGTTGCCTTCCGTCGAGCCGCGCGCGCTCGGTGGTGGCGGCGCGGCAGTCCGGCGGCGGCAGCGGGGGGGATCGGACCATGGGATTCCGGCGGATCGGATCGCGGGCTTCGCGCCGACTCGCGAGTGCGCTCGCGACGGGGCTCGCGGTCGCGGCGCTCGTCGCCGGAGTCCGCGCCGGGGCGGCCGACGCGCCGGGCGACGAGGGCGCTCCGACTCCGCAGGACTCGCGCGACGCCGCCCTCGCGAAGACGCTCGCCCACGTGCTCGAGGTCCCGGCGCTGCGCGGCGCGCGCGTGGCCGCCCTGGTGGTCGACGAGGAGGACGGCGGCGTGCTCTTCGAGCACGATGCCGACCGGGCGCTCCTGCCGGCGTCGAACCTGAAGCTGCTGACCGCCCTCGCCTCGCTGCGCGTCTTCGGACCCTCCCATACCTTCACGACCCAGATCTACGCCGACGCGCCGCTCGACGCCGAGGGCGCCGTCGGCTCGCTCTACGTGCAGGGCGGAGGCGATCCGGGCCTCACCTCCGAGGACCTCTGGCGCCTCGCGGCAGACCTGCGACGCCAGGGGCTGCGCCGGGTGCGCGGCGACATCGTGGTCGATGACGCTCTGTTCGACGGCGAGCGCTGGCATCCGAGCTGGCAGCCGACCTCGGCTCGCGCGTACCACGCGCCGATCGGGGCGCTGATGGTGAACTACGGCGCCTACGCGGTGGTCGTGAAGGGCGGCGCCGCGAACGGCGACCCGCTCCGGATCGCGATCGACCCGCCGGTCTCGTACTTCCAGATCGCCAACCGGGGCCGCACGGGAGCGTCGCGTAAGCTGGTGGTCGACCATCGCGCGATGCCCGAGGGCGAGGAGGTGGTGGTCGGCGGAACCTGGCCGCGAGGTGCGGAGCGCACCTTCCAGCGCAGCGTGCTCGACCCGGCGGGCTACGCCGCGAGCGTGCTGCGGATGCAGCTCGAGGGGCTCGGGATCCCGGTCGCCGGGGGAACCCGCCGCGCCTACGTCCCGCCGGAAGCGGCTCCGCTGCTGCGCTTCGAGGGAAGGCCGGTCTCCGACATCGTGCTGCGCTTCCTCAAGTACAGCAGCAACCCGATCGGAGAGGCGCTGATCAAGTCGCTGGCCGTCGCGCAGAACGGGCCGCCGGGAACCTGGCCCGCCGGAACCGCCGTCGTGCGGCGGGAGCTGGAGGCGCTCGGTCTGCCGACGGCGGGCCTGGTCCAGGTGGACGGCTCCGGTCTCTCCTACGACGACCGCGCGACGCCGCGCCTGCTGGTCGCGGTCCTGCGCGAGTCGGCGCGCTCGTTCGGCTTCGGGCCCGAGTTCGTGTCCGGCCTTCCGATCGGCGGCACCGACGGCACCCTGGCGAAGCGCGCCGAGCAGGCGGGCTCGAGCCTGCGGGCGAAGACGGGCCTGCTGACGCGCGTGACCGCGCTCTCGGGCCTGGCCAAGCGCGCCGACGGCCGCGACGCGGTGTTCTCGATCCTGGTCAACGGATTCCGCGGCAGCGCGTCGGACGCGATGGACGCCGTGGACGCCTTCGCCGCCGCGCTGGTCGATTCCTGAGGCCGACTCCCCGGACTACGAGGAAGGCTGGTACGCGGCGAGCACCATCTGGGCATACTCGGGCGGAAGCGGTCGGCCGGCGCGCAGGAAGCCGTCGATCCGGCCCGGACCCCAGTTGTAGGCCACCAGGGCCGTTCGCACGCTGCCGTCGTAGCGGTCGGTGAGGTGGCGCAGGTAGGCCACCCCCAGGCGGACGTTCGAAATTGGATCGAACAGCGTCTGCGGGCCCCGCCAGTCGACGCCCGCGCTCGGTGCCAGCCAGGCGCCCGTCGCGGGCAGGATCTGCATCAGGCCGAGGGCGTCCTTGGAGGAGACCGCGAAGGTGTCGAAGCGGCTCTCGACGTACATCACGGCGAGCACGAGCGCCGGGTCCAGTTGGTGGCGTCGCGACTCCGTGACGATCACCTGGGCGAGCTCGCTCAGCTCGGCGTCGGTCAGGCCCGAGCGCGCCTGGAAGCGCTGCAGGTGGGCCAGCACCGCCGCCATGGCGGGGTCTTCGGCCTCGGGCGCGTCGGCCGCCGCGAGCGGGGAGGGGGGCACCTCGAAGTGGACGGCGACCGGGACCACCGCGCACGAGAGCGAGTACAGGGCCAGTGCGACCAGGGTCAGGACGAGACCCTTACGGGCGCCCATCACGCGATCCCCAGCGGCGACAGACCGAGCGCCGTGATCGCCAGCCAGTTGTTGTAGACCGCGACGCTGGTTCCGGTGATCACGAGCCCGAAGAAGAGCCCCTTGGTGAGGTTGGGGATCTGGGTCGTCGTGAGCAGGAACAGGACGGCGGCGATGGTGATGCCGCTGTCGATCAGCAGACCGGGCACCAGGCCGAAGGAGCTGAACAGCCAGTCCGCGAGCGGGTTCGCCTCGGCCACCTGCCAGCCCGACACCGGCGCGCGCAGGCACAGATAGGTGGTCCAGTGGTCGGCAGCCGAGAGCACCAGGGTCAGGATGGCGAGGACATGCACGCGGATCGTTCCTCCGGGACGCGATGTCCATGGCCCAAAGCAAGCCCCGTGCCTGGAACGGTGGGCGCCCCAGAGTAGCCCGATCGCGCGCCGATTTGCCCCCGATCCCTGCCGATTCCTGAAGCCGCAGGACGGCCGCGGGGACCGGAAACGGAGGGAAGCGAGCTTCCCTCGGTTGGGGTCACCGGGTTCACCGCAGAAGGGCTCGGATCTCCCCTTGGGGTCGAGCGGACCCGGCAGCCGCCGGTCGCAAGGGGGCCAACGCGAGAGTCGGCCGACACGCGGCGGGGCGAAGCCGGGCGAAGACGGGCCCCGCGCCCGAGCTAGGAGCGGCCCCCGCGGCGCATCTTGCCGCGGCCGAGCAGCAGCCAGTCGAGCGACACACCCTCCTTCATCGCGAGCGTGATCAAGAAGTCCGTGTGGGGCGTCGTGCCGCTCTCGTAGCGGTTGACGTTCTGCTGGAAGACACCGAGATCACGGGCGAACTGACGCTGCGATCGATCACCTCGCACCTGGGCGATGCGATCGGAAAGCTTTCGCTTCATGCGCTCTACCGTGGCGGTAGCCATTCGGAGGTTCTCCTGTTTCGCGCGACCGCAGGATTCGCGTCGCGTTCTCTTCCTCGGCCCGAGCGACTTCATCCCGGCTGAGAAGTCCGCTCGTCGCCCTTGGCGGTGGAACGAGCGACTCGGGAGGAAGCGGTCGAGTCGAGCGACGGTACGGGGCCCGCTACACATCGGCGGGGCGCGGAGCGTAGCAGTGGGCGCCCACCCGGCAAGATCGGGTATCCCGATCGGTGTCGGCACGAGCATCGCGTCGACCTGCCTCGTACCTTCGGCCGGCGAAGTTCCCGGGAGCCGGACTCCGACGTGATGCGCGTCACAGGTGGTGAGCTGGGCGGCCGGCGACTGGCGTCGCCTCCGGCCGGCGTGCGACCGACTTCGGATCGGGTACGCGAGGCGCTCTTCGCCCGGCTGCACGATCTCGCCGGTGCGCACGTGCTCGATCTCTATGCAGGAACCGGCGCGCTGGGCATCGAAGCTCTTTCCCGGGGGGCCGAACGCGCCGTGTTCGTCGAGCGCGGCGCCGCCCCGATCGCGGTGCTGCGTCGCAACCTGGTTGCGCTCGACCTGCGCGATCGCACCCGCGTGCTGCGTGGTGACGTCCGCTCGGTACTGCGCCGACTCGGTCGGGAGCGGGAGCGCTTCGATCTGGTCCTGGCCGATCCGCCCTACGACGACGCCGACGTCGCGGGTCCCTTGGCGCGGCTCGCCGCCGGCGAGCTTCTCGCGCCCGGAGCGGTGGTGGTGGTGGAGCGGGGTCGACGTCATCCTGTGGCCTCGATCGAGGGGCTGGTGTCCCGCGATGCGCGGCGCTACGGAGACACGACGCTCGAGTGGTTCGAGCGGGCGACGAGCTCGGAGACGGGGTCCCCCGGACTCGATGGAGAACCGCACGCATGAGCGAGGCACGGATCGCGCTCTTCCCCGCCAGCTTCGATCCGGTGACCAATGGTCACCTCGACATCGCGCGGCGTGCGATGCGGTTGTTCGACGAGGTCGTGCTGGCGGTGGCGGTGAACGTGGAGAAGAGCGGCACGTTCCCGCTCGAGGACCGGCTGGAGATGCTCCACTCGGTGGCGAACGAGTACGCGGGGCTGAGGGTGTCGACCTTCGAGGGGCTCACCGTGGACTACGCCCGGGAGATCGGCGCGCGCGCCATCCTGCGCGGGGTGCGCGCCGTGTCCGACTTCGAGTACGAGTTCGAGATGGCGTTGATGAACAAGCACCTGTACGCGGACGTCGAGACGCTGTTCATGATGCCGAGCCAGGAATACTTCTACGTCAGCTCCTCGCGCCTGAAGGAGCTGACCCGCTTCGGCCGCGAGGTCGACGAGTTCGTGCCGCCCCTGGTCGCGAAGAAGCTCCGCGAGCGGTTCGCCTAGGCGCGGGACCCGAGCGGGGCGCACAACCGGCGGCTTTCGTGTAACCTGGCGCCGCTCCGACGCTTTCCCGACACCCGGGTGGCTCGAGGGCAGCCCCTCGGCCGTGCGCGAGGCGGCGGCTCGGCGAATCGCGCGCATCGACACCCATAGATAGGATGGGAGCGAGTGGAAGAGCGGCGCATCCTCCTCGCGGTGACCGGCGGCATCGCGGCCTACAAGACGCCGGAGCTGGTTCGCGTGCTGAGGCGGGCGGGGCACTCGGTGCGCTGTGCGATGACGCGCGCAGCCGCCCAGTTCGTGAGCCCGCTGGCGCTCCAGACCGTCTCCGGCCAGGCCGTCCGCCGCGACCTGTTCGACGCCGCCGAGGAAGGGCAGATCGACCACATCGCGCTCGCCGACTGGGCCGACCTGCTGGTGGTCGCCCCGGCGACGGCGCACACCCTGGCGCGCCTGGCGTCGGGTCTCGCCGACGACCTGGTGACGACGATCGCCCTCGCGACCCGAGCTCCCCTGCTGCTCGCGCCGGCGATGAACGTGAACATGTGGCGTCACCCGGCCACCGTCCGCAACGCGTCGCTGCTCAGTGAGCGCGGAGCGCACTGGGTGGGTCCCGACGCGGGCGAGCTCGCCTGCGGCTGGGAGGGCGAGGGGCGGATGAGCGACCCGGCTCGCATCGCCGAGCGGGCGCTGGAGCTGCTCGGTCCCCACGACCTGGCCGGCGTGCGCGTGCTGGTCACGGCAGGTGGCACGCGGGAGCCGGTCGACGCGGTGCGCTTCCTGGGCAACCGCTCGTCGGGGAAGATGGGCTACGCCGTCGCGCGTCGGGCGGCGCGTCGCGGGGCGGAGGTGGTGCTGGTCAGCGGTCCGTCGGCGCTGCCGGTGCCTTCCGGGGTGCGCCGAGTGGAGGTGGGAACCGCGCTCGAGATGCGAGAGGCGGTCCTCCGGGAGTTTCCCCAGGTCGACGTCGTGGTGAAGGCGGCGGCGGTCGCAGACTTCCGCCCCAGGCAGGCGATTCCCCGCAAGATCCGCAAGGAGGACCTGGCCGAGGACGCTGGCCTCGCCCTGGAGCTCGTGCGCAACCCGGACATCCTGGCGGAGCTGTGCCGGGAGAAGGGGTCGCGGGTGGTCGTCGGCTTCGCCGCCGAGAGTCACGACGTGATCGAGGCCGCGCGGCGCAAGATCGCGCGCAAGGGCTGCGACCTGCTGGTCGCCAACGACGTGTCGTCTCCCGATTCGGGCTTCGACGTCGACCGCAACGCGGTGCACTTCGTCTGGCCCGCGGGCGACGTCGAGTCGCTGCCGCTCCTGGGAAAGGAAGAGGTGGCGGACCGCCTGCTCGATCGCGTGGTGAAGCTGCTCGGGGATCGCGGGTGAGAGTCGTCTCGGGTCTCGTTGCCGCGGTCGCCGTGATCGCGAGCGCCAGCATCGCCCAGGCCACCCACGTCAACGTGATCACCGTCGACGGATCGATCAATCCGGCCTCCTCCAGCTACATCCAGGCGGCGATCGCCCGCAGTGAGGCGGATGGCGCCGAGGCGCTGCTGATCGAGCTCGACACGCCCGGTGGCCTGCTCTCCGCGACCAAGGACATCGTGCAGGCGATGCTGGCTGCGAAGGTGCCGGTGGTGGTCTTCGTCTCGCCTCAGGGCGCCTGGGCCGCCTCCGCGGGCGCGTTCGTGACGCTGGCCGCCAACGTGGCCGCGATGGCGCCGGGCACCAGCATCGGCGCCGCCTCGCCGGTGGGCGCCTCCGGAGAGGGCGGAAGCCGCGACGAGGAGGGCGGCCGCACGGACGTCGGCGCGGAGAAGGCGGAGAAGTTCACCACGGCGTTCATCGAATCGATCGCCCGCGAGCGCAAGCGCAACGTGGAGTGGGCCGCCAAGGCGGTGCGGGAGGCGGAGGCGATCACCCAGCAGGAGGCCCTGGAGCTCGGGGTGATCGACCTGGTCGCGACCGACACGGACGACCTGATCGAGAAGCTCGAGGGCCGCGAGGTCGAGATCGACGGCGAGACGCGCACGCTCCACCTGGCGGGAGCGGCGGTGCACCGGATCGCGATGACCCCGCTCGAGCGGCTGTTCAACACGCTGGCCGACCCGAGCGTGGCCTTCCTCCTGCTGATGGCCGGCCTGGCGGGTCTCTACATCGAGTTCAACCATCCGGGTGTGATCGTGCCCGGCGTGGCCGGGGCGGTGTGCCTGGTGCTCGCCGGCATCGCCTTCCAGATCCTGCCCTTCTCCTGGGTGGGGCTGTTGATGCTGTTGTTCGGGCTCGGACTCGTGGTGGCCGAGCTGTTCGTGACCTCCTTCGGCGTGCTGCTGGTGGCCGGGCTCGTGTGCATCCTGCTCGGGGGCACGATGGTGTTCGACGTGCCCGAGGTGAGCGACCTCACGATCTCCTTCTGGCAGGTGTTGGTTCCGGTGGTCACCGCCTTCGGGGTGGTCGCGGCCGGCGTGATCTACGTCGTCGGTCGGACGATGCTGATGCGCCAGACGGCCGGGGTCGACGAGCTGATCGGCGCCACGGCGCGCGTCGTCAACGACCTCGATCCGGAGGGCAAGGTGTTCGTGCGCGGGGAGTACTGGACGGCGACGAGCGACAGCGCCGTCGCGCGCGGCGGTCGCGTGGAAGTGGTTGCGGTCGAGGGGCTGCGACTGCGCGTGAGACCGGCGTCCGAGTCGGGCGCCAGGACGGGGGGAACGACATGAGCGGAATCCTGGTCGGGCTGGTCATCGTTGCGGTGCTCTTCTTCCTGGGGGTGCGGATCCTCCAGGAGTACGAACGGGGCGTGGTGTTCCGCCTCGGGCGCTTCCGCGAGGTGAAGTCGGCGGGCCTCAAGTGGATCATTCCCTTCATCGATCGGATGGTCCGCATCAGCCTGCGCGAGATCGTGATGGACGTGCCGTCGCAGGAGGTGATCACGCGCGACAACGTCTCCGTGAAGGTGAATGCGGTTCTCTACTTCCGCGTGTTACACCCCGACAAGTCGGTGATCACCGTGGAGAACTACCTCTACGGCACCTCCCAGCTGGCGCAGACGACGCTGCGCAGCGTGTGCGGGCAGGCGGAGCTCGACGAGCTGCTCGCCGAGCGCGACGCGATCAACCAGAAGCTCCAGGAGATCATCGACGACCAGACCGAGCCCTGGGGCGTGAAGGTGCGCGCCGTCGAGGTGAAGCAGATCGACCTGCCGGTGGAGATGCAGCGGGCGATGGCGCGCCAGGCCGAGGCCGAGCGTGAGAAGCGCTCGAAGGTGATCCACGCCGAGGGTGAGTTCCTGGCGGCGCAGCGGCTCGCCGAGGCGGCGAAGGTGCTGGCCACGCAGGAATCGGCGCTCCAGCTGCGCTACCTGCAGACGCTCGCCGAGATCGCGACCGAGAACAATTCGACGACGCTGTTCCCGATCCCGATCGACATCCTGCGTCCCTTCTACGAAGTCGCCAAGAAGCAACGCGACACCTCGTCCCAGGAGGGCTAGGTGTGGCCGGGGGCGAAGAGAACCTGACCACGGATCAGAAGGTCAAGCGCTCGGTCGCGCGCACGCTGGGCACGGCGACGCTGCTCCTGATCGTGCTGGGTGTGATCGGCGTGGGCATCTGGCTCGGGTCCTACACGCTCGAGCCCGGGCAGGCGGCGATCCTGCTGCGCTTCGGGCGGCACGTCGACACAGTGGCTGTGGACGGACTCCACTTCACGTGGCCGCCGCCGATCGTCACGATCCGCAAGATCAACGTCGGGGAGCTGCGCAACGAGGACTTCGGCGTGGTGAGCGGTGCCCGGCGCGCGGAGGTGGAGGCGGCGGGCGAGGGCGAGAAGGAGCGACCCGAGAGCGAGTCGACGATGCAGACGAGCGACAACAACATCGTCCACGTGAGCTTCTCGGTGCAGTACCAGATCTCCGATCCCTACGCGGCGCTGTACAAGGTGGCGGACCTCTCGAGCCTGGTGCGGAGCGCCTCCGCCGCCGCGATGCGCGAGGTGGTGGGCCGGATGACGGTGGACGGCGTGTTGCGCGAGCGGCGCGCCGCCCTCACCGCCGACGTCGCGACGCTGCTCCAGAACGTCCTGAACGAGTACGAGGCGGGGATCGAGATCCAGGCGGTCGAGCTCCAGGACGTGCAGCCGCCGGAGGAGGTGCGGGCGGCCTTCGACGACGTCGTCGCGGCCAACCAGGACGCGAACCGGGTCGTGAACGAGGCCGAGGGCTATCGGAACGAGGTGCTGCCGCGGGCGCGCGCCGAGGCGATCGAGCTCACCGAGTCCGCCGCGGGCTACCGGGAGGCGAAGGTCGCGGCGGCGACGGGAGAGGCCGGACGCTTCACGGCGCTGGTGGCGGAGTACCGCAAAGCACCGGAGGTGACCCGCAAGCGCCTGTACCTGGAGACGATGGAGGAGGTGCTCCCGGAGGTGGAGAAGGTGATCATCGAGCCGGGGACGACCTCGGTCCTCCCCTACCTGCCCCTCGGACGGGACGGGAAGGTCGCCCAATGAGGCGCCTGATCCTGTTCCTCCTGATCGCCGGCGGTCTGTTCGTGGGGATCGTCGCCGCGGGGAACCTGGGGATCCCGCCGGCCGTGATCACCCGCGAGGGAGAGCAGAACCTGATCCTCCGCTTCAGCCAGGTCCAGCGCGTGACCGAGCCGGGTCTTTCCTGGGCGATCCCCTTCGTCGACGAGGTGCGCCCCTACGACAGTCGCTGGCTCTACAACAGCACCGACGCCCGGGACATCCAGACCAAGGACGGCGAGCAGCTCCGGATCGACAACTACACCGTCTGGCGGATCGACGATCCCCGGGCATTCCTCGAGGCGTTTCCGGGCCAGCTGCACGCCGCGGAGCAGCGCATCGACCGCGTGGTGCGGGACAGCGTCCGCGAGGTGATCGGCCGCCACACCCTGGCCGAGGTGCTCAAGGACCAGCGGGTCGCGATCATGGAGTCGATCACCAAGAAGTCCCGCGACGCACTCGCCGACTTCGGCATCGAGGTGCAGGACGTGCGGATCAACCGCACCGAGCTTCCCGCCCGGGCGGAGGACTCCGTCTACGCGCGGATGGCCACCGAGCGCGAGCGCCTGGCGAAGAAGAACCGGGCGCGGGGCGAAGAGCAGGCGCGCGGGATCCGGGCCGCGGCGGATCGGGAGGCTCGGGTGATCGTGGCGAACGCGCGCCGCGACGCCGAGATCACCCGCGGCGAAGGGGACGCGGAGGCGGCGCGCATCTACGCCGAGGCGTACGACGCGGACCGCGATTTCTACGGATTCGTGCGCAGCCTCGAGGCCTACCGCAAGACGATCGACGACAAGACGACGATGATGCTCTCGCCCCACGCCGAGTTCTTCCGTTACCTGGAAGGTGCCGGTGCCAAGGAAACGCGTTAGGCGCCGTCAGCGTCCGCTGCGCGCCAGGCGCAACAGCGCGAAGGCCGAGAAGGCCCCCAGCACCCACCAGGGCGCCGACGCGGCGCGGGGGACGCCGCCGGAGCCGAGCACGGTGGCGGTGGTCTGGAGACCGTAGTAGAGCCCGAGCAGCGCCACGCCCTGGAGCGCGGCCACCGCCAGGCTGCGCGAGCGCTCGACGGACATGCCGAGCGGAGCGCCGAGCACGGCGAAGACCAGCACCGTCAGCGGGTCGGCGAGGCGCGCGTTCCAGAGCGCCCGGTAGCGGGTGGTGTCGTGCCCCTCGCGCCGGAGGTCGGCGATGTAGCGCCGAAGCCGGAGCAGGGGGAGGGAGCGCGGGTCGGCGTCGAGCAGCGCCATGTCGCCCGCGCTGCCGAGGTCGAGATCGGCCGTCTCCCGCCATTCGGTGCGGGGCGCGGCCGCGGGATCGCCCGGGTCGAAGTCGCGGAACCGGGCCCCCTCCAGGTGCCAGTCGCCGTCCTCGATCTGGATGCGGTCGGCGTCGATGCTGCGGACCAGATGGCCGTCGCGGTCCCGCTGGTAGATCGATACGCCCGTGAGGGTGCGGCTGTCGCGATCGGCCGACTCCACGCGCACGAGGGTGTCGCCGCGTCGAGACCAGAAGGCGCCGTGGGACTGATAGAGCTCGCTCTTCCCGCTGTCGCGCTTGAAGCGACGCGCGGCATCCAGCACGATCGTCTCGTTCAGGACCAGGGCGACGATGGAGAGCAGCGCCGCGGTCGCGATCACCGGGACGGCGAGCTGACGGGGGGAGATGCCGCAGGTCTTCGCCGCCAGGATCTCGAGCGAGCGCGCGGGCAGCCCCAGACACAGGAACGCGGCGCCGTAGGAGCCGACGGGGAGCAGGTAGGGCAGGTAGTAGGAGGGCAGGCGCAGGAAGAGGTAGGCGACGACGCCCGGGAGCCCGTCGCCGTACTCGATCACGTGATCGAAGTTCACCATCATCTCGAGGATGGCGATCACCAGGAGCGAGACGACGACGATCGCGGCGTAGTAGGTGAGATAGCCGACGGCGAAGTAGCGCGACAGGATGCGCACGGGCGGGAGGCTATCGTTTGTCCGAAGCGGAGGCTTGGACGTCCTTGAGAGTCTGGAAGGGCAGCGACGAGGCGGCGGGGGCGTTCACGCGCCCCGTAGTGACCGTGGGAAACTTCGACGGGATCCACCTGGGACACCAGGCGATCCTGAAGACCGTGGTCGGGCGCGCGGCCGTCCTGGAGGGCGAGGCGGTCGTCTACACCTTCGATCCGCATCCACGGAAGGTCCTGCGACCAGAGTCCGCGCCGGGCCTGCTCACCACCCTCGATCAGAAGATCGAGCTGCTCGAGCAGCAGGGGGTGGACGCGGTGATCGTGGAGCCCTTCACCCTCGAGTTCGCGCGCACCGATCCGGAGGTCTTCATCCGCGAGTGTCTGCACCGCCGCATCCGGCCCGTGGAGGTCTACGTCGGCTACGACTTCCACTTCGGCCGGGACCGCGCCGGCTCGATGCGCCTGCTCACCGAGCTCGGTCCCCGGCTGGGCTTCGCCGTGACGATCATCCCGGAGGTGACCGTGGATGAGGGGGACGTCAATTCGACCCGGATCCGCCGCCTGCTGGCCGACGGTCTGCCCGAGATCGCGGCGCGCATGCTCGGTCGCCCCTACGCCGTTCGCGGCAGCGTGGTGCGCGGCGACGAGCGCGGCCGGACCCTCGGCTTTCCGACCGCCAACCTCGACCCGGAGAGCGAGGTGCTGCCGGCTCCCGGGGTGTACGCCGGCCATCTGCGCCTGCTGGACGACGGCACACCCGAGCCGGGCGCGCGACTTCCGGTGGTGACCAACGTGGGGTTCCGCCCGACCTTCAAGAAGGGCGCGGCGGTGCTCGCCGAGAGCCACGTGATCGACTGGAGCGGCGACCTCTACGGCCGTCGCGTCGAGCTCTCCTTCCCGATCCGGCTGCGCGACGAGCGGAGGTTCTCCGACGTGGCGGCCCTTCGCGAGCAGATCGCCGCCGACGTGGCGGAGGCCCGCCGCCGCCTGGCGGAGGGGTAGCGGAGCGAGGCGCGGGGCCGGGCCGCATCCCGCCCGGACGGAAGATTCCGGCCGCGACGGACGCACCGCCCACTGCGCCGCCGAACGCGCGACGGGAGCAACCACGGGCTGCCGTCGCAGCCGCCCCGGCGCCCCGGGGCCGGTAAAGGTCAGCCTGCCGCGGGCCGATATTCCAGCGGCATCGCGGCGGTTTGGCGTGCCTGGACGCTTC